>CAXTNG010000007.1:1008-30716 GCA_964245475.1 uncultured Sphingomonas sp. | reverse complement strand
GGCTGCTTCCACACCATGCGCGCGGCGCTGACCGGCCTGCGCCAGAAGGGCCACGCGGTCGTGAAGGCCGGCGAGCGCGGGGCCTCACGCTATCGCATCGAGGAGGCGGCCGAGTGACGGATGCGCTCGACGCGCAGCTTGCGCGGCTGACGGCGTGTACGTCAGCCGAGCTCCGTGACCAATGGCCGCGCCTGTGGGGCTCGCCCGCCCCGCGCTGGTCGGCGGACCTGCTGCGGCTGGGCATCGCCTACAAGCTCCAGGAGCAGGCCTATGGCGGGCTGAGCCCCACGACCCTACGCGCGCTGCGCCGCATCGCCGGCGGGGCCGACGCGCAGACGCTCCGGCCCGGCACCCAGCTGGTGAGGGACTGGCATGGCCGCACCATCACGGTGCTGGTCACCGATGGCGGCTATGTCTGGGAGGACCGGCCTTACGCCTCGTTGACCGCGATCGCGCGCGAGGTGACCGGTGCCGGCTGGTCGGGACCGCGCTTCTTCGGCCTGACCGACCCGCCCCGTGGCTAGGCGGCCGCAGCGGTTCGACCCCGGACAGCCGCGTGCCATCCGTGCGGCGGTCTACACCCGCAAGTCGAGCGAGGAGGGGCTCGACCAGGCGTTCAACAGCCTGGATGCGCAGCGCGAGGCGTGTGCCGCTTATATCGTCAGCCAGCGTCACGAGGGCTGGGTGGCGGTGCGCGAGACCTATGACGACGGCGGCTTCTCGGGCGGCAATATGGAGAGGCCGGGCTTGAAGCGCCTGCTCGCCGATGTCGAAGCAGGCCGGGTCGACGTGATCGTCGTCTACAAGATCGATCGCCTGACCCGCAGCCTCGCCGACTTCGCCCGCATCGTCGACGTGCTCGATGCGCGGCACGCCTCGTTCGTGTCGATCACCCAGTCGTTCAACACCACCACCAGCATGGGGCGGCTGACCTTGAACGTGCTGCTCAGCTTCGCGCAGTTCGAGCGCGAGGTGACCGGCGAGCGCATCCGCGACAAGATCGCGCAGAGCAAGGCCCGGGGCATGTGGATGGGCGGACCCGTGCCCCTCGGCTATGAGGTCCGCGAGCGCAAGCTCGTCATCGATGCGGCGGAAGCGGCCAAGGTCCGGCATATCTTCACCCGCTATGCAGCACTGGGCTCGGGGCAGGCGCTGCTCGAGGAGCTGCACCGCGACGGCTACCGGACCAAGGTCCGGCGGCATGGCAACGGCCGCACCGTCGGCGGGGTGCCGTTCGGGCGCGGCGCGCTGTTCCACCTGCTTGGCAACCGCATCTATCTGGGCGAGATCACCCACAAGGGCGCAAGCCATGCCGGCGAGCACCCGGCGATCGTCACGCCCGACCTGTGGGATCAGGTGCAGGCGACCATCGCATGCAACCGCGCCGAGCCGCAGCGTCGCACCCGCCGGACCGAGCCGAGCCTGCTCACCGGCATCCTGCATGATGGCGATGGCCGCCGCATGGCGCCGAGCCACGCCGCCAAGGGCATGAAGCGCTACCGCTATTATGTGACCCCCGCCTCCGAGCGCACGGCCACCGACCCGCCCGCCTGGCGCGTGCCCGCGCACGATGTCGAGACGATCGTCGTCGATCGTCTCCGCGCACTGCTTTGCGACCGGCGCGAGATGCGGCGGCTCGCTAACCTGGGCGACGGCAGCGCCGCCGCCCTGCAGCTCGCGATCACGACCGGGGCCATGCTCGCCGCCGAGCTCGACGCGCCGGCCAGGCGGCGGCAGCTGGTCGGCGACCTGGTCTGCAACGTGCAGATCACCGACCAGCACATCGCCATCGGCGTGTCGCGCCCCGCCTTGCTCAAGCTACTGCGGATCGAGGTCGCCGTGGATGACGATGCCGTCGGTGACGGCGAGAGCGGCACCCTTCTCCTGAGTGCGCCCGCGGTCCGCCGGCGGGTCGGCAAGGAGGTGCGGCTGGTCGTCCCCGCCGACGATCAGCCCGAGCACCACGACACCAAGGTCGCAGCGCTGCTTGCCGAGGCGATGCACATACGCGACCTCCTCCTTGCCCGCCCCGACCGGTCGATCTGGCAGATGGCGCAGGAGACCGGCCGCTGCCGCAGCCGTACCGCACGCCTGCTGCGGCTCGCGTTCGTCGCACCCGACGTGGTCGAGCGGATCATCGCGGGCGAGCAGGCGCCGGTACTCGCGGCCAGGGGCCTGTCCGCCGTGCTGCCCGCCTGCTGGCGGGCGCAGCAGCGCATGCTGCTGCGCCGCTGAGCCGAGCAAGCCCGGCGTCAGCCATGAGCTTAATACGGGCGGTCGACCGGAGCGACCTCGTTGGCAAGCTGAACATTGTCGGGGAGTGCGGACATGTCGTCCGGTTCCGGAGCCAGTTGGACGTTGCCGTTGATGTCTCGGACAAAGCCGTTCTGCTCATCGATCTTCGCACCAAGGCATTCGCCATCGGCATGGACGAGTTCGGTCCGATAGCCCTCGGCATACCCTGAGCGAGATACGCCGCAGGGATAGCCTTGGCGGCTGCGCAGAGCTCCTCGGCACTGGCGCTAAATGCTTGACGGCCTCGAATCGCTTCTTGGCATCGCCGATCGGGTCGGCGCAGGCTGCGAGCAGGGCGACCGAGGCGAGCGGAAGGACATGGAAGTAGGTAGCGCGGGTGACGATCATCAGGGCTCTCCAGCGGGAGCCGGCACCGGCGCTGCCCCCACTGACCCGAGCCCGGCGGATCGCCAGGTCCGTCGCCGGCGATCGAGGCCCGCGACGCGCGACACACCCATGCTCGATCAGGGCAGGAAGTCCACCGCCATCGTGCGCACGGCTCGAGGTCAGCCGTTGGGCAGCGCGATATCGAGATCGTCGGGCATGGTGATGCCGTACAGGTCGGCAGCGATGCGGATGATTCGCATCTTGTCGCGGTTGGCGAGATTGCATCCGATGAACCAGCCGGGCGCAAATTCGACGGCGGAGCGGACGAGGTGCGGGTGATCGGGATAGATCGCCGCCGCCGTGGTCGCGATATGAGTGCGGGTCCGGGTCCGCACGGCTTCGGCAAGCGCCGGGAGCTTGCCCGGGACGCGTGTCGCGAGCACGCCCAGGATGTCGACCAGTCCGGCACTGGCGGTCGAACAGCTATGCTCGACACCGAGCATCTGGAAGCGCACCGTCCGGTCGAGGCGCTCGCTTGGCTCGACGGGGGCGGCAGGAGAGGCAGGTTGCTGCTCGTGAACCCTTGTGGCCGGTTGCGGGCTTGCCGCTGCCGGAGCTGCTGATAGCGCGGGTGCAGGCTGCCCGACCGGCTTCAGCGTCCTGAGATAGGCCAGCACGGCGCCGGCCTCGGGCTTGTGCCCGCACAGCGCCTCCGCCTTGTCGGCAACCGAATCGATCAAGAAATCCTCGGCTGCGGCAACCAGCTCGGCCCAGGCGCGCGGCAGGATGGCAATCGCCTCGCGCTTGCCGGCGATATCGCGATAGTCGCTCTGCGCGTCCTCGAACGCCCGTTGGCTGCGCACCCGGTCCCGTCCCAGGTAGCGGGTCAGCCGGGCTTCGCATTCTTGGGACTCGCGATCGTCGAGCTGCAGGCGGTAGACCCGGCGGTCCTCATAGCTGCCCTGCCCGCTCGGCAGGTAGAAGCTCCATTCACGGCCGTCGGTTAGCACGCACAGCGGCACTCCTTGGTGGAATGCATATTCGAACAGCTGCCGGTCACCGACGGCGGCGCGCCCGACCGCCTTGACCTCGATGAACACCGCCGGGCGGTGGCCCAAGCCGAACAGCGCGAAATCGACGCGGCCGCGTTCCGTCGCATATTCGGGAACGAGCTGGTGCGGATCGGCGCTGTCCCAACCCAGCGCGTTCAGGATCGGCGTCACCACGCCGTGGCTGATCGCCGCCTCATTGGCGTAGGCGCCCTGCGCCAGCCGCTCGCGGATGCGCTCGATCAGCGTCAGCATCGTCGGCATGGTCCCTCCGTCGCCCTATGTACCTCTCGGAGCGACGGCCCAAGCCGGACGGTGAGAACCCTGGCAAAGCACAGAGCGCATGCGCCTTTACCGTTGCCGGCTGGACATGCGCGCATGCCATCCGGCCTCGATTTTTCATCGTGACCGGCTGCTTTGCGCGGGCGAGTTCTCACGCTCCACTCCCCCTCTCAGGAGAACGGAGCCTTTCTGATTGCAGCGCTGCGCAATGGCAAGAGCGACTGGACTTCGCCGACGTGTCGCGCATGATTGGCAGTGCCGCGAGCGGCGCGTCGCTGCCGGCGAGCCGGGCTCTGCCGGGCATCGGGACGTGGGAGCGGACGCTGGTGCCGGCTCCCGCCGGAGACCCGACCCATGCGCCGACCGAAGATCGTACCTGCCCTGCTGCTCACCTGCGCGGGCACACCCGGCCATGCCGCCGACGTGGACGTCAGCGGCTATCCCGATCTCGCCACTGAGGCGCTGCTGCCGCCGATCGGCGCCGAACTGAAGCGCGCACCCAGACGGCCTTTTAACCCCTGCCGTGCCACTCAGCTGCCATGAACCGCCGCGATCGACGCATGACCATGCTCAAGCCGGGCCACTACCGCCGGCTTCGCGGTGAGCGGTTGGTCGGCCGCGGCGCGGTGGCGACCCTGGGGGCGGCAGCGGTGCTCGGAGCGCTAGTCGGCGCCGCGCCATCGTTGGATCGGGCTGCGCCCGCGTTCGCCGACATGATTCGGCAAGCCGCCCGACCTGCCGGTGGCGACGCCGGGACGCCGCCCGCCCGATCGCCCGCGGCGTCGGGGGTCTACTATTTCCGCTGTGCAGAGGCGCGCGCTGCCGGCGTGGCGCCAATCTACGCCGGCCAGCCCGGCTACCGGTCAGCGCTGGACCGAGACGGTGACGGGGTCGCCTGCGAGCCGTACCGCGGCGGCTGGTAGCTTGGCGCAGGCTCAGCCGCCCCGGACGCCGCCGAACGGCTCGACGGTGACGACCTTGCCCAAGGGCGGGTAATGATCCATCCACAACGGAACATTCTCCGGAGCCCGAGACTATGAGCGACAACTCGTCCGCCGCCGAGCTTGCGACCGCGCTCACCGTCGTTTGACTGGCGAATCCAAGCACCCGCGCCGCCGCCGAGGACGTGCCCGCGTTCTTTGTCGCCATGCACGCTGCCGTGGCGGGTCTTGAAGCGCGTGCGCCATCGCCGGCGACCGCAGCGGACCAGCAAGCCGAGCCAGAATACACGCCCGCGGTGTCCGCGCGTAAGTCGCTGGCCGACCCCAACCGCATCGTCAGCATGATCGACGGCAAGCCGTATTCTTCATTGACCCGGCACCTCAAGGCGCGGGGCCTGACCCCGGTCGAGTACCGGCAGCGCTACGGGCTTAAGGCGGACTACCCCATGGTGGCGCCGGGCCACAGCCAGATGAGGGCCGAGGTGGCCAAGCGGCTGGGCTTTGGCGGCGACAGGCGGAAGGCCGAGGCGACGCCCGCGGAGCCGCCTGCGGCGCCAGCCCCAGCCGAGAAGAAGCCGCGCGCTAAGCTGTGCATCGCCGCGGCCAAGGCCGCCGCCCGGGCGCACCTGGGCGGCCGAGGCGCGGGGGCAAAGGCGTGAGCGAGCGCGACCCAAACATCGTCACGTCCGGCCTGTCCGGACCCGTGACTCGCGACGGCGTCGCGGTGGACGTGCAGATTTACCGCCTGGAGTACGAGCCGGGCTGGACGCTGGAGGTGGTCAATGCCCGCGGCACCTCGACCGTGTGGGACGCCACGTTCGACACCGACGACGAGGCGCACGCGGCCTTCCTAGTCACCGTGGCGGACGAGGGCATGGCTGCGTTTCTGGACTCGGCCACGGTTATCCCGTTCCGGCGGTAAGTTCTCAAAGCACCGCTCTGCGAACCGGCAGCCTACCGTGACGAATATCGCCGTCTGCGTCTGTACCAAGTTTGTTCTGTCCTACACGATCACGTTCTCATACGCCGGCTTCGCAAGGAGTCGCCCCATGGTTGTCATCGACGCTCCCCTCCTGCTCGCGGCCGCGGTGCTGATCAGGAGCCTGTCGACCCTATCTGGGCCGTCCGCCGACGCCCCTGACCCGACGGGTGAGGCGCGCCGGGTCGATCAGTTCATCACCGGCGTGCAAGCCTCGTCGCTACCGGCCGGCTGCAGCTGCTGCGCCGTAGCATCCCGGTACGTCCCCGCAGCGAAACGTAAGGTGGATTACGGTTGTAGGAAGCGGCGCCTCGAAAGAGGGAGAAGGCCACAATCGAGACGCCACCAAGTCCAGGACCTGTGGGTCCACACCCAATATACGTCTCGGCTACGCAGCGGATGCAAAGAGCGGCGGGCAACCCTTCCGCCTCGATAGCGAAGCCGCGTCGACAGTGACGTCACAATCGGGCGGATGTACCCACATGGCACCCGCGGCGGCTCGGCCGCTTGCGCCCATAGGTCGCCGCGCGCGGCCCGCGGCTTCCTGCTCTGGAGGTTATCGTACACCTGCCGGTGCCCGATAACATTCGCAGAATTCGACGCTCGTTCAGCTCGCAGATTTAGAAATGGTATAGCCGTTGTGAACTGGCGGCTCTCAGACCCTCGCATGCGCAAAGGGTCGTGTCCTGCCCCTTCTCAAGTACTTCGTGCACCTAGATCGGCCAACTCGGGTCGACCAGGAAGCCCCGCCCTCTCCAACTGAACGTTGCACCTATTGCCTCGGACATGATGCACGACCTAGCGTGGGCGGAGGGAGAACTCGAATGACGACGCGGGAAGGTTCGTTTACGGCGCGGTCGCCGATCGCCCTACTTCCGGGCCTCGCAGAGATCTCCGTAAGATCGCCGGCCAACCGCATAGGTCGGCGTTTCCCACTCGACGTCCGGCTGGAGGTGGATGAATGCCATCTCACGATTACTCCTCGGCCCCCGCTCCTAAAGCGACTCGCGGAGAACCTTCAGCTGACAGACGCGATCGCGGTAACGCCGGTTAACCTCGCCATCCGGGTTAAGTATTGTCACGTGCGGTATGCTTGCGAGGGAGTGTCGGTCATCGCTGACAGCAAATACCGCAGCGCTCTTGAGTTCGGCTCGTTCTCGGAAGAGACCGCCGCCAGCAGCTCGGACAGTCGCGGAAAGGGTGGCGCGGTCGCCGCCAGCATCGGCGCCGGCACGGGCCTCTCTTCCAACTTCGCATTAGGTGCAGGCGCGCAGGTGCGCGCCGGCGCCGGCTCCTCATCCTCCGCCAATCGGGAGACCACGATTAGAGTGACCCGCGATCTCTACGAAATAGAGGCGATTCCTTCCGGTTGGCGAGTAGGCGACCGGAAGCATGGAGACCCCATTAAGCGCGGCGGTTGTCTTGACGGCCAGTACTTCGGTCGACCCGTCGAAGACAGGGCGAACACCTGCTGGGTTGAATTTAATAGCGGCATTGATGCTGGCCGCATTCGGTTCGAGGTCGTAGTACGCGATGGCTTGCGCGTGGAGCGAATGGACCGCGTTGGCATGGACGAGGAGGAGCGCGGCCTTGCCCGATCGGCGATGCGCGACCGAATCGCGGCGATCCGCCTCGAGCGTGGCCTAGTCTCGATTGCGGAGGACACGCGCGTCGGCGAAATCACCATCGCCGAAGTGCTCTGCGATTGCGTGGCGGATGACAATGGGGCGGCACATGGATGAGGATCGGCAAACCCTCGACGGTTTCGCGGCGATCGAGCGAGACATCGGCTCGCTCTATGGAACGCCTGTGGAACGTTTCGATGAACTTGTCTCGGCCGCTAACCTCTTGCCCGCGCATGACTTCACAAACCGCGATTTATGCGATCTCGATCTAAGCGGCGCAGACCTGCGCGGATTCGACTTCGCAGGAAGCGACCTGACAGGCGCGAACTTGCGCAAGGTCGCCCGGATCGACGCTTCGACGAACCTCATTGGCACAAAACTGGACGCGGAAGACGCCGCTTGGAATTTCTCACGCGTGGCGCAGCAACTTGATGCCGCCCTCGTATCCGACAGAGCCTCCTTTCGGCGCGCGCGCGACTCTGGCGAACTCTTCATCGTCTACCAGCCGAAGCTATCGTTGCGTTCGAACGAAGTTCGAGGCTTGGAGGTGATCGTCCGCTGGCGCCATCCCTCGCTAGGCCTAATCGGCTCCGAGATCTTTGTCCCGGCCGCAGAGGAGTCCGGCGAGATCGACCGCTTGACCTTATGGACGATCGAGAAAGTAATTCAGGATCAGCGCACTCTCGCCCGCGCCGGTCACGACCTTCCGGTCGCGGTGGACCTTTCGCCCAAGCTTATGGGCAACGCCCACTTTTTCCGCGAGTGCGCGGATTTGGTCCGCGGCGCCAAAGGCAGGCTCGACTTCGACTTTCCTGAGATTGGCGTTATCCTAGACATGGATACCAGCGTTGCTAACCTGAGCCAGCTGGTTGAAGCAGGAGCTCGACTCGCCGTCGACGACTATGGAGCCGGCCTCTCATCGCTTACATACCTCAAGCGTATGCCTGCCGTCGAACTGAAGATCGATCGCAGCTTCATCGTCGGGATCACCGCGAGTAATCGGGACCCGCTGCTGGTCCGATCGACCATCGACCTTGCGCATGCCCTGGATATGGAAGTGACCGCGATGGGCGTCGAGACGTCAGCCACACTCGCCCTCCTGACCGTGATGGGATGCGACATGGTGCAAGGCTATCTCGTCGGAAGGCCAACCGACATCGAAGGGACCGTGGCGGCACTCAACAGCCGATCATACCAGCCCGCGCTCTCAGGTGACAGTTGGAGTTTCATGCGGAAGGGGGCAACGGCGGCGGTCGACCGCCAACGGGAGCCCTGATTGTAGGCGCTTCGAAACTGCTAGATAAGCGGCCGATCGACCTATACCCGGTCATTAACGGCCGCTGCAGCGCTTCCCTGAGGCGGTCGTTCATTCAGGTGCCACTTGACGTCCGAAACTGGGCCGTCGGTAGGCTGTCCGCTTGGATAAGGGGGCGCGTGAAGCCGACATGGAGATACTACTGGCTCAGTCGGCATTGAGTGGCGCTTGCTGAGCCGCAGGTTCAAAGCGAACGTCGAAGTTAAACCCTGCCTCATACTCTACCGTAACCGAGATAGAGAGAGAGCGCATTGTAATTGGAGAGTCGCAGGTTCAAGTCTTCTTGGAATCTGCTCCCTTTTGTCCTTTCGCGGTAAGCCTGCGCCGAGTTTTGATAGGTCAGTCTCAAACAAAAGGCATCGTGTTGGTCGACAGCTGCGGCATCCGCTGACGGCCAAGGGGTCGGCTACAAGCTGCTTGTTGCCCTTGTCGTTCCGGAAGTCAGCGACGTTCACCCCTCCGTCACCCTTCGACGGGTCGTCCTTGCCCTGCCGGTCGCCAGCGAATTACAAGCCCGCGACAAACGAAGCATACGTGGGAAGTGACGCCGGATGCGTCTGAGCCGCAGAGGTTACCGACCGAGGCATCGCCCCCGTCGGCCTCTCGATGGTTCAGAAGGACGATCCGAGCCTCAGCGGTCGCCGACCTGCTCCTTCGCATCTCGTTCTCCCCTCCGAGCTTCGGCTAGGCGCCGAACGGCATCCAGTAGATCGAACAGCAATCCGTCCTGTTCGCTCGTGCCATCGCTAAGCGCGAGCAGCGCATCGACCGGAGCCGCCAGACCCCTGATGCCCAATGGGGCCCGCTCGGACCTCCCCGTGCCGGATGCCGGCGTCGCCGGATCGTCGCGCTCGACGCCAAGGTATTCGAATAAGCGGTCCACTTTGGCCGTCCGGGCGACCAGTCTGCCGTGCAGCGCGAGACTCACGAAGGGCTGACTTACCCCGAGCTCCTCGTAGATGCGTCGGTAGTCGCCCTCGGCCAGCGACGTCGTCGCTATCGCTCGCGACAATCGAACCTTCTCGGCATCGGTCAGACGATATTCCGCTCGCGGTCGACTCATATTTTCATTAGTATTCGAATGTGAGCAGCTTGCGAATAGGTCTTTCCGAGTTCGATGGCATCTCAACGAACAGGGTCGTAGGAGGGTCGACGGTGCGCAATTGGCTCTCCCCCCATGGCGGCGGCGCCCTCTCTTCGAACGTCGGCGCCGCCGACTTGGCATTCCAGCGCTGGTTCAGGTTCAAGGAGGCGTATTCGCCCCTGCTCGTGCAGGAGGCGCTCCGGGAGAATACGCGTCCGGTGCGTCGCTGCATCGATCCGACGGGCGGATCGGGCACCACCGCGCTCGTATGCTCGATGATGGGGATCGACTGCGACACCATCGAGGTGAACCCGTTCATGGCCGACATCATCGTCGCCAAGACCACGACCTACGATACTCGCCTGCTCGCCGCCGACATCACGAAGGTCCTGATGGCTCGGCCGGACGGCGTGGAGGCGATCGTACCGAAATCGATGCCCAGCACGCTGATAGAACCGGGAGATAACGGACGTTGGGTGTTCAATGGCTCCGTGGCGTCGCAAATCCTGGCGTTCTTCGGCGCTATAGGAGACGCCGATCCCGCCAATCGTCCCTTCCTCCGGGTCATGCTGGGATCGGTGCTCAGGTCGGTGAGCAACGTCGTCGTCAACGGCAAGGGTCGCAAGTACCGCCGTGGTTGGGAGCGCAGGGTGATGCACGCGGCGCACGTCACCGAGGCGATGAGCGACGCGTGCAACTCGGCGCTAAGCGACGTGGTCCGTTTCTCCGGGCGTATGCAGGGGATCGTGAAGGTGCTGGAAGGCGACGCTCGGACGAGCATCCCCGACCTTAAGCCCGCGGACTGCGCGATCTTCTCGCCGCCGTATCCCAACAGCTTCGACTACACCGACATCTACAACCTGGAACTCTGGATGCTCGGCTACCTGCGCGATGCGACCGACAACAGGGCGCTTCGTCTCGCGACCATGCATTCTCATGTCCAACTGCAAAGGCCCGGACGAAAGCCGGCGGGAGCTTCGCCCACGCTCGACGCCGCCATGGAGATGGTCGAGGCGCGCAGGTCGATGCTCTGGAACCGTGGCATCCCGACCATGCTGGAGTCGTACTTCGCCGACATGGAGGGCGTGGTGGTCGACCTTGCGGACCGCGTTCAGGTCGGCGGCCTGATCACGATCATCGTAGGCGGCAGCAGCTACGCCGGGGTGGCCATCGACGCACCCCGCATCATAGCGGAACTTGGCGAGAGCAGCGGGCTCACGCTCATCCGGCATTCGCCACTGCGATCCATGCGTCTCAGCGCGCAACAAGGTGGTCAGCTAGGCCTCTCCGAGAACGCAGTCGTCCTCGCCTGCTAGCTCGCGGAGACCAGCGCACGACCGCCAGCAGCTTGGCGGGACTTGCGAAGTGGGCGACGTCCCTCCCCTGCGCCTTCATGGCATCGTAGTCCGTTTTGAAACCGACATCCAGGAAGGCGTCGGCCGGATCCAGATCGCCGTGACCCAACGCCGTCTTCAAGGATCCCGGGTCGATTGCGGTCGGGTGCCGGTCGGCCATGGCGGCCGTGGAAAGCGCCTCCCACGACGTCAAGCTGGCTTGCGGCGACATCAGCATCGCAACGCGCGCGCGGCTCAGCACGTGCGTCCGCCTCCGGGGCACGGACGGCAGCCACGGTGCCGCGTGGTTGACCGCGCTCTCCCAGTCAGACGGCAGGCTGGCTCCGGTTCGTGACCTCCGTAGAAAGCTGATAAGCGGTTCCGCAAGCAGCACCACGATGCAGCCGATGGAGATCTCGGCCGCGATTTTCGATGCAGGCGCCGCTGCAATCCACCACGTCGCAGTTCCGACTGCAACCGAGGAGACGAGGAACGCCGTGGCCATGGCGTTCAAGCGCGGGATGCGCGCCGGTCGATCCTGGACCCCAGACGATGATTCGATGTCCGGCAGCGTCAATTCCACGTGCACGACGCGAGCCAGGTAATCCTCTACGGCAGCCGTTCCGCCAAGCCCGTCGGCGCCTTTCGCGGCGTCCTGACCTATGCTCTTGAGCAACACCTTCCGGTCGTATGCCAGAAGGAAGGCGAGACGCCCCGCCTTGGGATGCGACGACAACTGAGCGATCGCGCTCAGAACGTCTGTCACCTGCGCGGGCGAGCAGCGGTCGAGATCCTCCACGAGCACGATGAACCTGCTACCCTTCGCCTGTCCCGCCCCAAGCACGTCGAAGTCGTAGGCGAAGCGTTCCAGCGCGCCGACTCCGTCGAGACTGGCTTTGCCGAACATCGTTTTGGCGCCGTCGAGGACGGGTTGCGAGATGCGGCTGAATAGGAAGGTGAGGATGGGCAATCCGAAGAGCCCGAGCCCGGCGGCCAGCTTCTCGGGCTTGGATTCGACGACGTTTTTCGTCCAGGTCCTCACTTCAGGCAAAGCGATCAGCATCGCCAGCGTGAGAATGGGCAGGATGAGCGTGACGAGCGCCGGCATCGATTGCCGCGAGAGACGGGCCCAAGCCACCCGGACATAGGAGGCCTGCCAGTCCCGTTTGAGCGCGGTGATCATGCCGTAGGACAAATTGGCGAGGAACTGATCGCGCGATGGCGACCGCCACGCGCTGACCCCCACCTCGCGACAGCGTCCGTCGCTTATCAGATCGGTGGCGGCCATTCCGAGCACGCTGGACTTCCCTGTTCCCCAGGCACCCTCGATGCCAATGACGATCAGCTCATCGGTGGCATGCTCCCTCACGAGCCCTGCGACGGCGGTCGAGAAGCCGCCACGACCGAGCCGGTCCCGCCGCACGTCCCGGATCGGGTTGTTCGTCAACGTCGCGCCGGCCAAGCTCAGGCGGCCTCGACGTGGCGGTGCCGGAGACTGACGGGAGGGTGACCGCATTCCTTGGACGGCGGTTCGTTGCGCGCGCATGCGAGACAATTGACGTGGAGCGACGCGTTGGCCGCCGGCACTATCCGTTGTAGCAGTCGCGCTGTGGCTTCGGGGTTCTTGGAGGACGTGCCGATCGCCCTCACATCAATCGTCTTGGAGGTCAGCGTTTCGCGAATTCGGACGGAGTCGGTTTGGGCGACGACCTTGAAGCCCTTGTCGGGCAACAGCCCCAGTTCGTGCGTCAAATAGATGAAGAGCGCCTTGCGATACAGGTCGCGCGCGCCTTTCCGCAGCTTCTCTCCATCGTTCAGCAGCCCTTCGCCGCCGGTTTCCACGGCGGCGTGAAACCCTCCGATCGCTGCATCCAGCGCGCTCATTCCGTTGTCCGACCACGACTGCGCGAGTCCGTCGGCGAGCGTGAGCTGCAACGGAGCGATGTCAGGTAGGCAGGCGAGACGTATCTGGACGCGGCGAGATGCCGGCTCGAAGATGACCGACGTCCTGCCGAGAAGCTGACCCGACGTGATGGCGCCGACGTGTGCCCGTATCGCGACGAGATTCTTGGCGCCGCTCTTCGGCTTCGCGACGGTCAGACCGGCGTTGCACAGGTGAAGCGCCCCCGGAACCACCCCGCCGTTGTGAAGATCGACCGGCGGATCGAATGCCGCAGCGTACAGCGGGCGGAAATCGAAGAGAACGAGGCTCACGGCTGAACCCGACGTGAGGCGGCCTGCAAGACGTTCGGACCGGATCCATGCCAGTACTTCGGTGACGAACCTGGTGTCCTCGTCGAAGCCGATGTAGGAGAGGTTGTGCCTCTGGCGAGCGGCTACGACGGCGTTGCCGGAAGTCATGCCGCCCTCTTCGCCGAGAGGTACTCGAAGTAGAGCGTGATGCTGTCGCGCGGGCTCGGCCGCAGTCCCTCCACCTCGTAGTCTGCGACCTCCCTCGCCGCCGCCAACGCCGGGTTGTCCTCCTCGATGTTCTGTATCTCGCCACGTCGGAGCGCGTTCTCGCCGTATATCTCGTCCTGGCCGATGATCTCGTCGGCATCCTTCGGGTTGAGCTCCGAGAAGCTTCCGACCAGGTCCTTCACGAAGCTAGCCGTCTCGGCGCCCCAGGCGGTCTTCCGAAGCTCGTCGGCGACACGCACCCCGTCCTCTGTGATCGCGTAGGTTCCGGTCTCCCATCCATCGTCCCGGATGCTGGACCTCGTTGGCGTGTCCACCAGTCCGCGCATCGCCAATCGGATGAGCTCGTCCTGTCCTTCCGGGTAGAAGGGCTTGTCCCGGTGCCGCAGGATCTTGGGCACGGGTTGCTCCAGACCCCGCACCGGCGTCAGCACCGCTGCGAAGAACATGAGGAGGTGCATACGTTGCTGGGACACCGGGGACAGGCCCTGTCGAGCCAGCTCCTCGAGCAGGAACACGAGCCATCCCCGCAGACGGTGATCAGCCCCGCCGAACTGGACGGTCGCGCCCCTCAACGCTGTGCTTCCTCGGGCTGCGGCGCTTCGAGGCCACCGACCGCGGCTTCGTACCAATCATCGTAGAACTTCTGGTGGCTGCGGTATGCCTTGGTCGGGCGAGCGTATTCGAGGAGATTGAGCGTACGCGCCCGTCGTCTGACCGGGTCCTCCAAGCCCTCCTTCGTGCCGAGAAGCTGTGCGATCATGTCGCCGCCGGTCAGGTTGCTCGACACCAGCAGGACGTTTCCGGGTTCACGCTCGGCGTAGTTCCGGAGCAGCCGACCCGCCTGTTCTAGGAAGAAGGCGTCGAGGCTCGCCTCAGGGGTCTCGACGGCAAGCATCGACGCTCCTCCATCCGAGGCCACACGGAGAAGCGCCATCCGGAAGGCAAGATCGATGAACTCCTTCTGCGACTCCGAGACGGAGGCGGCATCCTTGCGTTCCGTGACCGCGGCGTCGGCACCCGACGCGAGATCGACCTCGAACGCCGGCCAGTCGATGGGATCGTCGCTCTGCGCGACCTTCCTCCGGGCATCCGCCCGGAACCTCAGTCGGCAGTCCTCGACCATGAAGGCGGAGGCGTATTCCTCGAAAGCTTCGATGATCGCGCTCTTCCTCACTTCGATGAAGCGGCTGGACTCCTTGATCAGCGCCTCGTGTTCACCGACCAGCGCCTTCAGCGTCGCCTTGAGCTGCGCCACCTCCGCATCGACGCTTCCCAACTCCTCACGCTTCCGGCGCACCTCCTCCGCCTGCGCCGCGATGAACTCCGCCGTCCTCTCCTCGCGTTTGGCCTTGCCAAGATCGACGACCGTCATCTCCAACGCCGCGGTGGTCTCCCGCAAGGAGTTGGTGGCTTCTACGGCGGCACGCTCCAGGTTGGCTATCCGTGCGGCGGCCTTGTCGGCGGCGGCTTCCGCCGACTTGAGTCGCTCCAGCACCGCTTCGCCAAAGGCGACGACGTTGTCGCCCGTGACCTTCGTCTCGCTCTCGCAGACCGGACACTGATGCGCCGCGATGAGTTCCCGGGCCCTCTCGACGACGCTCACGTCCGAAGTGCCGCACACAAGGCAGCCCTGCCTGGAGGCGAGTGCCTGCAGAACCAGATCACCAGGCGTGCGCACGTGGTCGAAGGCCTGCTGGAAGAACGACGCCTCCTCGTTCTGCACGCGGCGTTGAGCATCGAACAGGCCTACCCTCGCCTGGAGCACGCTGTTCTCGATGCGGTCGATCTCCTCAGCCAATTCCGTGCGCGAGGCGAGAAGGTCCTCGCGCCGCTGCTCGAGCCCGGTCACGCGGCTTGCGGCGAGCTTGTAGGTCTCGACGTCTTCCGTGACGACGTCTCCCTGAACGCCGCTCTCCTCGATCTCGGATCGAAGCTTGTTCGCCGCCCAGAGCCTGTTGCGATACTGGCTGTCCGCCTGCAGCAACTCGTTCCTCGCCTTCGCGATGCGTTCGGACAGATCCTGCTCGACCAGCAGAATGCGCAGGACCACGAACTGTCCGACAGGATTCCAGATGAGAGGGATCTTGTCCTCGAGGAAGAAGACGAGGTTGCGCACCACGAAGTCGAAGTCGTAGCGGTAGTGGTCCATGCCCCGACGACGAGCCTCCTCGACGTCGAAGCCCATAAGCTGCGCGAGGCGATCCATCAGCTCCTCGTCGCGGCCGACGGGATCGGCGCTGGCGAGCACCTCATGGCCATCAAGGGAATACCCGACCAGGCTGAGGTCTCTGAGCGACCTGGTAATCTCAAGCCGGCGATCTCCGAAGAGGAAGGTCGCGGTGGCGGACGCCTCGACGGCCTCGTCGTTCGCCCGCTTTCGGAAGAAGTCGAAGTTGTTCTGCCGCGTCAAACTGGCCTGCGCACGACCCGGCCTGTTCAGGTCGGCCTTCGACGGGTCGTAGGGTCCGACCAGCATGCGGAAGACAATGTTCAGGAGCGTCGTCTTGCCGAGACCGTTGATGCCCACGATCACGTTCACGCCTGGAAGGATCGCGTGGTCAATCCGCGAATGATGTTCGTTCGTGTACGGTTCGTATCCCGAGACGCGAAGCTCCGTCAGGCGCGGAAACACCAACTTGTCCAAACACTACCCCCGCGAAGCAAGTCGACCTACCACGGGCGTTAGTCGCCCATCCGTCGCTGCGGACACTCTGACGACTGGGCGATCAACCCGCAAGGGATGGGTTAGGACCACTGCCCCGGATAAGGTCCCGTTTCGGGGAGATCTCACGTCCCACCGAAATGCCTCGCCGCATCGGACAAGGTACCCCTATGCGCGCCGTGTCATTCATCTCCGACACGTGCATGGTCACGCGTCCCCCGTCGATCGGGCAGCCCCCTCCACTTCGGCGTAGGCGCGCCGACTCATAGCCGCCGAGCGATGTCCCGGACCTCGTCGGACAGGCATCCTCAGAGCGCGAAGCCGCCTTGCGACCAGCCGTCGCTAGGATAAACCCCCGTTCCATGACGCCCACTCCCGAGCGGAGCGACGCCGCAGCCAAGTTCAAGGACGGCGCGTTGACGTTGCCGACCTCGGGGTCGACGTCGATTCCGCCCCGGCCGGTGCCCGAATAGGCCTGCTCGGTCTGGCCGCCATAGCCCATGAAGCCGCTGCCGGGCTTCTTGCCGGTGTGCGGATTGGGATAGGCGCCGCCGCTTTCCACTAAATGATGGCTGCTATGGCCGGCTTGCACTCGCCTCATAGAGAAAGGTCTGCTCCTGGCAGTGTGGCGCCCGTAAGCTGCCAGTTCGTTCTCCCCCACTTTGTGCGGACGAGATCGCATGACGGTCGGCAGCGAAATTGGCATTCCAGTTAGCTACGGCGTCCAGATCAGTCCCTCGCGCAGGTGGCTGTCTATCTCGACCTCTCGGGCCAGCGGATGATTCATTAGGATCAGCCGCAGCGTGCGCAGCGCCGTGTAGGCCTGTTCCATCAGGTCGCGCTGCTCAAGGGCGATTTTTGGATCGAACGCGTTGCCCACGCCGACGTGCGCGGGCTTGTTGCGGAGCTTGCGCACCTTTCGGAATGTCGCGAGCATGTCGTCCATTGGCGCAGGTTCACGCGGCCGAAATTTCTGGCGAAGCCATTCTTCGAGCAGCTGCAGGGACCCCTTACGCTCAAGGCGGAAGCCCCCACTGTCGACGTCGACCCTGCGTTCGCGCTCAACGTCATCGCCGAAGAAGGCGAGGTCAATGTTGTCGGAAACCATCTTGTCGAGCGTCGCCACGAAGTCGTTGAACTCCTTGACGGTGGGACGGAGAAGCGAGCCAAACTCCCGCGGCCGGTTGCGCGAATGATCGTGGCGAAACAGCCCCGGCCGACCGACGGCGGCGGCGATCTGGTTGATCGCCTCCAGTTCCATGATGAAGGCCTCGTAGAGCGACAGCCGCTCCGGGAAGTGGCCCATGACGGCGCGTTGGTGGTCCGGGTGAAGGGAGGTCGGCACGTCGACCTCCCTCATCCGCCAGCGCTGCTGGGCTTCGGGCGACAGCTGGGAGAGGTCCCACAGCATGGCGGCGACGAACATCGCGCGGTCCTCACCGAAGGCGAAGCCGAACCGCAGATACACGTCCTCCTCGCTGCGGACGGCTGCATCGTGATGCGCGTAGATCTGCCCTTGGATGTCGTTGCTGCTGTACTCAAACCGGGGGTCGTTGCGGTAGTCCTCCAGGATGCGCAGCTCAAATGCGCGGTGTCCTAGTTGAGGCTCCCCGAGCGCGAGTTCGTATGTGTAGGGGCGGCCACTATAATGCTCCGGCGTCACGACGGTGCTGAGGTAGGCGCGCGTCGGATAAAGGTTGCCCTGGACGAATCCGCGCTCGGTTAACTTGCGCAGCGTCTCCTCCTTCGGCTCATCCTGCAGGGCACGGATGAAGGGATTGGGGTGAATGTCGCCGAAAACGATCGTGGCCAGGCCGCGATCAATTAGGACGCGAAGCGAGTGCCTGGTCTCCTCGTGATCGTCGCCCGCCAGCTTCAGCAGCGGCAGCCCATTGAAGCGGCCGGAGACCAAGTAGGCGTGCGCAATGACTTCAATTAGCTTTTCCGGCGACACCGTCTCGAACTCCCGCCTTGAGATGGATCGTGCTGACGGGTCAGAAAGGGCGAGTTGCCGACCCCCTCGCTGACGTCGCAGCGTAACCGCGGTATCACCGTCGTCATAGCCGCAGTTGGACCGCTGCCAAACCTTGATCTCCGGCCAGTCGTTTCGCCGAAGGCTCGGTCAGTTGCTTCACGGAGAGCGCGGACAAGGGCGCCTCAAGCCTTCTCGAACAAGTCTGCACGCGGTGCGCGTTGTGGAAAGTCGGCGCGATCTTAGCGCTGAAGGCTATGGTCACTTCGCAGCCTCGATAGTCGATGCCGTCGATAAAGCGGCGGGGTTTAACAGGCTGCTGAAAAAGGGCTTGGCTGTTGCGCTGTGAGGTGATTCATCCGTTGCAGGATGCGGTGAGCGGGGCGGACGGATGCGTGGCACGGACGAACGGTCGGGGAAGCTGTTTTCCTACGTCGATCTGGAGCAGCGGGTGCCGGCGCGGCATCCGTTGCGGGCGATCCGCGAGCTAGTGAACGAAGCGCTTGTCGACATCGGGCCGGAGATGGATGCGGTCTATTCGCGGATTGGCCGTCCTTCGATCGCACCGGAGAAGCTGCTCCGTGCGCTGCTGCTGCAGCTGTTCCACGGCATCCGCTCGGAACGGCAGATGATGGAGCGGCTGGACTTCGATCTGTCGTTCCGCTGGTTTGTGGGGCTCGGCATCGACGATCAGGTGTGGGACGCGTCGACATTCTCGAAGAACCGCGAGCGGTTGCTGGACGGCGAGATCGCCGCGCGGTTCCTGTCTGCGATACTGGCGCGCCCGCAGGTGAAACGCCTGCTGTCGAACGAGCACTTCTCGGCAGACGGCACGCTGATCGAGGCGTGGTGCAGCATGAAGAGCTTTCGTCCCAAGGATGATGCGGGAGCGGATGGACCGCCCGGCGATGCTCCGGGCGGTCGGAATGACGAGGTCGACTTCCGCGGCACCAGGCGCAGCAACGACACCCATGCCTCGACTACCGATCCGGATGCGCGCCTGTACCGCAAGAGCCCCGGTACAGGTGCGAAGCTCTGCTACATGGGGCACGTCCTGATGGAGAACCGCAACGGGCTGGCGGTCGATGCCGAGACCACGCGGGTGGCGGGCTTCGCCGAACGGCTGACGGCGGTCGCGATGCTCGACGACGTCGACCGCTCGCCTGGCAGCCGAATCACGCTGGCGGCCGACCGGGCATACGACACCCGCGACTTCGTCGCCGAGCTGCGTGATCGTCGGGTCACACCGCACGTCGCGCAGAATGTCAGCGGCCGACGCTCCGCGATCGATGGCCGCACCACACGGCACCCCGGCTACGGCGCAAGCATCCGCATCCGAAAGCGGATCGAGGAGGTGTTCGGCTGGGTGAAGTCCGCGGCCGGGCAACGGCCAGGATGCAACCAAGCAGTGTAAGTGTTTGCGGTAGAGGGAAAAGGCCACAGAGACGGACCCGTATACATCACCGGTGAGCAAGCCGGGCGCAGCGTCTCGCGACTGCAGAGTCGCTGGGAGGCACCTAGAATGTGCCCACAAATCGGGGGCTTCTAAGGACCCGTCGAAAGATGCTAAGTACTTGAAAGGCCAGACTATTTTGGGTGGTGCCGCTTACAGGACTCGAACCTGTGACCCCCGCATTACGAATGCGATGCTCTACCAGCTGAGCTAAAGCGGCGCTCCGGTATGCGGCGGCGCTTAGCAATGGATGGGGCGGGTGGCAAGCGCGCGCGGTTTACCCGGCGTTTACCATGGCGGGTGCAGGACATCGGGCGAGGCACGGGGTGAGCCCGCGCCGGTGAGGGCGGCACGATGGACAATGCGCAGGGGGCCGGCAGCGGCACTGGCTATGCGGACGACGAGGTGAGCGCGCCGGAGCAGATGTTCGAGCTCGGCGGCGACGAGCGGCGGATGCATGTCCGCGCCTACAATCACTGGGTCTCGCTGCTGAAGGGGCGCGCCTATCCGGCGATCGAAGACCTCGACCCGGAGGGGATCGTCGACTTCGGCCCGCACAGCGTGCTGCTCGACTTTACCGGCGGTCTGGACGATCCAAAAATCGCCTATCTCGGTCCGGCACTGCGCGAGGAGTGCGGGCTCGACCGGCCGATCGGGCGCATCTCGGAGGTGCCGAGCCGATCACTGCTGTCGCGGCTTACCGACCATTACCTCCAGATCATCGCCAATTGCGCGCCGATCGGGTTCGAGGCGGAGTTCGTCAACACCCGCGACCGCACGACGCTGTACCGCGGCATCCTGATGCCCTTCTCGTCCGACGGCGAGGGGATCGACTTCATCTACGGCGTGATCAACTGGAAGGAAGTCGCCGACGCGGTGACGCAGGCGACGCTCGATGCCGAGCTGGCGGCGGCGCTGCGCGACCCGCCCAAGGTCGTGCCGGCAGTGCCGGTGTGGGCGGACGGACCGAGCCATGACCTGCTGCCTGCGCTTGAGGATGTGACGCCGGTCGACTCGCTCGACGACCGGCTGGCGATCGCACGCGAGAGCGCGGCCGCAGTGCGCGCCGCTGACACGCGCAGCCGCTCGGCGCTGTACCGGGCGCTAGGACGGGCACACGACTTCGCACTGGCGGCCGAGCAGGACGCCGACGGCTACCAGGCGCTGCTGGCCGGCGCGGGCATCACCGTGCAGGCGCGTGCGCCAATGACCGGCGTCGCCAAGCTCGTGTTCGGGGCGGACTATGACAAGACGCGGCTGACCGAGTTTGCCGCGGTGCTGAGCCATGCGCGGCGCGAGGCGATCCCGGCGGGCGAGCTGGCGGGCTTCCTCGACGTGTACGACGGCGGGATCAAGGCGGTGGTCGTGGCCGAGCGCCGCCACAAGGCGCCAGCCGCAAAGACCAAGGCGCCCGAGACGCTGGACGGCTGGCCGACGCTCGCCGAGGTGATGCTGCCGACGGAGTATCAGCCGGGCGAGCTGCTCCTGCTCGTCGCACGGGCGGGCGAGGACGGGCGTGCGGAGGTGCTAGGCACGATCGCCGGCTCGCCGCTCGTCGACAAAGCGGTGCGGGCGCTGCACTAGAACAGACACAATGCCATGCTAAGTTGACACCGGGTTGACACTATCGGCGGTGCCGTTCGCGGTCGCTTTTGCATCGCTGAGAAAGAGCGCGGGTTTAGGCCCGGCGCGCAGGATGCACGGAACGGCGGCTGTAGGATAGCAATTTTATCGTCCAAGCAGCACCCTTGCCTGGCCGGCGATCTGCGCGAGCATCGCGGCGTTGGGAGCAGCGGCATGGCGTGCCCGGTCGATGACCGCCTTGAACTGACCGACCCGCGCGGCATTGGCGGAGAGCCAGGCGTCCACCGCCGCCTGCGGGTCGCCGTCGCCGCCGCGGGCGAGCGCGTCGAGGCGCAATTGCTGGAAGTCGCGGGCGAGACCGGCGATGAGCAGGCGCTCCCACGGGTCGCTGGGCGAGAGCCGCGCGGCGGTCGCCTGCGCCCAATCCAGGCCGAGCGCCTGACCCAGCTTGGTGAAGGCGCCGGTCAGCTCCGCCTCGTCGAGGTCCATCCGCGCGCCGAGATCGGCGAGGCCGACCGCGCCGTCGAGCTCGAACAGGCGAGTCACCCGGCGGGCGATCTCGGGCGGCGCCCCCACCGCCTCCAGCTCGGTGGCGATGCGGCCGCTCTGGCCCCGCGCCTCGTCCTGCAGCAGCTTCGACACCTGGGCGTCGAGGCGGGCGATGCCGGGCTGCAAGCGCGCGAGCACGTCGGACAGCGCCGCGCCGGAAGGGGCGGCGCGGAGCAGGTCGGCGATCTGCGAGCGGACGCCGAGCGCGGCTTCCTCGAACAGCGCGATCCGCGCGGCTTCGGGCATCGCCGCCATCTCGATCGCTTCCCAAAGCACGTCGAGGCCGAACAGCCGCTCGGCAACGACGAACATCGCGGCGATGTCGGCCATCGCGGCGCCTTCCTCCTCGGCGAGCTCGAAGGGGTGGAGGATGCCGAGGCGATTGACGATGCGGTTGGCGAGCTTGGTCGCAACGATCTCGCCGCGCAGCCGGTGCTGGTCGATCGCCTCGGCCTGCGTCTCCTGCATCGCGCGGGGGAAAGCGGCGTGGAGGTCAGGCGCGAGCGCCGGGTCGAGTCCGAGCCCGCGCGTCTCGATCGCGTCCTGGAGCGCGAGCTTGGCGGTGGCGAGCAACACCGCGAGCTCGGGGCGGGCAAGGCCGTGGCCCTCGGCAACGCGGCGGAGCAGCACGTCGCCCGGCGCGAGCCCCTCGACTGCGCGGTCGAGCCGCCCCCCGGCCTCGAAAATCTCGATCACCCGCGCGTAGCTCGGCACCGCCGCCGCACCGCCGGTCTCGGCGATCGACAGCGCCAGCGTCTGGAGGCGGTTGTCCTCCAGCACCAGCGCCGCGACATCGTCGGTCATGCTCGCGAGCAGCGTGTTGCGGTCGTCGAATGCGAGCCGGCCCTCGATCATCTCGCGGTTGAGGGCGATCTTGATGTTGACCTCATTGTCCGAGCAATCGACGCCTGCCGAATTGTCGATGAAGTCGGTGTTCACCCGGCCGCCGCGCGCGGCAAAGGCGATGCGCGCGGCCTGGGTCATGCCGAGGTTGGCGCCTTCGCCGATCGCGGTGACGCGCAACGCCTCGGCATCGACGCGCAGCCGGTCGTTGGCGGGATCGCCGACGGTGGCGTTGTTCTCGGCGTGGGCCTTCACATAGGTGCCGATGCCGCCGAACCAGAGCAGGTCGGCGGGGCTGGTGAGGATCGCGGCAATCATCGCGGTCGGTTCCAGCGCTTCGGCCTCGATGCCGAGCACCGCCCTGACCGCGGGCGAGAGCGGGATCGATTTGTCGGTGCGTGCGAAGATGCCGCCGCCCTTCGAGATCAGCGACGCGTCGTAATCGGCCCAGCTGGAGCGCGGCAGCGCGAACAGGCGCGCGCGCTCGGTCCAGCTCGCCGCCGGATCGGGATCGGGATCGAGGAAGATATGGCGGTGGTCGAAGGCGGCGACGAGCTTGAGCGCCCTGGACAGCAGCATGCCGTTGCCGAACACGTCGCCCGACATGTCGCCGCAGCCCACCACCGTGATCGGCTGGGTCTGGACGTCGACCCCTCGCTCGGCGAAGTGGCGCTGGACGCTGATCCACGCGCCCTTGGCGGTGATGCCCATCGCCTTGTGGTCATAGCCGACACTGCCGCCGGACGCGAAGGCATCGCCCAGCCAGAAGCCGCGCTCCAAGGCGATCGCGTTGGCGACATCGGAGAAGGTGGCGGTGCCCTTGTCAGCGGCGACGACGAAATAAGGGTCGTCGCCGTCGTGGATGCGCACGCCCTCCGGGTGGGTCACCGCGCCCTCGACGATGTTGTCGGTGACGCTGAGCAGCGCGCGGATGAAGATGCGATAGCTTTCGGTGCCTTCGGCAAGCCAGGCGTCGCGGTTGGATGAAGGCGGCAGCTGCTTGGGATAGAAGCCGCCCTTGGCCCCGGTCGGCACGATGACCGCGTTCTTGACGCGCTGCGCCTTCATCAGGCCGAGGATTTCGGTACGGAAATCGTCGCGCCGGTCGGACCAGCGCAGCCCGCCGCGCGCGACCGGGCCGGCGCGGAGGTGGATGCCCTCGACCCGCGGCGAATAGACCCAGATCTCGCGCCACGGCACCGGCGCGGGCAGGCCGGGGATCAGGTGGCTGTCGAGCTTGAACGCCAGTGCCTCGCGGCCTGCCTCGGTAAAGGCATTGGTGCGCAGCGTCGCGGCGATCAGGTGCCGGTAGGAGCGCAGGATACGATCGTCGTCGATGGCGGAGACGGCGTCGAGACCGCGGTCGATCGCCGCATCGGCTTCCGCGAGCTCGCCGATGGCGCCGGGCTCGTGCGCGATCTCGAAGCGCGCGACCAGCGCGGCGGCGAGCGCCGGCGCGCGACGCAGCGCATCGACCACCGTCGTCAGGCCGTAGGGCAGCCCCGCCTGGCGGAGGTAGCGGAACCAGGCGCGGAACAGCACCACCGCCTGCGGCGCCATGCCGGCATCGACGATCAGCCGGTTGAACGCGTCGTTCTCGGCCGCGCCCTCCAGCACCGCGGCGATGGCGCCCTCCAGCACCTGAAGGTCGCCGCCCGCCGCGCCGCCGGTGACGGAAAAGTCGTGGACGTGCGCCTCGCCGTCGGCGGTCACGCGGGTCGGCAGCTCGCCGATCACGCGGAAGCCAAAATTCTCGAGCACGGGCACCGCGTCCGACAGCGACAGCGGACTACCCAACTTGTAGATCTTGAGCCGCCGCTCCTCACCCGCCTTCGCCGGGTAGAGACGGACCGAGCGGGCGCCCTCCCCGTCCAGCCCGGCAAGCCGCCCGATGTCGGCGGCGGCCTCGCCGACGCTGCTGACGTTGCGGTAGTTCTGCGGGAAGGCGGCCGCCCAGCGCAGCGCCAGCCGCGCGGCGCGATTGGCGCCGACCTGCTCGGCCAGCGCGGCCTCGACATCGGGCACCCAGCCGCGGACCATGCGTTCGAGCCGGACCGACAGCGCCTCGGCATCGGGCATCTGCCCGACCTTGCCCTTCTTCGGGCGAAGGTCGATCGTGTAGCGCATCATCGCGACCACGCCGTCCTCCAGCGCGATCGCCCAGTTGAGCACCGGCGCGCCCGCGGCTTCGGCGACCATCTCGCCGATCGCGACCCGCCTGCCGGTGGTCAGCTCGTCGCGCGGCAGCCAGGCGAAGGCGAACAGGTGCCGGCCGAGCGTCGAGCGGATCAGCACGAGCCGCGGCCGCGGCCGGTCGGCCAGGCTCATCGCGGTCAGCGCCAGTTCCTCGAGCGATTCGGGATCGAAGGCGACGACGAGGTCGTGCGGCAGCGTTCCCATCGCATGGGTCAGCGCCTTGCCGGCGTGGCCGCGCGGATCGAAGCCGAACTTGGCCTTGAGCGCGGCCAGCCGTGCACGAAGCACCGGCACGTCGCGCGGTGCGGCGGCAAGCGCGGCGCTGGTCCATAGCCCGGCGTGGATCGACAGGCCGACGACCTCGCCGCTGTCGGTGACCGGCACGACCGCGAGGTCGAGCGGCACCGCGCGATGGACGGTGGCGATGCGGTTCGACTTGAGCAGCAGCGGCACCGCGCCACCGCCCTCGAAATGTGCGATCGCGGCCTGGCACGATGCCTCGGACAGGGTGGGCACCGGCGACGGGTTGCGCGCGATGCCGAGCGAGTCGCGGATGCCGTCGGGAAACCAGCGGTAATGGCCGAGCAGGGTGAGGTGGCCGTCGAGGAACCAGTGGAGCAGCGCCGCGCCCTCCGCGTCGCGCACGGTCGCCACGTCGTCGCTCAAGGCGCTCTGCAAGGCCGGCCAGTCGGTGACCGCGGCGCGGACGTCGGCGAGCACGGCGCCGATGTCGTCGACCAGCGTCCGCCGGTCGCGCGCGTCGGCGCGGCTCATCTCCAGATAGACCATCGACTCGCGCCTGGTGCCCTCGCCGACCGCGGTGAGCGTGCCATCGGCGTCGCGGGTGACGGGGACGACCGGGTGGATCAAGCGGTCGATCGCGATGTCGTGCTCGTCGATGGCGGCGGCGATCGAATCGACGAGGAAGGGCATGTCGTCGTTGACGATCGCCATCCGCATGCGGCGGCGGGTGTCGTCGGTCGCCATCGCCTCCAGCCCGATCGCGGCGGTCTGCGGGGCGCGGCTCGCGCCGGTGGCGACGATGAAAGCGGCGGCGGATTGCGCCTCGGGCGCGCCGAAGCCGAGCAGCTCGCCGGGGAGCGCTCCTTCGGTCAGTCGGGTGGAGAGGCGGGCGGCGAGCGCGTCAACGGACGCGCGTTCGATCGTGTCGGCAACCATGGACGAGCCTATGCGCTCGGCTCCGAAACGGTTCAACCCTTGCTGCGCCGCGGTACTTAGACTTCGACGACCAGCTTGCCGATCGCGCCTCGCGCGGCCATCTTGGCGATCGCGTCGCCGCCGCGCTCGAGAGGGAAGGTCTCAGTGACGCGGGGCGAAATCCGGCCTTCGGCCCACAGGCGGAAGAGGGTGTCGACGTGCGCTTGGTTGGCCTGCGGGTCCTGCGCGGCGAAGGCGCCCCAGAAGACGCCGCAGACGTCGCAGCTCTTGAGCAGGGTGAGGTTGAGCGGCAGCTTCGGGATGCCCGCGGGAAAGCCGACGACGAGGTAGCGCCCTTCCCAGGCGATCGCGCGCAAGGCGGGCTCGGCATAGTCGCCGCCGACGGGGTCGTAGATCACGTCCGCTCCCGCCTTGCCGACGGCGTCCTTGAACTGATCGGCGAGGGCCTTCGACTGCTCCTTGTCGAACGGCGCGCGGGCGTAGACGATCGTGCGGTCGGCACCCGCGGCCTTCGCGGCGGTGGCCTTCTCGTCGGACGACACCGCCGCGACGACGGTGGCGCCGAACGCCTTGCCGAGCTCGATCGCGGCGAGCCCGACGCCGCCGGCGGCGCCGAGGACGAGCAGCGTCTGCCCCGCCTGCAGCCTGCCGCGGTCGAGCAGCGCGTGGATGGTGGTCGCGTAGGTCAGGATCAGCGCCGACCCTTCGGCGAAGCTGCGCCCCTCGGGCAGGCGGTGGAGCTGGGCGGCATCGGCGGCGACCTTCCCGGCCAGCCCGCCGTGGCCGATCATCGCGATCACCCGGTCGCCGACCGCCCAGCCGGTCACGCCGTCGCCGATGCTCGCGATCGTTCCCGCCACCTCGCTGCCGGGGGAGAAGGGGCGCGGCGGCTTGAACTGGTATTTGTCCTCGATCATCAGGACGTCGGGGTAGTTGATCGCGCAGGCGCGGACGTCGACGACGACCTGCCCCGGCCCGGCGGCGGGATCGGCGACCTGCGCCAGCTCCAGAGTTTCAGGTCCGCCCGGCGCCTTCGACAGCAATGCCCGCATAGCCGCGTCTTCCCTCGATCCAGGGCCGGCTGGCTGCCATGCCCTCTTCGAAGTTCGAAATCGCGGTATCGCGCTTGCACGTCAAGCCGATCTCGTCGGTGCCCTCCATCAGGCACTTGCGGCGGAACGCGTCGAGCTCGAAGGGGAAGCGGTCCTGGTAGGGCGTGGTGACGGTCATGGTCTCGAGGTCGACGGTGACCGGCTGATCTTGGGCCACCTCGACCAGCCGGTCGATCGCCTCCTGCGGCAGGACGACGGGGACGATGCCGTTCTTGAACGCGTTGGACGAGAAGATGTCGGAGAAGGACGGCGCGATCACCGCCTGGATGCCCATGTCGACGAGCGCCCAGGCGGCATGCTCGCGGCTCGACCCGCAGCCGAAATTGTCGCCGGCGATCAGGATCGGCGCCCCGGCATAGCGCGGGTCGTCGAAGATGTTGCCCGGCTGCGCGCGCACCGTCTCGAACGCGCCCCGGCCCAGGCCGGCGCGGGTGATCGTCTTCAGCCAATGCGCCGGGATGATGACGTCGGTGTCGATGTTCTTGGCACCCCAAGGGTAGGCGGTGCCGGAGACTTCCGTGACGGGGGTCATGCAGCCTCCTCGACCAGTGCGATGCCGGCGTCCCGCGCTGCGCGGTTCAGGTCCTCGTCGAGGCTGGCGAGCGGCAGCCCGCGCCGTTCGGCGAGCTCGAGATAGAGCGTGTCGTAGATGGTCAGCCGATGCGCGCGGGCGAGCGGCAGAATGCGGTCGAACACTTCACTAGGGTCGATCGCGTCGACTTCCAGGTCGAGCAACGCGACGCGATCGATGAAGCGCGCTCGCTCCTCAATTGTTGTGCGGCGCCGGCGCTCGCCGACCAACATGCCGTTGGCGATTTCCGCGAACCAATGGCCGGGCACCACAATTGGTTGGGCATCGCTCCACGCCGCAACCTGCGTAGTTCGCACGGTCGCCTCATCCGGAAAGTGCCACGCTAGAGCCATTGATGCGTCAAGGACGAAAGGCGTCACCGCCGCCCCTCGTTGATGAGATCCTTGGTTGTGAGATCAGGCCCGAGCGTCGTGCCATGTGCGTCGCGCCATGCCTCGTATTCGAGGCGCCGCCGCCGGCGTTCTTCCACGCTCAGCTTGGGCGCGATCGCCACCAGCTTTGCGACCGGCGCGCCGTGGCGCTTGATGACGATCTCCTCGCCGGCCTCAACGCGCCCGAGCAATTCGGAAAAGCGCGCCTTTGCTTCCGCGACGGCGAACGTGTTGACCCGCATGTCCATGACCAACTCCAGCAAAGTTATGGTCATAAATACACGTTGAACCGGCACGACGTCAACGACTACGGCTATCCCATCAGCTCGCGCACGTCGGCCAGCCGCCCGGTCACCGCCGCCGCCGCCGCCATCGCGGGGCTGAGCAGATGGGTGCGCGCGCCGGGACCCTGGCGGCCGACGAAGTTGCGGTTGCTGGTCGACGCGCAGCGCTCGCCGGGCGGGACCTTGTCGGGGTTCATCGCCAGGCACATCGAGCACCCGGGCTCGCGCCATTCGAAGCCTGCGGCGGTGAAGATGCGGTCGAGGCCTTCCTTCTCCGCCTGGCGCTTGACCAGGCCCGAGCCGGGGACGACCAGCGCGCGCACGCCGTCGGCGACGTGGCGGCCGTCGGCGACCGAAGCGGCGGCGCGGAGGTCCTCGATGCGGCTGTTGGTGCAGCTGCCGATGAAGACGTGGCTGACGGGGACGTCCTGCATCGCGGTGCCCGGCGTCAGGCCCATATAGTCGAGCGACTTGCGTGCCGCCGCGCGCTTGGACGGGTCGGCGAAGCTGTCGGGATCGGGCACGACGCCGGTCACCGGCACGACATCCTCCGGGCTGGTGCCCCACGTCAGCGACGGCGCGATCCCGCCCGCGTCGAGCGTCACGACCTTGTCGTAGCGTGCGCCGGGATCGGTCGCGAGGTTGCGCCACCAGGCGACCGCCTTGTCCCACTCCTCGCCCGCGGGCGCCATCGGCCGGCCCTTCAGGTACGCAAAGGTCGTGTCGTCGGGGGCGACCAGCCCGGCGCGGGCGCCGGCCTCGATCGACATGTTGGCGACGGTGAGCCGCCCCTCGACCGACATCGCGCGGAACACCTCGCCGGTATATTCGACGACATGGCCGGTGCCCCCCGCGGCACCGATACGCCCGATGATCGCCAGGATCACGTCCTTGGGCGACACGCCGAAGCCGACGCTGCCGTCGACCCTGATCTCCATCGTCTTCGACGGCGCGAGCAGCAGCGTCTGCGTGGCAAGGACATGCTCGACCTCGCTGGTGCCGATGCCGAAGGCGAGCGCGCCGAGCGCGCCGTGCGCGGACGTATGGCTGTCGCCGCAGACGAGCGTGGTACCCGGCAGGGTGAAGCCGAGCTCGGGGCCGATGACGTGGACGATGCCCTGCTCGGCCGCGGTCGCGTCGATATAGTCGATGCCGAACTCCGCGGTGTTGCGGCGGAGCATGTCGAGCTGCTGCGCGCTTTCCGGATCGGCGATCGGCAGCACGCGCTGTTGACGCCGGATTTCTTCCGCCAGCGCCGG
>CAXTNG010000007.1:0-998 GCA_964245475.1 uncultured Sphingomonas sp. | reverse complement strand
GCGGTCGATGTAGATCAGGCAGGTGCCGTCGTCGCGACGCTCGACGACATGCGCGTCCCAGATCTTCTCGTACAGGGTCTTGGCCATGGCGAGCGCGCCTTACTGCAAGCCGCGCCGAAACCCAAGCTGGCTGCGGCCGGCACCGCGAGTGAGGGTCAACGGCTTCGCCTCGCGCGCATGCGGCTGTAGAGGAGCGCGATGACCGCACCCGCGCTCCGCATCCTCGTCGACGCCGATGCCTGTCCGGTGAAGGAGGAAGTGTACCGCGTCGCCTTCCGCCACGCGGCCGCCGTCGTGATCGTCAGCAATCAGCGCATCCGCGTGCCCGAGCATCCGCTGGTGACCCGGCAGGTGGTGAGCGACGCCTTCGATGCCGCCGACGACTGGATCGTGGGCGAAGCGAGCGCGCGAGACGTGGTCGTCACCGGCGACATCCTGCTCGCCGACCGCTGCCTCAAGGCGGGTGCGGTCGTGATTGCCCCGACAGGGAAGCCCTTCACCACCGCCTCGATCGGCGGCGCGATCGCCACGCGCGCGATCATGGCGGACCTGCGCGCCGGGATCGACGGCATCGGCGGACCGCCGCCGTTCACCAAGGCCGACCGCTCGCGCTTCCTCTCCGCGCTTGACGCCGCGCTCGTGCGGCTGAAGCGCGGCTGACGCGAAAGGGCCGCCCGGTGAAGCGGGACGGCCGTCATGTTCGCACCCCAATGTCGCGCTGCAGATGCGGTTGAACACGCCGAGCCGGCTCCGGCGGATGAAGCGGTCGTAGATCGTCTAGGACGGGCCGTACTCGGCAGGCGCATCCCGCCAGCGCTCCCTTCCGCGTCGTGCCGACACCGGGCGACGCTCAGATGGCGGAGCCTGCCTTGCCGAGGTTGAAGTTCAGCGTGACAAACGAGCCGGCGGTGCGGCCGGCCGACCAGCTGCTGGCATCTACGGCGTCGCCCGACCGCGCCGCGGACGGCGCGCCGTCGCCGCCGACCGAGCTCTCGGCG
>CAXTNG010000006.1:0-33611 GCA_964245475.1 uncultured Sphingomonas sp. | reverse complement strand
TGCGGGTGACGGGTGCGAGCGCTTGGGCGGCCACGATCAAATCCTCTCCGGGCAGTGCCAGTCGATTTCGGCTCCGGTGCAACGATTGAGCGTTGCGCCGGCTTCGCCTGAGCGATTACGTCACGCGACGACCTCGTAGTCGCTGATAGACTGCACAATACCGCCGTTGATGATCCGGTGGCGAAGGGGCACCATCGCCTGCATCGCTCCATCGGCGGAGGCCGTATCTTGCCAGATGGCCAACACGACCGCTCTGCCCTTCTCTCGATCGACCATCACATGCAAGCCGGCCAGTCCCGGCAAAGCTCTCAGCGTATCGACACAATCGTCGAGCAGGCCGCGTTCCAGATCGGCGATCGCGGCCGGTGCTCCGTCGAAGCTCACCAGTCGACCGATCATGGGCTTCCTCCAGATGGACGGGCACGGTGCCGTTCAGCCGCCCGACGGGTCGGCAATGCTGCGCCAGTTATGAAAGGTTTCCTCGTCCACTTCGTCCAGCAGGCGTCGCAACGCGCCGACGGCCGGCAGTTTCATACCTGCCCCGCCGAGCGCCAGGGCGAGGTCGAGGTCCTTCCTGTTGATCGTTCGGACACCCTCGAAATCACGCTTCGTGTCGGACCAGGCGCCGTAGACTGCAGGCGGATCGACCGGGTCGCGAGACAGGAAATTGCGGCCGGAACCCGCATCCAGTGCGGGGATCAGGTTTTCCAGCGCCAAGCCGTTGGCTGCGGCGATGGCGTAGGCTTCAGCGGAGATCATCAGGTTGGCGATGGCGATGATGTTGTTGATAGTCTTCGTCGTCTGCCCGGCACCAACGGGTCCGCAATGAAAGATCGCTTGGCCCATCGCCGTGAACAATGGTCGCAGCGCCGCGACATCCGCTTCCGCACCGCCGACGAGGAACGTCAGCGTCCCCCGCTGCGCACCCACGACGCCGCCGCTGACAGGGGCATCGACAACCCGTGTCGGCCTGTCAGCGAACGAGGCGACCAGTTCGTGCATGTCGCCCGGCGCGACCGTGCTGGCGACGACGACGTAGCGCGGCATTGCCTCGGGCGGGATATCCAGCAGGCCGCCAGGACCAGTCGCGACGCCGTGCAGTTGCGCGGGGGTAGCGACCAGGATGAGGACGACGTCCACGTTCGCGCACCCGATCGGCGTGGCAGCCGTCGTCACGCCGATGTCGGCGAACGGCGCCAGCGCGGCCGTGCTGGTATCGCACACCGTCAGAGCGAAGTCGGCTTCGTGGATGTGGCGGGCCATGTGGTGGCCCATGCTGCCGACCCCGATCACCGCCACGCGCTCGATCGGTTCGGGTGTCAACTGCGTCATCAGTGCATCGCCTTGCCGCCGTCGACATTGAGCGTCTGGCCGGAGATGAAGTCGCTTGCCGCCGAGACGAAGAACATCACCGCGCCGACCAGGTCGTCGGGCACCTGCGGCCGCTTGATCGCCTGCTCGGCATAGGACCGCCCGGTGATGTAGCTGTCGTCCGACGACTGCAGCTGCGTCTCGCTCAGCGTGAAGCCCGGGGTCACCGCGTTGACGGTGATCCCAAACTCGCCGACCTCGCGCGCGATCGCGCGAGTGAAGCCGATCACCCCGGCCTTTGAGGTGGTGTAGTGCAGCCGGTTGGGGCTGCCCTCCCAGATGCGGCTGGACGAGATGTTGACGATCTTGCCATAGCCGCGCTCACGCATTGCTGGGAAGACGGCCCGGCAGCACATGAATAGCCCGCGCAGGTTCACCGCCATGACGCTGTCCCATTCCTCGACCGGAATCTCGAACCACGAGCGGCGAGCGAGCGTGCTCATCAGCGCCGCGTTGTTCACCAGGCCGTCGATCGTCCCGTAGCGGTCGAGCACCGCCGCAGCCATCGCCTCGCAAGAGGCTGGGTTGGCTATATCGACGCGGACGCCGAGCGCCTCGCCTCCGTCCTCGCCGATCTGCGCGGCCAGCGCCTGCGCGGCGTCGCCGTCGATGTCGGCGGCGACCACCCTGGCGCCCGCCTGAGCCATCGCTTGGCAGTAAGCTTTGCCAATGCCCTTGCCGCCGCCGGTGACGATGACGACCCGCCTGCCAAGGTCGAAACGCGCGCTCATGCGACTTCTCCGATCTCGCAGCCGTAGACCGCGCGGGCGGCCTCGGCGCTTACGTAGCCGTTGCGCACGTCGTCGCGGACGTCCTCCTCGCGGCGTTCGGCCGGCGCGCCATAACCGCCGCCGCCGCTCTGCTCGAAGCGCAGCACGTCGCCGCTCTTCAGCTGCCGGGTGACGATCGCACCGAGCGGCTCGGGCGACGGCCCGTCGGGGTTGAGGATGACGCGCGAGGGCAGCGGGCTCTGCCCGTCGTGCACGCCCCAGGCGGGATGGCGGTGGTTGGACGAGCGCACCGTCAGCATGCAATCCTCCAGCACCTCGTACTCGCGAATGTAGCCGATGCCACCGCGGTAGCGCCCGGCGCCCGCTGAGTCTGGCCGGATGTCGAAGCGCTTCACCCGCACCGGATATTCGGTCTCCAAAATTTCCACCGGCGTCGATGGCGTGAAATGGCTCATCGGATGGACGATGGAGGCACCATCGTGCCGCGTCGTCCCGCCGAGGGAGGTTACCATCAGCTCGTAGAGCACCGCCGGCTTGCCCGAGCGAGACTTGGCATAGCCGACCGAGGCGCCGCCGCAGCCCAGCCCCGAGGGCGCCATCGCGCGCGCCGGGTTGACCCGGCCGAGCGCGGCGAGCGCGCAGCAATAGACGAGGTGCGCGGTGGGGAAATAATGATTCACCGTCGCCGGCTTGGCCGGGCTGACCACCAGCCCGTCGGGCAGGATGAAGTCGATCGCGTCGACCACGCCGGCGTTGACGCGGATCGTTGGGTCCGCGGTGGCGACCAGCGCCAGCAGCGACGCGGCCCGAGTGATCGTCGGCACCAGGTTGACCGGCCCTGCCGCCTGGCCGTCGGTGCCGGAGAAATCGAGGGTGATCGTGTCGCCGCGCTTCTCCGCGCGGACGTGGACCCGGACGGGCCTGTCGGGCGTGGCGCCGTCGTGATCGAGGAAGCCCTCTGCCTCGCCGACCGCATCGGGCCAGCCCGCCACCTCGCTGCGCAGCCGCTGCGACGTGACCGCAATCAGGCCGACCATCGAGCTGCACACCGTTTCCACGCCATATTCGTTGCACAGCTCGACCAGGCGGTCTGCGCCCAACCGGGTGCAGCCGACCTGCGCACGGATGTCGCCAAGCACCATGTCCGGCACCCGGCTGTTGTTGCGCACGATCGCCTCGACCGCCTCTTCGGGCCCGGCCGCGGTCTGAAAGCGGACGGCGGGCAGCAGCAGGCCGTCGTGGAAGATCTCGCGCGCGGCGGCGCCCGACGAGCCCGGGACGATCCCGCCGATATCGGCCTTGTGCGCGATGCTCACCCCGAAGCCGACCAGCGTCCCATCGGGGTGGAAAGCCGGCGAGACGGCGACAAGATCGGGCGCATGGGCGTTGCCGGCGAGATAGGGATCGTTGGCAATGAAGCTGTCGCCCGGTCGCATCCGATCGCCCGGATAGCGCCGCAGCACCTCGCGCACCGCCTGCTCATAGGCGAGGACGTGATATTGCAGACCGCCGCTCAGCATCACCACGCGCCCGGCGGCGTCGGTCAGCCCGGCGGTGCCGTCCTTGGACTCGCGCAGAATCGGGGAATAGCCGCTGTGGTACAGCGCATATTCCATCGACCCGGCGATCTCAGCCAACCGACTGGCGATGACTTCGGTGGTGATCGGGTCGATGGTCATGAGGCTCGCTCTCGCGTGACCGACAGCATTCCCGCGGGCTCCACGCGCGCGGTGAAGTCGGCAAGCACGACCGTGGTCGAATCGTACTGGTCCACGATGGCAGGCCCTTCGACGATGTCGCCTGCCCGCAGCCGCTGGCGGTCGTAGATGCGCGCGGTGACATGCCGTTTGAGATCGACGTCGTACAGCTGCCGCTCGCCGGTCAGTGCGGCCGAGGGATCGCCGCTGCCAGCCTCGACCGCGGGGGAACGAAGGGTCGGCACCACGATCTGCGAGGTGACCCGGAAAGTCACCAGCTCCGGGTCCTCGTCCGCCGACTGGCCGTAGATGCGCTGGTGCAGCGCATCGAACGCCGTCCTGATCCCGGCCTTCTGCTCGTCGCCGAGCGACCCGGCTGGGCAATCGACGCCTAGCGCATAGCCCTGGTGCGGGTAGCGCAGGTCGATCAGCCGGCGAAGCTCGACAGCGGACGCATTGAAGCCCTCGTCGGCCGCCTCCTGCATCGCCTGCTCCTCGAGCCCGGTGAAAATCTCGGTCATCCGTTCGGCCGGGAAGCGTCTGAGTGTCCCGGTCGACGAGCGGAGGTAGGAATGCCGGACCATCGTCTGGAGCAGCCCGGTCGCGCAGTTAATCCCGGGATAGAGCGGTACTAGCACGGTCGAGATGCCGACCGCGCGCGCCAGGTAACAGGCGTGCAGCGGCCCGGCCCCGCCGAACGGCATCAGGGTGAACTGGCGGGCGTCCTGCCCCTGCTCACGTAGCGCGGTGCGCAGGTCGACCGCCATCTGGGTGTTGACAATGCGGATGATCCCGGCGGCAGCTTCCAGCATGTCGAGCCCGAGCGGACCTGCGATCTTGTCCTGAACGGCGTCTCGCGATGCAGCTGCGTCGAGCGTCAGGGTCCCCGCAAGCGGCGATCCGGCGCCGAGCGAGCCGAGGACGAGGTTGGCATCTGTCACGGTCGGCTGCGTCCCGCCCCGGCCGTAGCAGACCGGCCCAGGCATCGAGCCCGAGCTTTCCGGCCCGACCTTGAGCAGGCCGTCTTTGCCGATCTCCGCAATCGTCCCGCCGCCCGCACCCAAGGTGCGGATCTCCAGCATCGGCGTGGCAATATCGTAGCCGGCGATCTGGTTCTCGCTGCTCTCTAGGATGCGACCGCCGACGATCACGCCGATGTCGGCGCTGGTCCCGCCCATGTCGAAAGTCAGCACGTGGCGGCAATCGGCGAGCTTCGCCAGTTCGGTCGCGGCGATCACCCCCGCCGCCGGGCCGGACAGCAAGGTCTGGTTGGGGTGGCGCGCCGCAACGGTAATGCGCATCAGCCCACCGTTCGACTGCATCAGAAATTTCTGCGGAGTCGCGACGCCGATCGCGGTTAGCTCGGCATCGAGACGGTGCAGATAGCCCTCCACCTTGGGGCCGACATAGGCATCGATAACCGTGGTCGAGAGCCGCGGATATTCGCGGACGACGGGCAGCACCTCCGAGGACAGCGAGACGCGCACCGCCGGCGCTTCTTCGGCGATGATCTCGCCTGCCCGCTCCTCGTGCGCGGGGTTGAGGTAGGAAAAAAGGAAGCAGACGGCGATTGCCTCGACGCCCTTGTCCTTGAGGCGGCGGACGGACCCGCGCAGCACCCCCTCGTCGAGCGGCGTGACCTCCCGGCCGAGATAGTCGAGGCGTTCCGTCGCCTCCTCGGTAAGATATTGCGGCACCAGCAGCCGGGGCTTCTGGTAGGCTGGATCGACCAGGTCGCTGCCGCTCGGCTGGATCCAGCCCTGCGCCTCATAGGTCGCGCGAAAGCCCTTCGTGATGATCAGCCCGGTGCGTGCGCCGTCATTTTCTAGCACCGCGTTGGTACCGACCGTCGTGCCGTGCGCAAAGAAGCCGATCTCGGACGCTGCGATGCCCTTGGCCGCGAGCTCGGCGATGCCGGCTAGCACGGCGCGGGACGGATCGGCAGGGTAGGACGGCACCTTAGCGAGCTGGATCTCGCCGGTGTCGTCATTGAACGCGACCAGGTCGGTGAACGTGCCGCCCGTGTCCACACCTACCATCCAAGAACCCATGATCTTCGCGCATTCCTCTCGCTGATTTCAGAGTAGCGGCGCACTCGCGTCGCCGGAGCTGGCGCCTAGAGCGCGATATGGATGGTTTTGTTCTCGGTGTAGCTGAGCAGCTCGTCCAACCCTTCCTCGCGCCCGGTGCCGCTGTTCTTCATGCCGCCGAACGGCGTGCCGCGGTAATGGGTGGAGAAGCCGTTGATCCAGATATAGCCGGACTGCACCTTCTTTGCCGTCTTGAGCGCGGCCTTGATGTCGTTCGTCCAGATCGACGCGGTCAGGCCGAATTCGGTGCCGTTGGCGATGGCGAGCGCTTCGTCGAGCGTAGACCAGCGCAGAACCGACAGCACCGGTCCGAACACCTCTTGCGTGGCGATCCGCATGCCGGGGGTGACGTCCCCGAACAGGGTCGGGCGCACCCAATAGCCGCGGTCGAACCCGGCGCCCTGCGGACGCTCGCCGCCGGACAGCAGGGTCGCGCCGTCCGCCTTGGCGTTGGCGATATGCTTGAGTACCCGTCCGAAATGCGCCTCCGAGTTGATCGGCCCCATCTGGCTGTCCTCGGATGCGGGGTCGCCAAGGCGGATGGCGTCAATCCGCGCCTTCAGCTTGCCGACAACCTCGTCGTAGATCGACTCGTGCAGCAGCAGTCGGCTGGTCGAGCCACAGGACTGGCCCTGCCAGGCGAAGTTCATCCCCATCACCGCGGCGTTGACCGCCTGGTCGACGTCGACGTCGGAGAAGACGATCATTGGGTTCTTGCCGCCGAGCTCCAGCGACAAATGCTTGACGCACACCTCCGAGGCGGCGCGCTGAATTGCGAGACCGGTAGGGACGGAGCCTATGAAGCCGATCCGCTTGATCGCCGGATGGCGGACCAGCGCGTCCCCGGTCTCGTTGCCGAAGCCGGGGACAATGTTCATCACGCCCGGCGGCAGCACGTCGCGGCAGATCTCCGACAGGATCGCCGAGGATAGAGGGCTCTGTTCAGGCGGCTTCACGATCACGGTGTTGCCCGCCATCAGCGGCGCCGCGCTGCCACCCGCGGCGAAGTAGAGCGGGTGGTTGAACGGCGCGATGCGCGCCACCACGCCATAGGGCTCGCGGATTGTGAGATGCAGGTTGTTCGGGCTGGCGGGGATCGTCTCCCCCTTCATCTCCATGCCCAGCCCGGCGAACTGCTCCAGTGCGCCGACCGCATGGCCGACGTCGCCACGAAGCTTGCCGACGGTGCTGCCGCAGTCGGCGACCTCGACCTCAAGGATTTCGGGCGCGCGCGCCTGGAGCTGGCGGCCGAGCTCGCGGAGGTATTCGGCGCGCGCCTTGACGCCGATCTCGTCCCACCCCGGCGCGGCCTGTTCGGCGGCGGCGACCGCCTTGTCGACGTCCGCCTGGCCGCAGCGCGGCACGCTGCCGATGACCTCCTCATTCGCCGGGTTAACCGATTCGAACCGGCGCCCGTCCTCGCTGTCGACAAGCTCGCCGCCGATGAGCATCTTCCGATCGCCGAACCGCGTAGCCATCAACTCCATCTCTCCCTAGCCGCGGCTGGCCATTAGCCGAGCGCCGGAGGAGGCGACAAAGACATTGTCGGCTTTGCCGGAAGACCGAAAACGCATCAGCGCACTGCCAGCCGGCGGCTGGCGAGGATCAGCGCGGCCGAGATCAGCGCGCATGACGCGAGGATGAGCGAGACGCTGAGCCGGCCCATGCCGGCGTAGAAGAACTGGCCTGCGAGCGAGGGCGCGATCACGCCGGCGATCCGCCCCATCCCCATCGCGAAGCCGACCCCGGTGGTGCGGACCGCGGGCGCGAAATTGTCGACGATCGTCCCGTAAACGGCGACGGTGCCGCCGTAGAGGAACAGCCCTAGGACGGCGGCGAGCGCGAGCAGCACCGGCGGCGCAAAGCCGCCCAGCCCGAAGATGCCAGTCATCACCGCGAGTCCGACCATGTTCAGCGCGGCGATCACCCGCGCCGGCAGCCGCGTGCCGATCACCCCATAGGAGAGCGACGAGGCGATGCCGAACAGCGCGGCGACCGAGGATACCAGCGTGCCGAACGAACTGGAATAGCCCAGGTCCGCGACCATCTTCGGCATCCAGCTGAGCACGTAATAGACGGTCATCAGGTAGAGGAAGTTGGACAGCGACAGCACGACGGTCGAGGCCCAGTGCCGCTCCGAGAAGATCACGCGGTAGGGCGCGCGCGCGCGCTCGTCGTCCCGGTGCGCGGGGGGCAGCTCGGCGATCGGCGCATGCCCGCACCGGCGGAGATAGGCGTTCAGCCTTGCTAGGGCGTCGGGCGGGCGCTTGGCGAGAAGGAAGGCAGGGGGCTCGGGAAGGAAGAAGAAGGCGGCAGCGAACATCGTCGCGGACAGCAACGCGCCGGCCAGGAACACAGATTGCCAGCTCGCGTAGTGCAGCAGCGCCGCAGCGGCGAAGCCGCCTAGCGTGGCGCCGAACGGAAAGCCGATCGCCATCACCGCCAGCGCGAGCCGCCGCCGTGCGGCATTAGCGTACTCGACCGCTAGCGGCGTGTTGATCGGGACCAGCGCGCCGATGCCGAGCCCGGTCAGCACACGCCAGCCGGCCAACTCGACCACTGATCGGGAGAATGCCGCCATCAGCATGCCCGCCGCCATCAACGCCAGTGTTGTCAGGATGATCCTGCGCCGCCCATAGCGATCGGCAAGAGGCGAGATGAACAGCGATCCGAGCACCATGCCGACGAACCCGCTCGACAGCGCCAGCCCGAGCGCGGCCTTGTTCACGCCCCACTGCACGGCGACTTCCGGCGCAACGAAGGCCATTGTCAGGACGTCATAGGCGTCGGCCGCGTTGATGATCGCGGTCAGCGCGATTGCGGCGATCTGGGTCCGGCTTAGCGGCGATGCATCCAGCATCGCCCTCACGTCATCCATCGGCGCACGTCCCCATCAAGGCTCACGCCCGGTACCTTAGTTTTCGAGCGCACGGCAAAGCCGATGACGCATTGCTGGCAGACCAACAATGTTTGACGCAAATCGTCGGGCAAACCCGCATAAGTCCGTACGGCTTCTCCGGGATCGAAATCCTATTGTCGCAAGAAGTCGCCAAGTCGTCGTCAAGGAAGCTGGGATGCGGGGTATCGAAGGCCGGACGGCGGTTCTCAGCGGTGCCGCAAAGCTGACGGGCATCGGCTTCGGCTTCGCGCAGGGGCTAGCGCGGGCGGGTGCGAACATCGTGATTGCGGATGTCCTCGACGGCGCCGAGGCCGTCTCGGCGATCAAGGCGCTGGGCCGGCGCGCGGTGGCGGTGACGTGCGACGTCTCGTCCGAGGCGGAGGTTGGCGAACTGCGCGTATGTGTCGAGCGCGACTTCGGCGGATGCGACATCCTGATCCACGCGGCGACGCTCTTCGACCTCGCGCCGCTCGACGAGCTGGCGTTCGCGAACTGGCGCAAGGTCGTGGCAGTGAACCTCGACGCCATGTACCTACTGGCCCACGCTTTCGTGCCCGGCATGAAGCAGCGGCGCTGGGGCCGGATCATCCCGGTGTCCTCGAACACCTATTATGCCGGCTCGGGCAACAGGACGCATTACATATCCTCCAAGGCGGGGCTGATCGGCTTCGCGCGCGGGCTCGGGCGCGAGGTCGGCAATTTCGGTATCACGGTGAACACGATCGTTCCCGGCCTGGTCCGCACCGTCCGCGACCAGGACCCGTTGGCACCGCGCGATGCGCGCTTCATGGGGCGCGACGTGGACGAGAGCGTGCGCGAGCAGCAGAGCATCGGCATTACTCTGCTGCCGGAGCACCTCGTCGGACCGCTGCTGTTCCTGGCGTCCGACGACTCAGGCTATATGACGGGCCAAGCCATGCTGGTCGACGGCGGCTGGTATCATGTTGGATAAAGGGATAAAAGTGTTCAGCTCGCGCGGAGGGGCACGGCGTTGACCAGCGAAAGATGTAGCAGGTTTCGTGATAGTTGAAGAGCGATGCGCGGCGACCGCCTGCTCAAACAGGACTTGCCTAACCGCCAAGCCGAAACAGGCTTGGCGCTTAGACCCGCCCATCCACTAATAAGCCTGCCGCAGGGCATAGGCGCGTCCAAGACGGCGTGAACCTCGAAGAGAGGTCGCGAACCTCAACATCGGGAGGGGGAATTACTTCCATGCGTATCGCTTTTCTGATGACCACCACGGCGCTTTGCCTGGTCGCATCACCCGCGCTGGCGCAAACCGCCGCAGCGGACCAGACCCCGGCGACGGCCAACGCCGCGGCCACCCCGGTGGCCCCCGATCAGCCGGCGGCCGGCCAAGGGCCCGGCGACATCGTCGTGACCGGGTCCAGGGTCGTCACCAACGGCAATGCGTCGCCGACGCCGCTCACCATCGTCAGCAACGAGCAGCTGCTGAAGCAGGCGCCGTCGAATATCCCCGATGCGCTCAATAAGCTGCCGCAGTTCCAGCCGACCCTCTCCGGCCAGCAGAACCCGTCGAGCGCGTCCGGCAACCGCACGGCGAACACGCTCAACCTGCGCAACTTCGGCGCGCAACGGAACCTGATCCTGTTCAACGGCCTCCGCGTTCCGGCAACGACGTCGGCGGGCGAGGTCGACATCAACGTGCTGCCGCAGATCCTGATCCAGCGGGTCGACGTGGTCACCGGTGGCGCGTCCGCGGTGTACGGCTCGGATGCCGTCACCGGCGTGGTCAATTTCGTCGTCGACCGGAAGTTCACCGGCGTCCGGGCCAACGGCCAGTTCGGCATCTCGTCGCGCGGCGACAATGACCAGTGGAAGGTCGGCATCGCCGCCGGCACCTATCTCGGCAGCGACGAGCGCGTGCATGTCGAGGCGTCCTACGAGCATTTCGATTCGCAGGGCATCCCGAACATGTTCGATCGCCCGACCGGCCGAGAGGTTTACACCGCGACCGGCGCCGGCTCGGCGGCGAATCCTTTCGCGCTGACGATCAACGGCCGCGCGACGATCTACACGGCGGGCGGCCTGATCACCTCGGGCCCGGCGCCGCTGGTCGGCCAGAACTTCGCCACCAACGGCGTCCTGACGCCCTTCGTCGCCGGCACCCCGACCGGCACGAACGGCGTCCAGAGCGGCGGCGACGGCTATGTCTTCAACGACGTGCCGCTGTATGCGCCGCTTGAGACCGACCAGGCTTATGGCCGGTTCGACGTTCAGATCAGCGATACCGTCTCCGCCTTTTTCGATCTCGCCTACAGCCAGTCGCGCAGCGCCAACGGCTATCTGCCGTTCGGCACCAACGGCCTGCCCGGCACGATTCTGAGCGGGAATGCCTACCTGCCGCTGTCGGTGCAGGCGGCGCTCGCTGTCGCAAGCGCGCCATCGTTCACGATCTCGAAATTCCAGGCGGCCGGAACCGGTATCGCGCCGACTGGAAACGACAGCAAGACGAACAATGTGCTGCTGACAACCGGGTTCGAGGGGAAGGTGTTCGACCGGTTCGACTGGAACGTCGGCCTCCGGTACGGCCGCACCGACCAGCGCGTTATCAACACCAACAACATCAACGCGGCGAAATTCGCAGCGGCGCTCGATGCGGTCGTCAATCCCGCCACCGGCACCATAGTCTGCCAGGTCTCGCTCACCGCATCGGCCTCGCTCTATCCGGGTTGCGTGCCGATCAACCTGTTCGGGCCGACGGCCGTGACGCCAGCGGCAGCCGACTACATCCAGGAGGACACGCGGTACAATCTGATCAATCGGCAGGTCAGCTATACCGCCGGCATTTCTGGCGACCTGTTCTCGACCTGGGCCGGGCCGGTGCGTGCGTCGCTGAGCGGGGAATATCGCGATATCCGCGTCAGCAACTACAGCTCGGCACAGCCGCTGACCCGCGCCACCTGCACCGGCCTGCGTGCAAACTGCCTGCCGACGACGGCGGAATACCTCGGCGTCACGACCGCGAGCTTCAGCGCCAGGCAGAACGTCAAGGAGGCTGCGGTCGAGGCGCTGGTGCCGCTGCTCGCCGATGTCCCGCTAATCCATCGGCTGGAGCTGAACGGCGCTGCACGCTATACCGACTACAGCACCAGCGGCAGCGTCAAGACCTGGAAGCTGGGCCTCAGTTGGGAGGTTAGCGACGACCTGCGCTTCCGTGCGACGCGCTCGCGCGACATCCGTGCGCCGACCCTGTTCGACCTGTTCAGGCCGGCGAGCGAAGCCCCGTTCGGCTTCAACGACCTCCACACCGGCATCACTCGGACCGTCGCCTCACGTTCGCAGGGAAATTCGAACCTGGTCCCGGAGATCGGCAAAACGCTCACCGTCGGCGCGGTCTACAAGCCGCACTGGCTGCCCGGCTTCAGCGCCTCGGTCGATTATTACGACATCAAGCTCGATAAGGCAGTGACCAACGTCGCCGGCACCTCGGCGGCGATCCAGCGACTGTGCGAGGACTCGAACGGGACCTCGCCCTATTGCGCGCTCTACGTACGCCCGCTGCCATTCAGCGACCGCTCGGCGGCGAACTTCCCGACGACCGTGCTCAGCCAGTCGCTCAACGTTGCGAAGCTGTCGACCAAAGGCGTCGACTTCGAGACGAATTACAGCTTCGGCGCGGCCGCCGGGCGCTTCGATCTCCGCTTTCTCGGCTCGTACCAGCCGAAGCTGCTCACCCAGGCGATCATCGGCGGCGTGATCACCAACAGCGCGGGCGTCAACGGCGTGTCGAAGCTGCGGCTCAACCTGTCCATCGCCTATTCGAACGACACGTGGAGCGCGACGATCAACGAGCGCTGGAAATCAAAGCAGGCGCCCTATGCCGCGCCGATCGTCTACACGATCCCGGTCACGCCCTCCTACAGCTACACCGACGTGACGCTCGAATATAAGCTCAAGGGCATCGTCGACGATGCGACGCTGTTCTTCAACGTCCAGAACCTGTTCGACAAGGACCCGCCGATCTTCGGCGGCCCCGCCGGTGCCCCTGGCCTGCAATTCTCGAGCGGGTTCGGCTATGACGTGGTCGGCCGCTTTTACACGGCCGGCGTCAGGACGAAGTTCTAGGCGACGGCGCCTCAAGCCAGGGGTGGCTTGCCGCCAAGCCCAAATTGGCTTGGCGCGAGCCATGGCGGACCCGCTATAATCGGGGGAAGCAGAGGCGACAATCGATGCCGATCGGTCAGCGGCGGCCTGGCGGCGCCCCTGCCAAGCGTTCGCGACCGAGACATGCCATTGAGAACATCGGCAATTGCCGGAGAGGCGTAGGAGTGCCCAATGGTTGATATTAAGGCCGCGGTGGTTCGGGCACAGGGCGGCGCGTTCGAGGTGGAGGATCTGACGCTGGAGGAGCCGCGGCCAGGCGAGGTGCTGGTACGGATCGCCGGAGTTGGCGTGTGCCACACCGACATGGTCGTTCGCGACCAATATTTCCCCACCCCCTTGCCCGCGGTTCTGGGGCACGAAGGCGCGGGCGTGGTGGAGCAGGTCGGCAAGGGCGTGACCAAGGTGGCGCCCGGCGACCATGTCGTGCTTAGCTTCGCGAGCTGCGGCCAATGCGCCAATTGCCAGCGCGGGCTCAACGGCTATTGCCCCGACCTGTACGGCCGCAACTTCTCCGGCGCTCGCCCCGACGGCAGCAAGCCGTGCTGCGACACGCACGGTGAAGCGGTCAGCAGCTGGTTCTTCGCGCAGAGCTCCTTCGCGAACCTGGCGCTCGCTACGGAACGCAACGTCGTGAAGGTGCCGAACGACGTCCCGATCGAGCTGATGGGGCCGCTCGGCTGTGGCATCCAGACCGGGGCGGGTGCGGTCATCAACGCGCTTCAGCCCGGCGCGGGAACTAGCATCGCGATCTTCGGCGCGGGCTCGGTCGGCCTTTCCGCAGTGATGGCTGCCAAGGTCGTCGGCTGCGCGCGGATCGTCGTCGTCGATCTCAACCAGGACCGCCTCGACTTCGCGCTGACCCTGGGTGCGACCGACGCCGTGAACGCCGGCGGCGAAGATCCGGTGGCCGCGATCCAGGCGCTCACCGGCGGCGAGGGCGTCCAATATTCGCTCGAGTGCACGGGGTTGCCCAAGGTCGTGCGGCAGGCGGTCGACTGCCTGCGGCTGACCGGCGTCTGCGGCGTGATCGGCGTCGCGCCGCTCGGCACGGAAGTCGCGCTCGACATGAACGGTATCCTGTTCGGCCGCACGGTGCGCGGCATTATTGAGGGCGACAGCATCCCGGACGTGTTCATCCCGCAACTGGTCGAGCTGTGGCGGCAGGGGCGCTTTCCGTTCGACAAGCTGGTCCGCTTCTATCCGCTCGGCGAGATCAACGACGCGGTGCACGCATCGGAAAAGGGCGAGGTGCTGAAGGCGGTGCTGCTCCCCGATCCCTCGGTCCGCGCGGCCTGACCCATGCGGGGCGTGGTCAGCGACCTGAGCCAGCATGGCGCGGAGCGCTGGGGCGACAGGGCAGCGATCGCCTTTCCGGGTGAGCGCGAGCTGAGCTTCGCGGAGATCGACCGGCTCGCCGGCCGCTTCGCCGGCGGACTGGCCGGACGGGGTGTGAGCGCGGGCGACCGAGTGGTGCTATACCTGCCGAACAGCTGGCAGTGGGTCGTTGCCTATCATGCGATCGCGCGGCTCGGCGCGGTAGTCGTGCCCGCCAACATCCTGCTGAGCCCGGCCGAGGTGCGGTTTATGGCCGAGGATGCCGAGGCGCGCGCGATCGTCCTTCCCGCCGACCGGCGGGACGCAGCGGGGGACGTGGCCGAGGCGATCGTGGTGAACGGAGCGGCGGCGCAAGGGTTCGACGCGCTGCTCGACGCGCCCTGGCTCGCCCCGCTGGAGCTGTCGGCGGACGACCTGTTCACCATCGGCTACACCTCGGGCACGACGGGCAGGCCCAAGGGGGCGATGCTGACGCACGGCAACGTCTTCGCCAGCGTCGCGCAGACCGCCACCATCCATGTCCGGCACGACGGCGACCGGATCTACTCCGCCCTCCCCTTTCCCCACGTCTACGGCAACGTGGTGATGAACGGCTGCCTGCTGACCGGTGCGTGGCTCCACGCCCCCCTGCGGTTCGACCCGGCGGCGGCGCTTGCCGCGATCGCGTCAGAGCGGATCACGCTCTTCGAGGGCGTGCCGACCATGTACTACCAGATGCTCGCCAGCCCCGCCGCAGCCGGTGCCGACCTGTCGAGCTTGACCCGTTGCACGGTGGGTGGCCAGACGATGCCGCGCGCCAAGATCGATGCGGCGGCGGAGCGCTTCGACTGCCCGATGCTCGAGTTGTGGGGCATGACCGAGGTGGCGGGGCCCGCGACATCGCACTCGCCCTATTGGCCGGCGCGGCACGGCTCGATCGGGCTCGCGCTGCCCGGTATCGACGTACGGATCGCCACAGCGGACGGCACCGAGGCGGTGAACGGCGCGGCGGGCGAGCTGATGGTGCGCGGCAGCATGGTCTGCTCTGGCTATTGGCGCAACGAGGCGGCGACCGCCGCGGCGCTCGCGGACGGCTGGCTCGCCACCGGCGACGTCGCCTACCAGGAGGCCGACGGCTATCTGTTCATCGTCGACCGCAAGAAGGACATGATCCTGACCGCGGGGTACAACGTTTATCCGGCCGAGCTGGAGCAGGTCATCGCGATGCACCCGCAGGTGGCGATGGTCGCGGTGGCCGGCTTTCCCGACGAGGAGAAGGGCGAGATCGCCAAGGCGTTCGTGGTTCGGCAGGGGTCCGGCGACGTCGACGATGCGGCGCTGATTGCGTTCTGCCGCCGGCATCTGGCCGCCTACAAGGTGCCGCGCGCCGTCTATTTCGTCGACGACCTGCCCAAAACCGGGACGGGCAAGATTATGCGCCGCGCACTCGCCGACTTAGCCGTCCGTTCTCCCGAAACCACCGTCTGACACCGAGCAAGAGGGCATCATGGACTTCCTCAACGACTATAGCATGACGATCGACGGCCACGCGGCGACCGCCGCCGCGTCGATCGAGGCGTTCAACCCGGCGACGGGCGAAGTCATCGCGACCGTGCCCGACGCGAGCCGCGATCAGCTGGAGGAGGCGGTGCAGGCCGCCAAGCGTGCGTTCCCGGCGTGGAGCGCGCGACCGATGGCCGAGCGGCAGGCGCTGGTCGCCGCGATCGGCGACGCGATCGAAGCGCATGCGGAGGACTTCAAGCGGCTGCTGACGTTGGAGCAGGGCAAGGCGCGGCAGGGCGCTGAATGGGAGATCGGCGGGTCGGTCATCTGGTGCCGCGAGATCGCCACGCAGGAGCTGCCCGTCCACGCCGCGGAGGAGGTCGACGGCCGGACCGTGCAGACCCGGCGCGTGCCGCTTGGCGTGATCGGCGCGATCACGCCGTGGAACTTCCCGGTGCTGCTCGCGGTCTGGAAGATCGCCCCGGCGCTGGTCACCGGCAACACCATGGTATTGAAGCCGTCGCCATGGACGCCTCTCTGCACCCTCAAGCTGGGCGAAGTGCTGCGCGAGGTGCTCCCGCCGGGCGTGCTCAACATCGTGTCGGGTGGCAACGAGCTCGGCGCCTGGCTGACCACGCATCCCGACATCCGCAAGATCAGCTTCACTGGATCGACCGCTACCGGCCGCAAGATCATGGAGGCGGCCGCGGGCAACCTCAAGCGGATCACGCTGGAGCTGGGCGGCAACGATCCCGCGATCGTCATGCCCGACGTCGACGTGAAGAAGACGGCGGAGAAGCTTTTCTGGGCAGCGTTCCAGAATAGCGCGCAATTCTGCGTCGCGGCCAAGAGGGTCTATGTCCACGAGGACATCTACGACGAATTCGCCGAGGCGCTGGTCGACTTTGCGCGCAAAGTGAAGGTGGGCGACGGCTCGCACCAGGGCACCGACCTCGGCCCGATCCAGAACCGGATGCAGTACGATAAGCTGCAGGACCTGCTCGCCGACGCGCGGGCGCAGGGTCACCGCTTCCTACTCGGCGGCGAGGCGGGAGAAGCCGAGCCGAAGGGCTATTTCGTGCCCGTGACCATCCTCGACAACCCGCCCGACGACAGCCGCGTCGTCGTCGAGGAAGCGTTCGGGCCGGTCCTCCCGCTGCTCAAATTCAACGAAATCGATGATGTTGTCGAGCGTGCCAACGCCACCGACTACGGCCTCGCCGCCTCGGTGTGGAGCAGGGACGTCGACAAAGCGCAGCAGATTGCCCAGCGGATCGAGGCGGGGACGGTGTGGGTTAACGAGATCCATTCCTTCTCGCCGCACGTCGCGTTCGGCGGCCACAAGCAGTCTGGCATCGGCATCGAAAATGCGCTGGAGGGCCTGGCGGAGTACACCAACTCGCAGACCATCGCCGTCAACCGGGCGGCCTGAGCAATGGGAGGCCGCTTGCCCTACCGTCGTGGCTGGCACCTGTTCTCGGTGGCGGTGCTGGCGCTGGCGGCCCCCGCTGCCGGCGCGGCGCAGGATAAGGGCGACGCCGGCGCGCCCAAGGCGCATTCGATCTACCACTACGGCCTCCAGGTGACCCGGTCCGACGGCCGGGTGATGCCGCTGGACGAGCTAGCAGGCAGGCCGGTCGTCATGACGATGTTCTTCGCCACCTGCCCAGGCATCTGCCCGATGATGACCGAGAACATCGCGCAGGCGGAGGCGAAGCTCCCTGCCGACAAGCGCCGGAACCTGCGCGTCCTGATGGTGTCATTCGACGAGAGCGACACCCCGGCGATGCTGGAGGCGTACGGGAAAGCGCACCGGCTGGATCGGTCGCGGTGGATCATCGCGAAGGCGACGCCGGCGGTCAGCAGGACGCTGGGCGACCTGCTAGGGGTGCGGTTCGCCAAACTGCCGAACGGCAGCTACAGCCACACTGCGATGGTCGACCTGGTCGACGAGAATGGCGAGATCCTGATTCGCGTTCCCGGCACCTCGCTCGATGATCCGCTGTTCGCCGTCGCCCTCGACCGGATGCTGTCCAAGCAGCCGACGCCCTCCCAATAGGTAACGCCATGCGCCGCACGCTCCTGAAACATCTCCTGCCGATCGCCGGCATTCTGCTAGGCGGAGCCGTTCCGGCGGCCGCTGCCGATCACGATGCCGCCTATCCGGCGCTGGACGACAGGCAGATAGGTGCGGTACGCCACATTGTTACGCTGGCGCGACGACCGGACGACGACTTTACCGATACAACCGTGGGCACTCGCAGCACGTTCGACGGCCGCCAGTTCCAGTATGCCTGGATGAGCTACACTTTGGGCATCACGCAGAGCCAGGTGACGCCGGCGTACCGCGAACTCTACAAGGACGTCTTCAACCAGTTGATCCGCAAGATGACGCTGACGTCGACCTGGAGCCCGTGGCTCAAGGTCATTGAGGTCCCTGACTTCAAGAAATATCTCGACCCATCCAAGGACTGGCGCGACCCGGTCCGCGAGAAGAACATCATGTACAGCGGCCATCTGCTGCAGATGGTTGGACTATACGAGGATCTGTATGAGGATAGGCGGTACGATGCCCCCGACAGCATCACCTTCTCGCTGACCGGCGATCGCGCATTCACTCACAGTTACAACCACGAATCCCTCGCCAGGATCATCCGGCAGCAGTTCGTCGACAGCAAGTTCGCCGGGATCGAGTGCGAGCCGAACCTGGTGTTTGCCGAGTGCAACCAGCACCCGGTGTTGGGGCTGATGAGCTACGACAAGATTCACGGCACGAAGCTCGCCAACATTCGCGAGGCGTTTTGGCGGCGTGCGGTGGAGCTCGGCTACGTCCATGCGACCGACAAGAGGTTCGCCGGGCCGCGGCAGATCAAGCAGGAGGTCACCTTGTACCAGCCGTCGGGCTGGAACGACGGCTGGACCGGCGTCACCCTGCACGCCTGGGACCGGGACGCGGTCGGCGCGCTGTATCCGAGCCAGCGCGACGCCTCGCTTGCCGAGCTGACCAGCGCCAATCCGGCGGTCGTCCGGAAGCGGTGGGCGGGCTTCTCGACTTCGACCGACTTCGGCTATCTCAGCGCCTATGCCGCCGAGATGGGCGACGCCGGAACGCGGCAGACTTTGCTCGACTATGCCGACACGCATTTCAAGCCGGTGTGGCACGACGGCGACTACTATTACCCGCGGCACGACATCGACCTGCCGGCGCCGGCCAAGACGTTCACCGGCGCCGAAGACACCAGCAAGGGCCCTGCGCCGCAACTGCGCGATGACATGCTCGGCGAGCGCTTCGTCGGTCCGCTGACCGGCAACGCGCTACTGGCCTTCGCTCGCATCAATCCGGGCAATGGATTGTGGAACCTCTACAACAATCTTGGCGCCACCTATGCGGCGGACGGCCCGGAGGTTTTCGGCGTCAGCTATCCGCAGGTGCTGGTGAAGCAAGCCTATTACGATCGGGCACGGTCCACCCTGGCGATCGGCGTATCTCCCGGAACCGGCTACAAGGGCCAGGTGTCGCTCGGCGTCCGCAACCTTCCCGCCAGCAAGCCGCTGGTCATCCTGATCGACGGCGAGCCGCGGGCGACGCTGTCCGGGGGGCACATCACGATGAAGGGCGGCGGGGTTGAGGCGACGCTGGTCGACCGGCGCACGCTGAACCTGCGGTTCGCGCTCGATGACGGGCGCACGATCATGATCAAGCCGCTCGCGCCCGCCCGGATGGCCGCGCGTTAGGGTGACGGGACCGACGCGACGCGCGGTGGCGGCCGGGCTCGCGGCCGCGGTACTGCTTCCCTCCGATGCGCGTGCCGCGGCCGATTACCGTTGGGAGCCGGTGGTGCCGCAACCGGACGCGCCGATCACCTTTGCCGACGAGTACGGCGGCGCGCACGACCTGTCCCGCTACCGGGGGCGTCCGCTCCTGCTCAATCTCTGGGCGACCTGGTGCGGGCCTTGCCTGGTGGAGCTGCCCGCGCTGGACCGCCTGCAACGGGACTTGGGCGGCGCCGGGCTAACCGTCATGGCGCTGTCGCTCGATCGCGGGGGCGTCCGCGACGTGCGCCTCGCGCACCGGCGGCTCCGTCTCAAGCGGCTGGCGCCTTTGGTCGACGTCAGCGGCAACGCCGCTCGCGTCCTGCATGTCCCGGGCTTGCCGGTGACCTTCGCCGTCGATGCGGACGGCCGGTTTGTCGGCCGCCGGCGCGGCGCGGTGGCGTGGGACGAGCCGGAGGAGCGCCGGCGGGTCGGTCAGCTGCTACTCGGGGGCTCCAGCGGCGCGGGATCATTCGGACAGTCACACTTCGGGAGCAAAATTCCATGACCGACACGAGCGCATCGACGGGCAAAATCGCGATCATCACCGGCGGCAGCCGCGGTCTCGGCCGCAGTACCGCGGTCGAGCTGGCCAAACGCGGCGTTAGCAGCATCATCACCTTCAACAGCCGGCAGGACGAAGCCGCCAAGGTGGTCTCGGACGTCGAAGCCGCCGGCGCGAAGGCGATTGCGGTGCAATTGGACGTGAGCCGGGTCGACTCCTTTGCCGCGTTCGTGGATCGGGCGCGCGCGGCGATCGGCGAGATGGGCGTCGATCGCTTCGACTTTCTCGTCAACAACGCCGGCATTTCGCACGGCAAGAGCTTCGAGCAGACCACCGAGGACGAGCTCGACATGCTCTACGCCGTCCACCTCAAGGGCGTGTTCTTCCTGACCCAGAAGCTGCTGCCGCTGATCCGCGACGGCGGGCGGATCGTCAACATCTCGACCGGCCTCACCCGCATGACCATGCCGAACCGGGCCGCCTACGGCTCGATCAAGGCCGCAGTCGAGGTGCTGACCCGCTACATGGCGGCCGAGCTGTCGCCACGCCGGATCGCAGTCAATGTCGTGGCGCCCGGTGCGATCGGCACCGATTTCAGCGGCGGGGTGGTGCGCGACAATCCGGATGTGAACAAGGCAGTCGCCGACAAGACTGCGCTCGGCCGCGCCGGTGTCCCAGAAGACATCGGCATGATGATCGCCGCGCTGCTCTCCGAGGACAATCGCTGGGTCAATGCGCAGCGGATCGAAGTGTCAGGCGGCATGATGATCTGACGCAACGGACAGGGCGCCACCGCTAGTGGCGCTCCTTCTCACGTGGATGTGGAGGCGGTCTCTTTTGAGCGTGGGCGCATCATCGCGTTCACCGCGCCCGGCTCCGCAGGCACACGCGGCCTCGGGTAGCGCACGCCCGCATCATGCGCGGCGATCGTTTGCTCGTGGGCCAACGACTGCCGGATATCGTCGAGCCCTTCGACCAGCCGCTGCTTGCATTCCGGGGCAATGCCGAAGGAGATCGTCTCACCATTGGCGCGGGTCAGCAGCTGTCCCGGCAGGTCGAGCCGCAGCCGAGCGCTGCCCGGGCGTGCGGCATCCGCGATTAGCAGGTCGCATGTTGGCCGATCGAGGGTCAACGGCAGGATGCCGTTCTTGGTGCAATTGTTGCTGAAGATGTCGGCGAAGCTCGGCGCGACGACGCAGCGGATGCCGAAGTCGAGGAGCGCCCAGGGCGCATGCTCGCGGCTGGAGCCGCACCCGAAATTGTCGAGCGCGATCAGAAACCGCGCCTCGCCCCAAGGCGGGCGATTGAGCACGAAGTCCGCCCGCTCCTCGCCCCCCGCATCATAGCGCAGCGCATGGAAGAGGTGACGGCCGAGCCCGCTGCGGCTCGTCGTCTTCATGAACTGAGCGGCTAGAATCATGTCGGTGTCGACGTTGGCGAGCGGCAGCGCAGCCACTGGCCCTTCGAGGATCGTCAGCGGCTGGGTCACGGCGCTGCACGCCAGTCGAGGCTGCGCACGTCGGTGAGCGCGCCGGCCAGCGCCGCCGCCGCCGCCATTGCCGGCGACAGCAGGTGCGTGCGCCCTCCCGAGCCCTGTCGATGCTCGAAGTTCCGGTTGGAGGTCGATGCGCATCGCTGCCCGGGCGCCAGGCGATCGGGGTTCATCCCGACGCACATCGAGCAGCCGGCCTCCCGCCATTCGAAACCGGCATCGGTGAAGATGCGGTCGAGTCCCTCGCCTTCCGCTTGCGCCTTCACGTTGCCCGAGCCGGGAACGATCATCGCCCGAGTGCCCGGCGCCACCCGGCCGCCACGCACCACCGCGGCCGCCTGGCGCAGATCCTCAATCCGGCTGTTGGTGCAGCTGCCAATGAACACGACGTCGATCGGCAGGCCGAGGAGCCGCTGGCCCGGCGAGAGCGCCATATAATCGAGGGCGCGCCGCATCTGCTCGGCCCTTGCCGGGTCGTGCTCGTGCGCAGGATCGGGAACCATAGCGTCGATCGGCACAGCCGCCTCGGGGCTGGTTCCCCAGGTCACCATCGGGGCGATTGCCGACGCGTCGATGCGGACCTCCCGATCGAAGGTAGCGCCTTCGTCGCTGGGCAGCCGCCGCCAGGCCTCGACCGCATGGTCGAAATCCGCATCCTGCGGCGCCAGCGCCCGGCCGCGCAGATAGGCAAAGGTGATATCGTCAGGCGCGATCAGTCCGGCGCGGGCGCCCGCCTCGATCGACATATTGCACACGGTCATGCGCCCAGCCATGTCGAGCCCGCGGATCGCCTCGCCCGCATATTCGATGACATGGCCGGTAGCCCCGGCGGTACCGATCGCAGCAATGATGGTCAGCGCGAGGTCCTTGGCGGTGACCCCCAGGCCAAGCGTGCCGTCGACCTGCACCCGCATCGTCTTGGCTGGCTTCTGGACCAGCGCCTGGGTAGCCAGCACGTGTTCAACCTCGGACGTGCCGATGCCGAACGCCAGGGTGCCGAATGCGCCGTGCGTGGAGGTATGGCTGTCGCCGCAGACGATCGTCGTTCCGGGCCAGGTCAGACCTAGCTCGGGACCGATGATGTGGACGATGCCCTGGTTGCGGCTGGCGAGCGGAATGTAAGGCACGCCGAACTCCGCCGCGTTGCGCTCCAGCTCCTCGACTTGCGCGAGGCTGTCGGGGTCGGCGATGGGGAGCAGCCGCGAGGAGGTCGGCACGTTGTGATCGGCGACCGCCAGCGTCCGCTCGGGGCTGCGCACCCGGCGCCCTGCATCGCGCAGGCCGTCGAAGGCTTGCGGGCTGGTGATCTCGGTCAGAAGGTGCAGGTCGATGCCGACCAGCCACTCCTCGCCCGCCAGCGGCGTGATCGCGTGCGCATCCCAGATCTTGGCGAAGATCGTCCGTGAGGCGCCGCTCGGCATCACCGCGCGCTGGTCCAACTGATCGGCCACGGGGTGCGCTAGGCTCCGGCCAAGCTCAGCTGCCGTCTGGCGACCAGCACCGCGTCCCGGTCCGCATAGAGCCAGTCGCACGGCGCGATGCACACGCCACCGATGCGCAGCATGACGCCTGCTTGCCCTGTCCGTTCAACGGAGGAGCGGCGCGCGGCCGTTCCCAGCGCACGCACGCCGAGCGGCAGCGTGTCGAGGATACGCGAGTCGCGGATGGCACCAACGATCACTGCGCCCGCCCAGCCATTCTTGACCGCGTTGGCGCCGATCTGGTCGCCCATGATGCCGGTGTGAAGGTCACCGCCGCCGTCGACGACCAGCACCCGGCCATTGCCGGGCGTCTTCATCATGTCGCGGACGGCACTGTGATCGGAAAACACGCGCAACGTTTCGACCGGACCATGAAAGCATTCGTGCAGGCCGAAGCTGCGGAACTGCAGGTCGAGGACCTCAACCTCGTCCGGCTGCGCGTCGTGGAGATCGGCGGTGGAGAAAGCCTCATGCGCCATGCACCGCGACCTCCATGGTGCCGATCTTCTCGATCGTGGCGGTGAGGACATCACCAGGCGCGATCGGTCCGACGCCCGCGGGGGTGCCTGTGTAGATCACGTCGCCCGGCTCGAGTGTGTACCAGGACGACGCCATTTCGATCAGGCCGGCGACGTCGATCACCAGATCGCGCGTGTTGGCGCTCTGGCGGGTCTCGCCGTTCACCTGCAGCGAGAAGTCGAGATTGTCGGGATCATCGATCTCGTCGGCGGTGACCATCCAAGGTCCAAGCACCGAATAGCTGTCGATCGACTTGCGCAGGCTCCGCTCTTCGGGACCGCGCACCGTGATGTCGAGGCCGATCGCATAGCCGGCGACATACTCCAGCGCGGATTCGCACGGGACGTTCGACGCCGTTCTGCCGATCAGCACCGCCAGCTCGACCTCGTGATCGGTGCGCCGGTCCGGCTTGGTCACCGTGATCCCGCGCGAGCAGCCGACCAGCGAGCTGGTCGCTTTGAGGAACAGGCCGATCTCATGGATGCGCTTCACCTGCGCTGCAGCGAACACGCCCGGATCGGCCTGCGCCTCCGCTAGGTGGTCGTCGTAGTTGACCGGAGCGGCAATGAGCTTGCCCGGCCAAACCACTGGTGCTTGCAAGGCGACGCTCTCCAGCGGAACCCCGGTAACCGCCGCCGCTGCGTCCTCTATACGGGACCGCATGGAGGGCAGCGCCGCGATCAGGGGGTCGCCGGCGCGAACGCCGTAGCGCCAGGCGGGAAGTGCCTCCAGCGCCGCGGTGGCGTCGAACACGGCGCCACCGCGCACCATGCCCAGGCGCCCGTCGTCGTAGATGCACAGCTTCACGGCCGCGCCCTCCAGCGCCCATGCTTAGGACTGGTGACCATCGGTATGCTCCTCCTCGCGATACCAGCGGAACGTCTCAATGACGGGACGGTCGGTGTAGGAGAAGAGCACGGCCTCACCGCCGACGCTCTCATGCTCGTGCCAGGTCCAGGACGGAAGGACGAAGGTGTCGCCCTCCTCCCACGCGAACTCTTCCCCGCCGATGATGCTGCGCCCGCAGCCCTCCGCGACATGGTAGACGGTGGATGAGGTGTGGCGGTGTGCCCGGGTGTGCTCGCCCTTGCGGAGCAATTGAAGGCTCGAAACGAACGTCGGCATCGTCGGTCCGCCGTCACGCGGATCGACATATTGCATGATAATGCCGTCGTACGGGCTACCCGCGTCGTTGCGCATGCCGTGCAGCGCATCGCGCGACTCGCGCCACGGATAGAGCAGCAGACTCGACCGGCCCGCGCGACCTGGCTCCTGCCAGCCCGGACGCATGTTGCGCCCCCAGCGGCGATGCGAGTCGCCGCCCTCGATGGTGACCGGCGGCGAGTCGCCGGGCCCCTCCCAATCCTCGAAGAAATTGGCGTCGAGCATGTTGGTAAAGGCGAGGTCGAGCCCGTCGAGCCAGACCATGTCGCGATCGCTGTTGTTGCCGTGATCGTGCCAGCACCAGCTCGGGGTCAGCACGAAGTCGCCCTTGGCCGCCATCGCGGTCTCGCCGTCCACCGTCATGTAGACGCCTTCGCCGTCGATGATGAAGCGCTGGGCGTTGGGGGCGTGGCGGTGGCTGTCGGCGACCTCGCCGGGGCGGATCAGCTGGATGCCCGCGTAAAGCAGCCCCACCGTACGCAGCGTCTTCGACTGGTAGGCCGGGTTGATCAGCATCAGGACACGGCGCTCCGCCTCCTGCGGGGTGACCACGTCGCCCGCGCGGCCGAGCGCCGACTGCACGTCCTTCCACCGCCAGATATGCGGTACGCTTTGAACCACCGGGGACTTCGGTGCCGCGGACGCGAGCGCGCGCCACAGCGGCTCGATGCTCTGCGCCTCCAGGTCGCGATACAGCGCCTCGCGCTGCTGCGTGAGGTCGTTAGGCCTGTCTGCCGTGACCTGCATCTCACTCTCCCGACTTTTGCGGCTTTCTGCCGAACGCCCCTATAGACAATTAGAACGTATACTGTCAAATATGCCGATCACGTGCCGTGCCAACCGGACGGGAGAGGATCATCATGGACACCAAGCCCATCATCATTGCTGGCGGCGGCATCGGCGGGCTCGCGACAGCCATCACGATCGGCCAGACCGGGCGCGCGGTGACGCTGGTTGAGCGTGCGCCGCGCTTCGAGCCGATTGGCTACGGCATTCAGCTCGGCCCCAACGCGCTGCACGTATTCGAGCGAATCGGGCTCGCCGACAAGATCCTGCGGCTTTGCAGCTTGCCAGAGATCGGTGTCTTGTCTGACGCGCTGACTAACCAAGTCGTTGCACGGATCGCGATGGGCGAAACCATGATCGGCCGTTTCGGTCATCCTTATGCCGTAATTCACCGCGGCGATCTGCACGAGACGCTGGTCGGCGCGTGCGAGGCCCTGTCCAATGTCGAACTGCGCAACGACTTCGAGGTGGCGATGATCGACGACACCGGGCCGGACGTCGTCGTCCGAGGCGCCGACGGTGCCGAGCTGCGCGGCAGCGCCCTGATCGCGGCCGACGGCATCTGGTCGGTGGTGCGCAATCAGCTGTTTCCGGGGACGCCGCCGCCCTTCACGTCGCGCTACGCCGCTTTCAGATGCTTACGGCCCGTGGAGGAAATTCCTCCGAACCTCGCCGGCAACGTGCTGAATCTGCGCTGTGGCGACGATTTCCACATGATTCATTATCCGTTGCGCAACGGCACCTTGTTCAACATCGTCGCCGGGGTGAGAGTGCCGGACGAGATCGACATGAGCGACAAGGAAGGTGTCGTCGCCTGCTTCGAAGCGGCGTTCGCCAACGGCTGCGATGAGGTCAAAGACCTTCTGCCGTTCATCGACCGCTCGCGCTATTGGGCGGTGTCCAATCTGGTGCCATTGCACCGCTGGGTAAAGGGCCGGGTGGCGCTGATCGGCGACTCGGCGCATGCGATGGTTCAGGCGATGGCGCAGGGCGCCTGCCAAGCGCTGGAGGACGCATTCGTGATGGCCAAGCATCTCGACGGCGCGGATTCAATCGAGACAGCGTTCGAGCGCTATGAGGAGGAACGCCGATCACGCGCGGCCTATACGCAATACCGGTCGCTCTTCATGTGGGAGCTGATCCATGCCAAGGGCGGCTGGCGCGACCTCCGCAATGAAAAGCTAGCCGAATTGGACGAGGACCAGATCTATGCGCAGCTCGACTGGCTCTACTCGGCGGCGCCCGGCAGCAAGCTCGCGAGCGAGCTCGACTGGTTGCCGAGGCTGGCCGTCGCAGCGGAATAGCGAAGCGCTTCCTATCTGCTCACGGAGCTGGATCCGCCGACCGTCTCACCTTCCTCTTCCCCGACGAGCTTGGTGAGCAGGCGCAGGAACGTGTCGTGCTCGTCGACAGTGAGGCCATGAAGTATGGCGTGTTCGAGGTCGGGCACTAGATCGGACAGCTGGTCCGTCAGCCTCGCTCCCTCGCCAGTAATCTCCAGCGACTTGGTCCGGCGATCGTGGACGCCGGTCGCCCGCCGAACGAACCCCTTCTTCTCAAGGACCAGCAGCGCCTGCCGGATGGTGGTGCGGTCGGAGCCGATCAGCTCGCTGATCCGCGTCGCGTCGGTGCCGGGACGGTCCTGCAGGACCAGCAGGATGGAGAACTGGACCTGGGTGACATCCAACCCGTTCGCCGCCGCCGCGAACTCCGCCGTGGACCGTTGGTGCAGGCGCCGGATGAGATACCCCGGCTGCCGATACATATCATTGTGCCGCATCCGGCGCCCTGTAGCGGGATGCGCATCGGCGAGAAAGGTAGGGGTCGCCGCGTCCGCCGGACAGGGCTTCGCCGCCGGCTCGCCAGTTTTGCCGAGCTTGGCGGCAAGACATAGGCGGTTTTGCCCAAATGCTTGAACGGAAATCAAAATAGGACCTATAAGCGTCGCAAGATCACGGCTCCTGCCGGTGCGGGCCTCCTGCAACCACATCGATACTGCGGCGGGCGGAAGAAAGAAAGATTACGATGGCTAGGCCAGCGCGTACGGTCGACGTGTCCGCACTGGTGGATCAACGCCGGCTATCCTTACTCAACTACAAGTTGATTGTGCTGTCTTGGCTGATCACGCTGTTCGACGGGCTCGATCTCATGATGGTATCGTTCACCGCACCTTACATGCGCGATGAGCTCCAGCTGACCAAGACGATGCTGGGCAACGTCTTTGCCGCCGGAACGGTGGGAACGGTGGTTGGCGGGCTGGTGTTTTCCCGGGTCGCCGACCGCATCGGCCGGCGCCCCACGGTGGTGTTCACCGCTTTCGCCTTCGGGTTGCTGACGATCGCGACCGCGGCCGCGCGGAGCTATCCGCAGCTCCTGCTGCTCCGCTTCGTCGACGGGCTGGCGATCGGCGGGATGCTGCCGATCGCCTGGGCGCTCAACATCGAGTTCGTGCCCAAGCGGATGCGGTCCACCGTGGTCGCGATCATTCTGGTGGGCTACAGCCTGGGCAATGCCTCGGCGGGGCCGCTCACCAATTGGATCGCGCCGAGCCACGGCTGGCAGGGCGTCTATGTCGTCGGCGGCCTGCTGACGCTGAGCTGCGCGGGCGCGCTCGCGCTCGGCCTACCCGAGTCGGTGCACTTCTTGGTCAGCCGCAACCTCAAGCCCGAACTCGTTGTCGCGACCTTGAAGCGGCTCGGGCCCGACGCGGACATCATGGCTGGCGACCGCTTCATCCTCGGCGACGAGCCGAAGGCGCGTGCCGCGTTCGCAGTGAGCGATCTGTTCGCGGGCACGCTGAGGGTCATCACGCCGTTGCTCTGGCTGGGCTATTTCGTCAGCGCGCTGACCATCTTTTTCAACGCCAATTGGGGGCCTTCGGTACTGGAGGAGCTCGACATCCCGCGCAGCACGGCGGCGCTGCTCGCATCGACCGGCGGGCTATTGGGCTCGCTGTCGGGGATGGCGCTGATGCGGATCAACGACCGCTTCGGGCTTAGGCTGGTGGCGCTGGTGCCCGCGCTCGCGGTGCCGGTGCTGCTCGCGGTCGGCCTGGGCCTCGTGCCGCCGCCCGCGTTCCCAGCCGTCATCGTGCTTCAGAGCATCCTGATCGGTGCCGGGCATGTTGCGATCATCTCGGTCTCGGGCACCTTCTATCCCAGCGCGATCCGCGCGAGCGGCGGCGGCTGGGTCGCCTCGATCGGCAAGATCGGCGGCGTGCTGGGCCCGGTGATCGGTGCCGCGGTGCTGTCGAGCGGGCTGCCGATCCTGCGCAGCTACGCCCTGCTCGCAATCTGCCCGGCGATCCTGTGCATCTGCCTATCCCTCATCGCGCTGACCGCGCGTCAAGCCGTTCGCGCCCGCTTGGTCGAAGGATTGGCTCCCGCCGCCTGAGCACAGCGTGTGAAGCGTCCTCTAGCCGGCGAGCAGGTCAAGCCGCCGGTGTCTTCCCGGCAACCAGAGATTGCTTTGGCAATCCCCCGGATCGGGCGGCATCGTTCCCGGCATACAAAACACGGGAGTGGATCTATGAAGCGTGCCGTTTACCTGGCAACGGCTCTGTCGATGCTCGTGCCGGCTGCCGCTCGGGCGCAGCAGGCCGCCGAAACTCCCGCCGCACAAGCCGACCAGACGGACCAGGGCAGCACCGGGCTTCAGGACATCGTCGTCACCGCGCAGAAGCGCTCGGAAAACCTCCAAAACGTCCCCATCGCGATCGTCGCGGCGTCCGGCGACCAACTCGAATCGCGCGGCATCACGACGACGACCCAGCTCAACGTGCTGTCGCCGGGCCTCAACTTCCGCGTCACCGCGGGATCGTTCCAGCCCTTCATCCGCGGCGTCGGCACCGGCAGCACGGTCACCGAGAGCCCGGTGGCACTCTACATCGACGGCGTCTATCTCCCGCAGCAGCGCGAGGGCACGCGCGAGTTGGAGGACGTCGAGCAGATCGCCGTCCTGAAGGGGCCACAAGGCACGCTGTTCGGGCGCAACGCGACGGGCGGCGTCATCCAGATCACCACCAAGGCGCCGAGCTTCGAGCTTGCCGGCAGGTTCCGCGCCGAGATCGACAATTATGCGACGCTGCGGACCGGCGGCTATGTCACCGGGCCACTGAGCGACACGATCGCCGCCAGCCTGTCGGGCACCTTCGCCACGCAGGGCAACGGCTGGGGCAAAGACTTCACGACCGGCAACGACACCAATAAGATCCTTCACGACGTTAACGTCCGCGGAAAGGTCCTTTTCCGGTTAGGCCCCGGCACCGACGTAACGCTCGCCGGCGACTACAACGACTCTCGCCGCTACACCTTCAGCAACCAGCCGTTTCCCGGCACACGCTTCTCGTTCGCCAATCCCTATACGTCCAATCCGAACATCTCGGTTTATGACACCTTCCAGGGCCTGGACGGGTACACCGACTTCCATGGCGGCGGCGGTAGCCTCACCGTTAGCCACGACGCAGGCTCGCTGAAGCTGGTGTCGATCACCGCCTATCGCGACAGCGTCAGCGCGTACCTGATTAACAATGGCGCGGTTCCGCAGAATTACCAGGTGTCGCTCACGCCGAATTCGCCGAGCCGCAGCTTTAGCCAAGAGTTCCAGATCGTCTCCAACGGCTCTGGTTCGCTGCAATATGTGCTTGGCCTCTATTACTTTTGGTACAAGAGCGGGGCACAGCCGATCCAGCGCTTCTTCGGCGGGCCGCTGCTCAATCCGGTGACACAGATCAACCAGACTCTGACCTACGCGGACGAGGTAACCGAATCGGTTGCTCCGTTCGGCGAGGCAAAGTGGGAGTTCGCGCCCGACACCCACCTGACACTCGGCGGTCGCTATACCTACGAGCAGCGCGACCTAAAGAACTCGCGCGTCGTGTCGATCAACACCTCGAGCGTCAGCACGACCGCCACGTTCCGCAAGGCGATCAGCTACAGTGAGCCGACGATCCGCGTCGGGCTGGACCATAGCTTCTCGAACGAGATCCTAGCCTATGCGACTTACAATACCGGCTTCAAGAGCGGCGGCTTCAACAGCGTGTCGCCGGCGACCCCGGGATACCTCCCCGAGAAGCTGAAGGCCTATGAGGCCGGGCTCAAGACCACGCTGCTCGACCGCCGCCTGCGTCTAAACTTCGCAGGCTTCTACTACGATTACACCAACCTGCAGGTAACCCAGTTCATCAACAACGTGCAATCGGTCGTCAACGGACCGAAGGCGCGCATCTACGGCCTCGACGTCGACCTGACCGCGCAGGTATCGAGCGAACTGCAGCTCTCCGGCGGGTTCGAGCTGCTCAGCGCCAAGCTGACGCAATTCCCCGGCGCGGTGTTCGCCTCGATCAATCCTAACGGCGGCGCGACACTCTTCCCCGGCGACGCCTCGGGCAAGAGGCTACCGCTGGCACAGGAGTTCACCGGAACGCTCTCGGTCGACTATCACCATGATTTCGCGTCGGGCGCGTTCGACGCCAACATCACGGCCAACTACAACGGCGACTATTATTTCCAGGTCGACAACCTGCTGCGGCAGGGCGCCTATACCACGCTGAACGCGTCCGCGACCTACACCCTGCCGGGTGATCGCATCAGCGTGAAGGTGTTCGGCCGCAACCTGCTCAACGAGCGTGTGGTCAGCGCCACCAATGAGCAGACGATCGGCTTCTCGACCAACTTCAGCTTCGCGCCGCGCACCTATGGCGTCGGCGTCGGGTTCAAATTCTGACGATGGAAGGCGGCGGCCTAGCCTTCGATCTCGAGGATGCGGGCGTCCAGGCCGATCCGTATCCGCTATACCCGCTGCTGCGCGACGCTGCACCGGTGGTCGAGAGCCGGATCGGCGGACAGCCGAGCTGGGTGGTCAGCCGGCGCAAGGACATCGCCGCGATCCTCATGGACCCGGCGACCTATTCCAGCCGCACCAGCCCGCTGCCCAACATGCTGTCGCTTGACGAGCCCGCGCACGGCCGGCTCCGAGCGATGGTCGCGGCCAAGTTCACCCAGCCCGCCGTCCAGACAATGGCGGACGACATCCGAGCGAAAGCGGAAGCGCTGTTCGCGCATTGCGTGTCCGCCGGGCAGGTCGACATCGTCGACGCGTTCGCAGCGCCGCTGACGGTGGCCATGATCAGCACGATGCTGGGCATCCCCGCCGACCGCGTGGAGGATATCCGCGACGGGAGCGGGCATTTCTCCGACTATGTCTCGGCGGTGCGCGTCGGCCTGACGCCGCTGCCCAATGCGCAGGCGGCGATGGACGGCCTGTCGGCGATGACGCTCGAGATCGTGCGCGAGCGGTCCTACGCACCGGACGGCGTGATGGCGATCCTCGCGGCGCGTCACGAAGCCGGCGAGTTGACCGGCGACGAGCTCGTCCACTACGCCATCCTGCTGTTCGTCGCGGGCCATTCGACCACGACCAACCTGATCGCAGCCGCCGCCTACATGCTGAGCCGGCGGCCGCAGGACCTCGACCGGCTGCGCGCAGACCCGGATTTCGCCGCACCCTTTATCGAGGAAGTGCTGCGGACGCGGCCTTCGTTTCAGCGCATCATCCGCCTGACGACGCGCGACGTCGAGCTTCACGGCGTTGACATACCGGCCTGCGCGCACGTCCGCCTGCTGCTCGGCTCGGCCAATCGCGACCCGGCATATTTTCCCGACGGCGAGGTGTTCGATCCGGATCGCCAGGGGCGGATGCACTCGTCCTTCGGCCAGGGCATCCATACCTGCCTGGGAAGCTGGCTGGCGCGCTTTGAAGGAACGCTCGCCGTGTCGGTCATCGCGCGGACCGCGGGCAGGGTCGCGCTCGACCCGGCACGCCCCCCCGTCCCGCTGATCGGCGGGACGACGCATGAGTTCGGGTTCGAGGCGCTGCCCGTCGTCGTGACGCCGCTGTAGGCATGCAGCACCTCGCGGACCGGATCGAGATCGAGGACATCGTCCGGCGCGAGCGCCGCGCGCGCGACATGCAGCAATGGGACGATCTCGCCGCCTGCTACAACAACGATTCACATATCGACATCTCCTGGTTCCAGGGCAGCCGCGCCGAGTTCGCGCGAGCCGGCGCCCGTATGGCATCGCAATTGCTGTCCTTCCACGAGCTGGGCGCACCCGTGATTACCGTCCGGGGCAACCGCGCGCTGAGCGACATGGGGGTCACCATCCACCTTATCTCAGAAATCGAGGCTGTGGAGGTGGATTGCGTCGGCTACTGCCGGTCGCTGGCGCGCATCGAACGCAAGTCGGCGAGCTGGCTGATGGCCGGGCATCGGGTCATCTACGTGCACGACTGGCTCGTGCCCGTGATCCCCGGCCGCGTGCCCGCGATCGACGAGGCGAGGCTCGGTGGATACCGCAAGTCCTATCGTTTCCTTTCGTATATGCTCGACGGGCGCGGCCTAGCCCCGCGCGACGATCTGCCGGGCGTGGACAGGCCGGACCGCGTCGAGCAGCTGCTCGCGGGTGAGGATTTGTGGCTGTCGGGCGGATCGCCGTGATGGCGGCGTCCCAAAGGTCCGAGCTCCCGTCTCAATCGCGATCTGCTTCACGGCGAAACATTAATGGCATTGGCGCGCTGGGGAGAAACTACCCTAAACCTTCGCTAGAGCCGAGGGAGAGGCAGCTTGGTGAACCCGGCGATCGCAGACGACGACGCGGCCGCAGCCCTGCCCCGTGCGACGAACTTCATCGTCCTGACGGTCCTGGCCGCATCACCCCCGCGCCAGTAACGGGCGGGCACCCTCTTCGAGTAAACGACATGCTCCAGCAGACGAAGGACGATTTGGACAGGCTGAAGGAGGAGATCGTCTTCGCCAGCCACATCCTGCTTCGTCACGGCATCGTGGACGCGTTTGGGCACGTAAGCGTCCGGCATCCGTACGACCCGGCCAAGTTCCTGATGGCCAGGCGGATGCCGCCGGGCCTTGTCGCCCGCGAGCACATCCTCGAATACGGCCGCGACGGCGAGCTGATGGAAGACAACGGCACGCCGGTGTTCCTCGAGCGCTTCATCCATAGCGAGATCTACGCGAAGCGCCCCGACGTCCAGCCAGTCGTCCACAGACATTCCGTCAACATCATCGCCTTCGGAGTGGTGCCGACCGCCAACCTGCGGCCG
>CAXTNG010000005.1:30364-34334 GCA_964245475.1 uncultured Sphingomonas sp. | reverse complement strand
TTCCTGAAGAACGAGCGCGACCTCGGGGTGAAGAACGGCACACTCGGTACGGTCGAGAGGGCGGCTCCCGATCGGCTCGCGGTCCGCCTCGACGGAGGACGGCGCATTGACGTCGATCTGAAAAACTACGCGCATGTTGACCACGGCTATGCCGCCACCGTCCACAAGACGCAGGGCATGACCGTCGATCGAACGCACGTGCTGGCGACCCCTGGGTTGGACGCGCACTCATCCTACGTTGCGCTCAGCCGGCATCGGTCCGGCACTGCCCTCCATTATGGCCGCGATGACTTCGCCAACGAGGCGACGCTTCGTCGGACGCTTGCGCGCGACCGGCCGAAGGACATGGCGCTCGATTACGATCGGTCGGCGCCGCAGTCGCCGGTCCGCCAGCCTGCTGCGCCTACTCGGGACGTCAACGACGCTATCGCCAGCGCCAGAAAGGCGGCCGACCCGCGCGCTACGAAGGTCGCGAAAGGCAACGGGGCGGACGCAGGCCGGGCTGCCGACCCAGCGAATAGCGAGCAGGCAAAGGCGCTGCGTGCGATGATCGCCGCCCGCTCCGTCGCGCCCCGTCAAACGCCTGAGTCTATACGGGAAGCGATGGCCTTGGCGAAGAAGACCGCCGGCGTCGCACGTGATCGGGATTACGGAGCCGAGCGGTGAGCTCGCTCGGCAATGCTCCCGGTGGTGGCGGGCCCGGGTCCGAGCCCGTCGTGCAGCAAATCGCGTTCCTTTCAGCCTTGGCCGCGATCGTTATATGCTGGCCCCTTGTCCGCCTTGTCGTACCGGTTGAGGCGCGCTTTGCTCTTGTCGAGCTCGTGCGCGAGCATTGGTCGCACCGCCATGCTATGGAACCCTGGCTCGAGCAGCGATGGGCTTGGCTCGCGCTGCACGGCTATCATCTGTGGTTTGCACTTGCCGCCCTCCCCGGCGTCATCGCAGCTGCCATCGTGCAGGGCACGGATCGGCGGACCTTCTGGCCAATTGTTTACGCGCCGATCGGCTGGATCGCTGGCGGAGTCCTAGGTTATTGGCTCTACGCGAGCTTCCGCGCCGACAGCTGGCCGCTCGCGGTTATGTTGCCTGCCGCCTTCGGTTTTCTTGGCGGCGCCATCGTGGCACGGCTCGCCGCAGCACCAAGAAAGATGGTTCACCTGCGCGGGACCCGCGTGGGGGTGTTCACCGGTCGCCGCGGCGGCCGGTTGCGCGCTCGGCTGACCGGCGGCGTCACGCTCGCCGGCGTGCCGCTCACACGCGAGGATGAAACGATGCACATCGCGGTTATCGGCGCGACCGGATCGGGCAAGTCCACCGCGCTGCGGGCCTTGATGGCCGATGCGATCCGGCGCGGTGACCGCCACGTGGTCGCAGACCCGGACGGTGCGTCCATGAGCGCGTTCTTCGAGGCGGGAGACGTGATCCTCAACCCGTTCGATCAGCGCTGCGCCCGGTGGGATCTGCTGGGCGAGATTGAACGCCCCGGCGATCACGCGTTCCTTGCCCAATCCGTGCTGCCCCACCTCGGCATAGGTGAGCATGATCAGTGGATCACCTATGCTCAGCAGCTGCTTTCTGCGGTGCTGGAAAACTTCGCCCGTCTGAAGCTCGGCACGACCAGCGACCTTATCGCCATGCTCGCCTCCGGCTCTGTCGCCGAGCTGAAGCTGCTCTGTCAAGGAACGGCGGCAGCGCGCTATTTCGAACCCGGCGGCGAGAAGATGCTCGCTAGTATCCTCGGCACCCTGGCTCCAGCGATTGGGAACTTGCGTTTCATCGCTACCGTTGAGGGCAAGCCGTTCTCGATCCGGCAATGGGTTCGATCCGGCAACGGATCGCTCTGGCTGCCGTATACGGCAAATCAGATAGCGGCGCTCCGCGGCCTGATCTCCTGCTGGATGAACATTGCGATCGTGGAGACGCTCTCCCTTGTACCTGATCGCGACAGGCGAATTTGGTTTCATGTTGATGAGCTTGATGCGCTCGGTCGTATCGAAGGTTTGAAGGATGCACAGGCGCGCCTAAGAAAGTTCGGCGGCTGCGTCTCGATTGGCTTTCAGTCGTTCGCACAAATTAAAGCTGTATATGGGGAAGGCGCGAACACGATTATTGAAAATTGCGGTAATCTCTTATTGCTGCGTTCCGGTGTTAGTGAGGGTGGAGGAACTGCCGAACTAGTCTCCGACCTTATCGGCAGTCGCGAGGTCGAGCGTGATGATGTTAGCCGATCTCGATCTCACGGGCGTTACACGTCACGGTCTACCTCAACGCAGATAAAGCGCATGTTGGAAGAGGTGGCGCTTGCCAGTGAGATCATGCAGTTACCGAACCGCACCGGCTACGTAAAGCGAGCGACAACGGCGGACTGGCGCCGGGTGCTGTTTCCCTACGCCATCTATCCTCGAAGGCTCGTTCCGTTTGAGCCGCTCAATAGGGACGAGTAAAACCCGAATAGGTTCTCGAACCACCGATCCCGAGTTCATTTACCCGTTATGGTGACGACCGAACTGATTGCGAACATGCATACAGGCAAGCCCATATTACAATACGAACCGGGCGTGACGGCTAGTTCCGAGAGCTCTTCACGTGTAGCGTAAGCACCCAGCAGCCGCCGCTGATCCGTTAATCGAGCATTTGCTAGACCAGCAACTCTATATCGCAGTCCAATCAAAGAAAGCACTACTTAGAGGATAAGCGCGCGGATCAGAACGCCCGTCGATATACCCTGCCCGTATCTATGAGGACTATTCGTTAAGTATCGTTAGCGCGGATAGTGCCAATCAATAGATAATACCGCTAGTCAAGCTCTCCAGATTTATACGGTTCGCCGCTCAATAAAAGCTCTTACCGTTGGTCGCCATCTGTTCGAGCAGCGAGGGCGGACTGAAACGCTCTCCGTCAGTCAACGACAGGACTTGGCTCCGCCCCTTTTCGACGGCTGCACCTATGCCTACTGTGTCGAGGTACGATAACGGCCCTCCCGTCCAAGGCGCGAAACCCCATCCAAGGGTCGCACCAACGTCAACATCGGCATGATCGATGATTACGCCGTCCTCGACGCAGCGGACCGCCTCGAACGCCTGGCGAAGCAATAGGCGCTCTTTCAGTTCCTGAAGAGTTGGAACTTTTGTGGTGACACTGAAGCGCTCTTCAAGCCCAGGCCAGAGGAGTTTGCGCTCACCGCCTAGCGCGTCGTAATCATAACAGCCTCGCCCAGCCTTACGCCCAAGCCGGCCTCGATCCACCAAGAACGAGCCGACAGTCTCGCCGGCGAACGGACGATATTCGTCGCCCAGATCGGCCCGCTCCTGCTTCAGGATCGCCATCATTAACTCGACCGATACATCATCCAGTAGGGCAAGCGGCGGCATCGGCATACCGGCTGCGCGGCCGGCATGCTCGATCATTGCGGGCGGTACACCCTCCTCGATCATCGCCAGCGCTTCGAGAATATAGGTGCGGAACACCCGACTGGTGTAGAAACCGCGCGAGTCGTTGACGACGATCGGCGTCATCTTAGTAGCGGCGACGAAATCGAGCGCGTGCGCAAGCGTCTCGGGCGACGTCGCCGAGCTCAGGATCACTTCCACCAGCGGCATCCGGTCAACCGGCGAGAAATAGTGGAGCCCGATGAAGCTGGCCGGTCTTGTCGAATACGCGGCCAGGCTGGCGATCGGTAACGTCGACGTGTTCGAGGCGACGACGACGTCGGGTCGAATGACGCTTTCCACCTGTTCTATCACCGCCTGCTTGACGGCGCGATCCTCGAATACCGCTTCGATGACCAGATCGACGTCGGCGAGCTGCGCATAATCGATAGTCGCCTGGATCCGGTCGAGGAGCGCGCCAGCTTCGGCGGAAGCCATTTTGCCCCCGGAGACCGCCTTGCTCGCCAACGTTTCAGAATACCCCTTGCCCCGGTCGGCGGCGTCCAGGCGAACGCCGGCGGGTCGTCGGGCACCGCGCGCGG
>CAXTNG010000005.1:0-30354 GCA_964245475.1 uncultured Sphingomonas sp. | reverse complement strand
CGTGACGATGGTGCGCCGACGGTAGTACGGCATCGTCGCGTCGACCAGCACGACCGATAGGCCGGCCAGCGCCGCGCGCCACGCAATGCCGGCGCCCATCATACCCGCGCCCACCACGCCGATCTTTGCGAAACTTGCCTTGTCGATCCCTGCTGGACGCCGCGCCAGCTTGTTGGCGCGGCCGAGATTGAGAAACCCGGTACGGATCATGTTGCGCGCCACCCTGTCGGGGCCGGTCACGAGGCGCGTCATGTATTTGGCTTCGATTTCGAGTCCTGCGTCGATGCCGACGATCGTACCCTCGAAAACGCTCGCCATCACGGCTCGGGGTGCGGGCGTGTTTTCGTGTGCCCGCGCATGCGCCCCCGCCGTGGCGATGCCCATCGTCGTCATGTTGGCGAGCGATGTCGTCGCACCACCGGGCATCGTGAAATCCTTGCGATCCCACGGTTGAGTCGCATTGGCATGCTCGTGCAGCCAGGCACGTGCATAAGGTAGCAGAGCGGCAACGGGCGCGATCGCATCGATGATCCGCTGCTTCTTCGCCTCGGCGACGTCGAGCGCGCGTCCCGTCGTCAGCAGCTTGAGCGAGGCGGGAACGCCGATCAGGCGGGGCAGACGCTGCGTTCCGCCGCCGCCGGGCAGCAGGCCAAGCGTCACCTCCGGGAAGCCGAACCGGGCCCTCGGATTGTCGGCGGCAATCCGGTGGTGACAGGCGAGCGCGATTTCCAGCCCGCCGCCGAGGGCCGATCCGCCAAGCGCGGCGACCACCGGCTTGCCCGAGGTCTCCAGCTGCCGCAGGATCAACTGCACCCGACGGACGACCCGATAGAAATCCGCTGCGGTTCCGTAGGTCGCGGCGTAGAGCATTTCGAGGTCGCCGCCGACGATGAAATCGCCCTTTGCCGACGCAATGATCGCGCCTTTTGCGCTTTCGTCGCGGGCGAGCCGCTGGACCGCCACGTCGAACGCCTCGATCGACTCCTGATTGAGGACGTTCGTCGAGCGCCCCGGCATGCTCCATGTGAGCGTCGCGATGCCGTCGGCATCGACGTCGTACTCGATCATCATCAATCCCTCCGCCTATAGCCGCTCGATCACCGTCGCGACGCCCATGCCGGCGCCGACGCACATCGTGACGAGGCCGAACTGCTTGTCGTCGCGCTCAAGCGAATCGATCAGCGTCGCCACAAGCATGCCCCCGGTCGCGCCGATCGGATGACCTAGCGCGATCGAGCCGCCGTCGACGTTGATCCGCGCCATGTCGACGCCGGCGTTGCGCGCGAAGTGGATCGGCACGGCGGCGAACGCCTCATTGACTTCGAACAGGTCGATGTCCTCAATCGACAGTCCAGCCTTGGCGAGGGCCTTCTGCGTCGCGGGCCACGGGCCATGCAGCATCATCGCCGGCTCGACGCCGACATTCGCCCAGCCGCGAATCCGCGCGCGGGGCTTGAGGCCCGCCCTGCGGCCGCCTTCCTCAGACCCGACCAGGACGGCCGATGCGCCGTCAACAATGCCGCTCGAATTGCCAGCATGGTGGCGATAGTCGATCTTCTCGATGTCGGGATAGCGGTAGAGCGCGACCTGTTCGTACCCCAGCTTCTCGCCCATCGAGCGAAACGACGGCTCAAGCTTGGCGAGATCGGCAAGTGTGGTGTTGGGCCGGGCATATTCGTCGTAGTCGAGCACCACGGCGCCGTTCACGTCGTGGACCGGCACGATCGACCGGTCGAAACGGTCCTCGTCCTGCGCAGCCTTCGCCTTGCGCTGGCTTTCGACGGCGAAGCCGTCGAGCTCATCGCGACCATAGCCGAACTTGGTGGCGATCAGGTCGGCGCTGATGCCCTGCGGAACGAACGACGTCGCCCATGCGACTTGCGGGTCGCTCATCCAAGGCGACCCCCCGCTGGCCATCGGCACCCGGCTCATCGATTCGACGCCGCCGCCGATGCCGAGGTCGATCGCCCCCGCTTTTACGTTTGCCGCGACCATATGGATCGCGTCGAGCCCCGATCCGCAGAACCGGTCCAGTTGGGCGCCGGCGCTGACTTGATCAAATCCGGCATTCAGGGCGGTTATCCGCGCGATCGCGCCGCCCTGCTCGCCGAAAGGACCGCTGCAGCCCAGGACAGAATCTTCTACTAGAGCCGTATCGAGACCATTGCGGTCACGAAGAGCGCGGTAGCAGGTGGTCGACAACTCGATCGGCGTGACCGCATTCAGCGCGCCGCCGCGACGGCCCTTGCCGCGAGGCGTTCTGACCGCGTCATATATCAGTGCATCGCTCATCACTGTCTCTCCAGCTAAATAGGAACATACCGAATGTTTGTTTCCGAGCAAGGATCAGCTATCCTCGCCGTCCAAGAGGTGAGCGACCATGCAGGCCATCCAAAAGCGCGCCCATCGCTTCACCAGCGGAAGTCCGCGCCGTTCGTGCGTCCGTCGAATTGGCTACCAGAAAGGCAGCCTCGCGGAAGGCGCCGGCGAGCATTCGTGCGAGAGGAAAAACGTCGCCCTCCGGCAGGCACCCGGCTTCCATCGCCCGCCGGGCCGCGAATAACAGATCGGCTTCGACGGTTTCGGTCATAACCTGCTGCCATCGCGCCCAACCAATCACGGAGAGTGCTTCCTGTAGCGCAATCCGCTGGAAAACGGGATCGGTGAAGGCGTCGAGATAGATCTCCGATGCCGTCACGAATAACTTCCATGGATCCTCGATGCGTCCGGCCTTGCGCCGGATCGTGCGGCGCATCGCTTCGACTATGTCTTCGAAAACGGCCTCGAATAGAGCGCTTTTGTCTTTGAAATGATAGTAGAGCGCACCGCGCGTCACGCCTGCCCGTTCGACGACGTCCGCGGTATTGGTCTGATTATAGCCGTCACGCGCAAAAAGTTGCGATGCGGAATCGAGCAGCGCGCGCTTGGTACGTTCGTATCGGTCGGCGTTGGTGCTTGGACGTCGTTCCGAGATGATTTGGACGGCAGCTTGGGTCATGCAGATACCGTCGGATGCCTCAATTGTGCGGTCAAGCCTTGGCGGCGAATTCTGAAGCGGCAGTCTCGAACTCGGGCGACAGGATCCGCTGCGTCTGAACGCGCGCCTCATAGGCAAGCTGATCGTCCAGCTCGCCGAATGTCCGATCGACCGCGCGGCGGGTCTCTACGAATGCCGCGGTAGGCCCGTCCGCCAGCTTGCGCGCCAGCGTCGCAACCGCCTGAGCAAGGTCTTCGTCATCTACGACGGTCCAGATCAGTCCCTGCGCCAGTGCCGCGTCGGCGCCGATCGGCACGCCGGTCAGAGCATGGCCGAGTGCCCGAGCGCGGCCGAGGGATGCGGCTAGCGTCAGGGATGTCCCGAGGTCGGGAATGAGCGCGAGCCTGGGCGCAAAGGCGATGTGGAACGCGGCAGAGCGCGCGGCGATGACGAGGTCGCAGGCGAGCGCGATCCCCACGCCGCCACCCGCCGCAACGCCGCCGACGGCAGCGAGTGTCGGTATTTCCAGCGCGCGCAGTCGCGACACGATGGGATTGAAGACGTCGATCAGCGTTCGCTCGGCCGTGTCGTCGATGACGCCCGACCTTAGGTCGGCTCCGGCGCAGAAGGCCCGGCCTCTACCCTCGATCACAAGCACCCGCGCTGCCGCGCTTGAGCCTACCGTTTCGAGCATGTCGCCAAGGCATTTGGCCATGTCCAGCGTCAGGCTGTTCAGCGCTTCGGGACGGGTCAGCACGATGCGGGCGATGCCTGCATCGATACGTAATTCAAGAGGGATCGCGGTCACGGCACCTTCCGACGAGATCGCGCCAGATTGACCTCCTAACGCCAAAAACATACATATCGCCTGTTTCTCTAACGGCAAGGGCGGACGGCGATGGAGGTGCAGCTGCGGCGTTCCGATCTTGCCGCGTCCCGGTGCCTGCCCGTCGATCGCAGGCCGCTCGCGTCTGACGAGGTCCGTCTCGCAATCGATCGCTTCGCACTGACCTCCAACAATGTGACCTACGGCCGGCTCGGCGATGCGCTAGGCTACTGGAACTTCTTTCCGGCGCCGGATGGATGGGGCGTCCTCCCCGCATGGGGCATCGGCGAGGTGGTGGAAACCCGGCATCCCGACATCGCCGTTGGGGAGCGGCTGTTCGGTTATCTGCCGATGGCCGACGAGCTGACGATCACGCCGTCCGCGATCAAGCCGACGCGTTTGCGCGACGCCAGTCCGCACCGTGCAACGCTACCGCCGGTTTACAACAGCTATGCGCGCATCGGCAGCCCGGAAGACGACGACGACGCGCGGTGCCTGCTCTACCCGCTCTTTGCCACGTCGTTCTGCATCGCCGATTACATCGGCGACAACGAGTTGTTCGGCGCCCGACAGATCGTCATGACGAGCGCCGCGTCGAAAACAGCGATCGGCACCGCGATCGCGACGCGCGAACTTTGTCCTACGACCTCGCTGATCGGGATGACCTCCGCAGGCAACCATGCCTTTGTCGAGAGCACCGGCCTGTTCGATGTCGTCGTCGATTACACTCAGACGAGTGAAATCGCGTCGGACGTTCCGACCGTGGTAATAGACATGGCGGGGGATGGTGAACGGCTGGCGGGTTTACTGTCGCATCTCGGTGCATCGGTTCGCCATTGCCTGCGGGTTGGGTTCACGCACGGCGGTGGCCTCGTCAACATGGCGCCCGCAGACGGGCTGGGCACGATGTTCATCGCCCCCGACCACATTCAAAAGCGAGCACGCGACTGGGGGCCGGGCGTGTTCGACACCCGGGCGACGGCGTTTTGGCGTCGCGCGGCGGACGCGAGCCGAAGCTGGCTGACGATCAAGCAGGTCGAGGGTCTCGCGGCCTGTGAAGACGTGTTTCACGAATTGCGCTGCGGCAAAGCTCCTCCCGATCAAGGCTATGTCGTGCGGGCGGACAGGAGGAAATCCAGTGAGTGATCCGATCCGCTTCGGTGGCCGCGTCGTGATCGTCACCGGCGCCGGCGGCGGTTTGGGCCGGGCGCACGCAATTGAATTCGCGCGGCGCGGTGGGCACGTGGTCGTCAACGACGCAAATGGGCTCGCCGCAAAAAGGGTAGTCGAGGAGATTGAGACGGCGGGCGGCGTGGCGGTGGCCAACGGCGACAGCGTGACCGACGGCGGTCGCATCGTCGCGGCCGCGGTAGAGCGGTTCGGCCAAGTCGACATCGTCGTCAACAATGCCGGCATCCTGCGCGACGCAGCCTTCCACAAGATGACCGATGACGACTGGAGAGCCGTGATCGACGTGCACCTGAGCGGCGCCTATGCTGTGACTCGCGCCGCCTGGCCGATCATGCGCGAGGCGGGCTTTGGCCGGATCGTCATGACCGCCTCGGGCGCCGGGATCTACGGAAATTTCGGCCAGGCAAACTATGCCGCCGCCAAGCTCGGCCTTCACGGTCTGGCGCAGTCGCTAGCGATCGAGGGAGCATCGCGCAACGTCCTCGTCAACACAATCGCCCCCGGCGCTGCCTCGCGGATGACCGAAACCGTCATGCCGCCGCATATGCTGGAATGGCTGAAGCCCGAATTGGTCACGCCGCTCGTCATTCTTCTTTGCGATCCCGATGGCGCCCAGACCGGCGGCCTCTACGAGGTCGCGGGCGGCGTAGTCGCGAAACTGCGCTGGGAGAGCAGCCGCGGAGCGACGTTCGATCCGGGCCAGGGGTTCACTGCGGAGACCCTGCGTGATCGCTACGAGAAGGTTGCCGACTACGCCGACGCTTGGCATCCGGCCTCGCTGGCCGCTTCGATGCAGCGAGTGGCCGAGCACATCGGCGTCGATCTCTCACTGGCCAAGCAATGAGCGGCGATGTCGTAAATGACGCGCGAGGTGCGGCCCAACCGGCGTTCGACCTGACCCGCACGCCGTTTTGCCCGCTGCCTATGCGGATCGCCGACCAGGCGGCGGCGCGACCCGGAGCGACCGCGCTCATCTCGGGTGACGAGCGACTGTCATGGCCGGCGCTTGTAAGGCGTAGCGCATCGGTCGCCGCCGCCCTTCAGGAGCGCGGCGTGCGCAAGGGTGATCGGGTGGCGCTGATTGCCTCGCTATCGATCTCATCGGTCCTGCTGATGCTCGGCGCGATCGAGGCAGGCGCCGCGATCGTTCCACTATCGCCCAAGCTCGACCAGGCGACGCTCGCGCGAATGATCGCCGACTGCCGGGCGTACGCGACCTTCGCCGACGCCGCCGCGCTTCGCGCGCTGCCTGACCTCAAGGGCGTGCGACCGCTCGCCGATGCTTTCGTTCCTACAGCGGCTAAGCCGACCCCCGTCCAGCTGAGCGGAAGCGACCTCTTCGACATCGTCTATTCCTCGGGCACGACGGGCGTGCCGAAGGGGATCAAGCACAGCCATGCGCAGCGCGACACGCTGATCGGCGCAGGGCGCGGCTTGGGCATTGATCCCGAGTCAACCTACCTGATCTGCACCTCGCCCTCCTCGCACACGACCCTAAGCACGTTGTTCAGCAGCCTCGCGCTCGGCGCGACGATCGTGCTCCTGGAGCGCTTCGACGAGCGCGACTTTCTCCGCCAGTGCGCGAGCCATCGCGTCACCCACGCCACATTGGTGCCGATCCAGTACCGTCGGGTCCTCGACCATCCCGACTTCGACGCCACGGACCTGTCCGCCTTCCGCACCAAGCTTTCATCGGGATCGATGCTGGCCGTTGCGATCAAGCGAGAGTTGCTGTCGCGCTGGCCCGGTCGCCTCGTCGAAATCTACGGCATGACCGAAGGCGGCCCGACCTGCGTGCTTGACGCAACCGCACGGCCAGACAAGCTGTATACCGTGGGCTTGCCCGCGCCCGGGTGCGACATCCGTATCATTGACGAGAACGGAGGCGAGCTGCCGGTTGGCGTCGTCGGCGAAATCGTCGGGCGCAGCGCGATCAATACCGACGGCTATCTCAACCGGGACGACGCCACCGCGGAGGCGTCCTGGACGTCATCGGAGGGCGACCGATATCATCGATCCGGCGATCTCGGCTGCTTCGACGACGACGGCTTCGTCGAAATACGCGGCCGCAAGAAGGACATGATCTTGTCGGGCGCGCTCAACATCTACCCGGCTGACATCGAGGCCGTGATCGAGGGGCATCCCGCCGTCGCCGAAGCCGCAGTCGTCGCCGTGCCGAGCGAGCGCTGGGGCGAGAGCCCCCATGCGTTTGTCGTCCTCGACGACAAGCATCCGTCGACCGACGCCGACACGCTTCTCGAATGGGTGAACGCCAAGGTCAATCGGACGCAGCGCCTGTCCGGGCTCGACGTGGTCGACGCTTTGCCACGCAACGACATGGGCAAAGTCGTCAAGGCCGACTTGCGACGACCCTTCTGGCAAGACGTCGCATGACGACGTCGCCATTCGCGTCGCTGGCGCGACAAGCGCCGGACACGCTGCTGTCGCTCATTGCCCTGTACCGCAACGATGCGCGTGCCAAGAAAATTGATCTCGGCATCGGCGTATATAAAAACGCAGATGGCGAGACCCCGATCTTTGCCGCGGTAAAATCGGCCGAGGCGCAGCTGGTCCGAGATCAGCCCACCAAAGCATATATCGGACCCGAGGGCGACCCGGTTTTCGTCGAGCATGTCAAGGGATTGGTGTTCGGGGCAGACGCTTCCAGCTTTGCTGGGGTGCAGACACCAGGCGGCACCGGGGCATTGCGCCTCGGCTTTGATCTGCTCGCGCTCGCCGAGCCGAAGCCGGCGGTATGGCTCGGTGAGCCGACCTGGGCAAACCATGCACCGGTCGTCGCGGCGACCGGACTGCCAGTCGAGAGATACATATGGGTCGCTCAGGGTAAAGGCGAAGGAGATGTCGCCGCTCTGATGGCGGCCGTCGAGCGGGCAAACAGTGGTGATGTGTTCCTTTTGCACGGCGCGTGTCACAATCCCACCGGGTGCGATCTGACCGCCGCCGATTGGCGCATGCTGGCCGAGGCGATGGCGCGGCGCGGCCTAGTTCCGTTCATCGACCTCGCGTATCACGGGCTCGGGCGTGGGCTCGACAAAGATACCGAAGGTCTTCGCATCGTTGCTCGGAACTGCCCGAGCTTGATCGTCGCCTACTCGTGCGATAAAAACTTTGGTCTTTATCGCGAGAGGACCGGCGCTCTGTTCGTTCGCGGGACAGGCCCCGAGGTCACTGACACGGTGTTGAGCAACGTGCTGACGCTCGCGCGGGCGAATTGGTCCATGCCGCCCGATCACGGCGGCGCTGTCGCGCGCATCATTCTTGAAAGCGACGGTTTGAGGCGGAGCTGGCACGCCGAGCTCGACGCAATGCGGAACCGGCTTGTCAGCGTGCGGACCGATCTCGCCAGCCGGCATCCGCTGTTCTTTCCGATCGCGGCTCAATATGGACTGTTCTCAATGCTACCCTTGTTGTCCGATCAGGTCGTACGGTTACGACAGGAGCATGGGATCTACATGACCAGCAATGCCCGCATAAACATAGCCGGATTGAACGAAGATAATATCGGGCGATTCGCTGATGCGGTAGCGAGCGTGGCCACGTGAAGCAACGCAGCACGTTGAGCTGGAATTCTATCGTGGTAGACGCAATCGAGCAGGCGCCGTTAAGAGCGCATCATTGTCTGACCGCGTGATGGAAGATTGTGGATGATCTATCCAGATAGGCTTGCCAGGGAATGGGTCGACGCCTGGAGCCGACGTGATCTCGATGTCCTACTTGGGATGTACGCACAGAACATCGTGTTGCACTCGCCGTTTGCGAAGCTGTTTGCGAGGGAGGGCACGATAGTGGGCAAGGAGCAGCTGCGGGCCTACTGGACCGAAGTGCTGCGACGAACGCCAGTCATTTCCATTGAGCTGGTTGATGTTTATTCCGGGCATCAGGCGGTAACGCTGCATTACCGTGACGGCAATCGCCGGAACTGTATGGAAACGATGTTGTTTGATGAAGAAGACAATATCGTGCTGGAGACTGCTTGCCTCGACAAGCTGCGGTAGTGGTCGATTTATTAAAATTGCAAATCAGATCGCATTCATCGTCAGCAAATCGTAAGTCGCCACCAGGAGATTATCCTGGTTGGTGACCGTCACCGCCCATTTCACCTCACCCATATCGTCGTTGCGGCGGGTCTTTGACTTCACGGTCAGCGCCACCTTGATCGCCTCGCCCGGTTTCACCGGCTGGGTAAAGCGAAGACCCTCGAGCCCGTAATTGGCAAGCACCGGCCCCTCGTCGGGATCGACGAACAGCCCGGCGGCGAAGGCGAGAATGAGGTAGCCGTGCGCCACCCGCCCGCCGAAGATTGGCGAGCGTGCCGCCGCCGCCTCGTCCATATGCGCATAGAAGGTGTCGCCGGTGAAATGCGCGAAATGCTCGATGTCTTCCACCGTAATCGTCCGCGGTGCGCTGTTAAAGGTGTAGCCGATATCCAGATCGTCGAAGCGCAGGCGGAACGGGTGGACATCGCCGGTCGGACGGGGCGCGCCGGGGAGGTAGCGGCTGACGATCGCGGAGAGCACGCCAGGCCCGCCCTGCAGCGCCGAACGCTGCATATAGTGCTTCACTCCACGCACGCCGCCCATCTCCTCGCCGCCACCGGCGCGGCCGGGGCCGCCGTGGATCAGCATCGGCAGCGGTGATCCGTGGCCGGTCGATTCGCGGGCGCTGTCTCGATCGAGGATGACGATGCGGCCGTGATACGCGCCCGCGCTGATGACGAAGGCGCGAGCGATGGCGGGATCGTAGGTGAACAGCGAGACGGCGAGCGAGCCGAGCCCGCGGTTGGCGAGCGCGATCGCATCGTCGAGATCGCGATAGGGCATCAGCGTGGCGACGGGGCCGAATGCTTCGGTGTCATGCACATGTGCCGCGCTCCAAGGATCGTCGCAGCGGAACAGCAGCGGCGAGATGAACGCGCCGTTCGACGCTTCGCCCTCGATCTCGCCGAACGCGAGCCTGGCATCCTCGTTGAGCAGCCGCGCTTTCTCGCGCACGTCGGCCAGCTGGCCGGCGCTGGCGAGCGCGCCCATCGTGACGCCCTGGGTCTGCGGATCGCCCACGACGACCTTGCCGAGTTCAGCCGCGAGCGCCGCTTCGGCCGCGTCGATCAGTGCGGCGGGGACGAAGGCGCGGCGGATCGCGGTGCATTTCTGTCCCGCCTTCACCGTCATCTCGCGCGCGACTTCCTTGATGAACAGGCCGAACTCGGGCGAATCCGGGGTGGCGTCCGGCCCCAAGATCGAGGCGTTGAGGCTGTCGCGCTCGGCGATGAAGCGCACCGATTCGCGCGCGATCACTGGATGCGTCTGCAGCTTCATCGCGGTTTGCGCGGAGCCGGTGAAGGAGACGACGTCCTGGCAGGTCAGGTGATCGAGCAGGTCACCCGTCGATCCCACGACCAGCTGCACCGCGCCGGGCGGCAGCGCGCCGCTTTCGATCATGATCCGCACCGCCGCCTCGGCCACCTGCGCGGTCGCCGTGGCCGGCTTGACGATCGCCGGCATCCCCGCCAGCAGAGTCGGGCCCAGCTTTTCCAGCATCCCCCAGACCGGGAAGTTGAACGCGTTGATATGCACCGCCGCGCCCTGCAGCGAGGTGTAGACATGCTGGCCGGCGAAGGTGCCGCGCTTGCCGATCGGCTCGAAATCGCCGTCGATCAGAATGACGTCGTCGGGCAGTTCCTTGCGCCCCTTGGACGAGGCGGTGAGCAGCGTGCCCGCGCCACCCTCGATGTCGATCCAGCCGTCCTGTCGCGTCGCGCCCGTCGCCCAGGAAAGTGCGTATAGCTCCTCCTTGCGCTCAATGATCGCCTGCGCCAGCGCCTTCAGCATGCGCGCCCGGGCATGGAAGGTCATCGCGCGGAGCGCGGGCCCGCCGATGCCGCGCGCATGATCGAGCATTGCCTTGAAATCGAGCCCGTCGCTGCCGGTGCGCGCCACGGTCTCGCCGCTGATCGCAGACTTGATGTCGGCCAGCCCGGTGGTGGCCTCGCGCCAGGCGTCGGCGGCGTAATTCTTCAGAACCAGGGTCATGGAATTTCCTCAGCAGCCGGTGAACACGGCGGGACGTTTGGCGGTGAAGGCGGCAACGCCCTCCTGATAATCGGCGCTGTTGCCGAGCATGCGCATCGCGTCGCGCTCGATGTCCAGTTCGGCGTCCAGTGACTGGACCCACGATGCGCGGATCAGCCGCTTCGTCTCGGCGAGCCCGCGCGTCGGCCCGTTGGCTAAGCGTGCCGCCAGCGCCTGCGCCTCGGCAATCAGCGCGTCGTCATCAACGCACCTCCAGATCAGCCCCCAGCTTTCGGCCGTTTCCGCTGACAGTGGCTCGCCGGTCAAAGCCAGCCCCAGCGCCCGCGCCTGGCCGACCAGCCGGGGGAGCACCCAGGTGCCGCCAGAGTCCGGGATCAGGCCGATGTTGGCGAATGACTGGATGAACTTGGCCGATCGAGCGGCGACGACGACATCGCAGGCGAGCGCAATGTTCGCGCCCGCGCCCGCGGCGACGCCGTTCACCGCGCACACCACTGGCTTGGGAATCGTCGCCAGCCGGCGGATCAGCGGCGCGTAGAAGCGCTCGACCGTGTCGCCCAGATCGATAGGCGTGCCGCCCGGCGCCACAGCCCGGTCGGTGAGGTCCTGACCGGCGCAGAACCCGCGGCCCGCCCCAGTCAGCAACACGGCGCGAACGGCCGGGTCGTCGGCGGCAGACGCCAAAGCCTCCGCCACTTCGCCGTGCATGATCATTGTGAAGCTGTTCAGCCGATCCGGCCGGTTTAGCGTCAACTGCGCCACGCCGGCTTCAACATCGAATAGGACTGTCTCGTAAGACACCGGCGCCTCCCTCCGGATCAGCGAACGACCGGACCGACCGGTGTTGGCAGCCGCTTCGGGGGAACGCAACATTAATTGACTGACCGGTCGGCCTATCTTAGGTTGCGCCGGTTCAGGAGCGTTCGCCCATGTACACGACCGAGCTTAGGACCGCCGCAGCCTCTCCGCCGCCGCTTGACGACGGCGACCCCGCTTTAGTCGCCGCTTTCGAGGCGCGCGTCGCGGCGGACGAGTTCATCGAGGCTAAGGACTGGATGCCGGACGCCTATCGCAAGACGCTTGTTCGCCAGATCTCGCAACATGCGCACAGCGAGATCGTCGGCATGCTGCCCGAGGGTAATTGGATCACCCGCGCGCCGTCGCTGCGGCGCAAGGCGGTGCTGCTGGCCAAGGTGCAGGACGAGGGCGGGCACGGCCTGTACCTCTACTGTGCGGCGGAGACGTTGGGCGCGTCGCGCGCGGAGATGACCGAGGCACTGCTCGCCGGCCGCGCGAAGTACAGCACCATCTTCAATTATCCCACGCTGAGCTGGGCGGATATCGGCGCGATAGGCTGGCTGGTCGACGGCGCGGCGATCATGAACCAGGTGCCGCTGCAGCGGACGAGCTACGGCCCCTACGCCCGCGCGATGGTGAAGGTGTGCAAGGAGGAAAGCTTCCACCAGCGCCAGGGTTACGAGGTGATGATGGCGCTGGCGAACGGCACGGCCGAGCAGACGGCGATGGCGCAGGACGCGCTCGACCGCTGGTGGTGGCCGTCGCTGATGATGTTCGGTCCGCCCGATGACAATTCGCCTAACTCGGCGCAGTCGATGCGGTGGCGGATCAAGCGCGACTCGAACGACGATCTGCGCCAGAAATTCGTCGACATCAGCGTGCCCCAGGCCGAGCACCTTGGCCTGACGGTGCCCGATCCCGACCTCCGCTGGAACGCGGACAAGCAGGGCTATGATTTCGGCGCGATCAATTGGGACGAGTTCTACGCCGTCGTTCGCGGCGAGGGCCCGGTTGCGAAGGAGCGGGTCAAGGCGCGGCGCGACGCGTGGGAGCAGGGCGCCTGGGTGCGCGAGGCGGCCGACGCGCACGCCGCCAAGCGGGCGACGAGGCTGGCGGCGTGACCAGCGGCGACTGGCCGTTGTGGGAGGTGTTTGTCCGCTCGCGCGGCGGACTGTCGCATCGTCATGTCGGGTCGGTCCACGCGCCCGACGCGACGCTGGCCGTGAAGCACGCGCGCGACACCTACACGCGGCGGATGGAGGGGGTGAGCCTGTGGGTGGCGCCCTCCGCGGCGATCACTGCCTCTGACCCGGAGCAGTCCGGCCCGCTGTTCGCGCCGGCCGAGGACAAGGTCTACCGCCATCCGACCTTCTACGACATCCCGGCACAGGTGAAGCACATCTGATGCCGTCGCTGCGGACCATCCAGCCGGACTACGTCGCGACCGCCGAGCGCAGCCGCGGCGTCGGCGCGTTCGACGCGCCGGTCGAGCCCAGCCATGATCCGGCGCTGTTCAACTGGCTGCTGCGGTTGGGCGACGACGCGCTTATCCTGGGCCAGCGACTATCCGAATGGTGCGGCCACGCGCCCGCGCTGGAGACTGACCTCAGCCTCGCCAACATGGGGCTGGACCTGATCGGCCAAGCGACGTTGTTCCTGGCGCTCGCCGGCGAGGTCGAGGGCCGCGGCCGCGACGCCGACCGGCTCGCCTTCCATCGCGACGTGCTTGCCTGGCGCAACTGCCTGCTGGTCGAGCAGCCCATCGGCGATTTCGCCCGCACGATGGCCCGGCAGTTCCTGTTCGCGACCTTCCAGCACGCCTACTTCGAGGCGCTGACCGGATCGGCCGAGCCCCGCGTCGCGGCGATCGCCGCCAAGGGCGCCAAGGAGCTCGCCTACCATGCCGAGCTCTCGGGTGACTGGGTGGTCCGCCTGGGCGACGGCACCGCCGAGAGCCGTGCGCGCATGGCGGACGCGTTTGACTGGCTGTGGCGCTTCGTCGACGAACTGTTCGAGATGGACGCGGTCGAGACCGGGCTCGCCGGACGCGGCGTAGCGGTCGATCGCCTCGCGCTGCGTCCCGCCTTCGACGCGCGGGTCGCGGCGGTGCTGGCGGATGCGACGCTCGACTTGCCGCAGCCGGTCCGTGCGGTGCTCGGCGGGCGGCGGGGGCACCACGGCGAGCATCTCGGGCATCTGCTGGCGGTGATGCAGCACCTGCCCCGGTCGCATCCCGACGCGACATGGTGACGGCCGAAGCCATCGACGCCGCCGCGATCTGGCGCGTGCTGGACGACGTGCCCGATCCCGAGATTCCGGCGGTGTCGGTGGTCGACCTGGGCATCGTCCGCGAGGTGCGCGCCGATCCGCCGACGGTGCGGATCACGCCCACTTACAGCGGCTGCCCGGCCACGCTGGCGATCGAGGCGTCGATCCGCGTCGCGCTGGCGCAAGCGGGTTTCGCCGACGTTGCGGTCGAGACGGCGCTGTCGCCCGCCTGGACAACCGACTGGATCAGCGATGCCGGCCGCGCCAAGCTGCTGGCCTACGGCATCGCCCCGCCGGGCACGTGTGCGGCCGCCGCCTGCCCGCAGTGCGGCTCGTCCGACACGGTGGAGGTCAGCCGCTTCGGATCGACGCCGTGCAAGGCGCTGTGGCGCTGCCGCGCCTGCGCCGAGCCGTTCGACCGTTTCAAGTGTCACTGAACATGTCCGATCACTTTCACTCGCTGACCGTGGCCGAGGTCCGGCGCGAGACGGGCGAGGCGGTCTCGCTGCGACTTGTTCCGCCGGCCGGCGCGGCGGAGGCTTTCCGCTTCGCCGCGGGCCAGCATCTGACGCTGCGCGCCGAGATCGACGGTGCGGAGGTACGGCGCAACTATTCGGTATGCGTCGCGCCGCATGACGGGGAGTTGCGCGTGGCGATCAAGCGGATCGCTGGCGGGCTGTTCTCAACCTGGGCCAACGCCGCGTTGGCGGCAGGCGCGACGATTGAGGCGATGCCACCGCACGGCAGCTTCACCTGGACGTTCGATCCTGCCGTGCGCCGCCGCTATGTCGGTTTCGCGGGCGGCAGCGTATCACCCCGGTGCTGTCGCTGCTGAAGACGGCGTTGCGGGCGGAGCCGGGCAGCCGGTTCACGCTGCTCTACGGCAATCGCAGCAGCGCGTCGGTGATGTTCCTGGAGGAGCTGGCGGCGCTGAAGAACCGCTTCATGAGCCGGCTCGAAGTTTATCACTTCCTGGAGGACGAGGCGGAGGACGTCCATCTGTTCAACGGCCGGCTCGACGCGGCGAAGGTCGCCGAAGCCCTGACCACGCTCGTTGATCCCACGGCGGTTGACGCCGCCTTCATCTGTGGGCCCGGCCCGATGATGACGGCGGTCGAGGACGGCCTGCTCGCCGCCGGCGTGCCGCGCGATCGCGTGCTGGTCGAGCGCTTCACCGCCGACCGTCCGACGGAGGCGCAGGCCGCCGCCGAGCGCGCGTTGGAGGCGGGCGCCGCCGGGCTGCAGGTGCAGCTGACGCTCGATGGGCGCCGCCGCACGGTAGCGTTCGACCCCGCCCGCGGCAGCATCCTGGAGAACGCCCGCGCCGCCGGCATGCCCGCGCCGTTCGCCTGTAAGGCGGGCGTCTGCGCCACGTGCCGCGCGCGGGTGACGGCGGGCGAGGTGCGGATGAAGGTCAACTACGGCCTGTCCGCCGAGGAGGTGGCGCAGGGCTATGTGCTGACATGCCAAGCGGTGCCGCTGCGCGACGGCGCTGCGCTGGATTACGATCGCTGAGCACCAAACCGCGCCGCCACGATCGCCGCGAAGTCGTCGGGCGCGACCGGTCCATCGGCACGATACCAGGTATGCGCCCAGTTGATGGCCCCGAACAGCATCATCGTCTCGGCCCGAGCGCGCGAAGCGTCGTAGCGTAGGTCCTCCCGCGAGCGGGTGAGCGCCTGCTCGACCACGGCTATGATCCGACGCTGCTTCGTGACGATGTCGTCGCGCGACGATGCCGGTAACTTGTCGAGCTCGTTCAGCAACACTTTCTGCCGATCCGCTGCACCGATATATTCGGTCATGAACCGTCCCAGCAATTGTTCGAGCGGCTCGTCGCGCCCCGCTTCGGCAGCCGCGAGCAAGGCGTCGATGTGCGACGCCATAACGGCTTCGAGAAGCTGCTCTTTGGACGTGAAATAATGGTAAAGTAGCGACTTTGAAATTCTCGCCTCGGTTGCAATCGCCGTAATCGGCACGCTCGCATACCCGTCACGTGCGAACAGCGCGGCTGCCGAATCGACGATCGCCATGCGCCTTTCAGCGAACTTAAGTGCTTGCGGACGGGCCATCCCCTCCGCTTAGCGAAGTCGCAGACTTGGCAAAAGGCCAGTCAGCTCTCGACGAAGGCCCGCTCGATCACGAAGTCGCCCGGCCGGCTGACGGAGCCCTCGGCAAACCCCGCGTCGAGCAGCAACTGCCGCATCTCGGCGAGCATCCCCGGCGCGCCGCAGATCATAACGCGGTCGTGAGCAGCGTCGAAGTCGGAGCACCGCACGTCCGCGAAGAAGCGGCCCGATCGGATGAGGTCGGTGATCCGTCCCATATGCTCGAATGGCTCGCGTGTGACGTGCGGATAGTAGGTGACCCGACCGCGGACGAGGTCTCCCAAGAACTCATGGGCAGGTAGATCGTCGCGCAGCAGGTCGCCGTAGCTCAGGTCGGCGACATCGCGCGTGCCGTGCGTTACGACGACCCGTTCGAACAGTTCGTATGTCTCGGGTTCGCGGACAAGGCTCAGGAAAGGCGCCAAACCCGTGCCCGTAGACAGAAGGAAGAGCCGCCGCCCCGGGCGTAGGCCCGCGAGCACCAGCGTTCCGGTTGGCTTGCGGCCGATCAGCACGCGGTCGCCGGCGCGGATCGATCGCAATCGCGACGTGAACGTCCCGCCTTCGACCTTGATGCTATAGAATTCGAGCTCATCGTCCCAAGCGGCGCTGGCGATCGAGTAGGCGCGCGACAGCGGCTTCCCGTCCATCGTCAGCCCGATCATGACGAACTGGCCGCTCTGGAAGCGAAAGCCGGGGTCGCGCGTCGTGCGGAAGCTGAACAGTTCCTCGGTCCAGTGATGGACCGACAGCACCTCCTCTTCGAAAAAGACTTTCGACTTGGGCGACGCCTCCACCGCGCTCTCAGACAAGAAAACTCGCAATCTCGCCTAGCGACTTCTTCTGCTTGGCGTGCGCGGGGACAGTCGCATCATCGGCCGGATGACCGCAAACGATGAGAATGTAGGGCTTTTCGTGTTCGGGACGCTCGAGCAGTTCGTTAAGGAAGCTCATCGGATTGGGCGTGTGGGTGAGCGTGGCGAGGCCGGCGTGATGCAGTGCCGCGATCAGAAATCCCGCGGCGATGTTAACCGACTCGGGTACGTAGTAATTCTTGCGCAACTTGCCTTCGTGCTCGCCCTTGCGCTGGCCGAACACCACGATGAGCCACGGCGCATCTTCCAGAAATGGCTTGTTGGCATCGGTGCCGACCGGTTCGAGCGCGGACAACCATTCCGCGCCCGCACGGCCGGCGTAAAAACCGCGCTCTTCCACCTCGGCCGCCTCCCGGATCCGGTGCTTGTATTTGGGATCACCGACCACCGAGAAGAACCACGGCTGGTGATTGGCGCCACTGGGGGCGGTGCCGGCGACGCGAATGCACTCCTCGATCACTTCGCGTGGCACAGGCTTGGACGAGAAGTCACGAACCGTGTGCCGGCGTTTCATCTCGTCGTAAAAGTCGTGCGCGCGACCGATCATCTCATCGTCGGAGAAATTCATCCGGTCGGGCAGCGGCAATGGATCGTAAGCCATAATGGTTCCCACATTTACACGCGTTCGGAAATGCGCCGATCGCGCAGCAATAAAATTGCCTCCGCCAAGCATCTTAAACGACACTTGGCGGAGGTCCCCCTGTTAGAATTTGAAGCCAATGGTGGCGCCAGCAGTGAACGGCTGGAGAATTTGTGCGCTTCCGGTCAGCCCGGATCCGCTGTTCGACGTGTAATCCAAGACGGCATATTTGTTGCCGATATTGCGCATAAACAGCTCGGCGCGAATATTACGCAGTTCGATGCCAAGCTGCGCACTAAACGTATCGTATTTGGGTAAACGAACGAGGCCGATGGTAATGCCGTCGCCTGTGAAGTTCGATCGACGCTCGCCGATATGGTTCCAGCTGCCGCCGACCGACACGGTTCCTTCGCCGAGCGTGAAGCGATAGTCGAGGTTGACCGTATTGGTCCAATCCGGGACGTATGGGAGCCGGTCTCCATTGAACGCTCCCAGGCCGGGCGCATCGCGCGTGAGCTTCGCATCCACGTAAGCGCCGACTACGCCGAGGGTCAGCCCGCGCGCCGGAACCAGCGCGAAGGACCATTCGACACCCCGGCTACGTGCAGTGCCGGCGTTGTCGGGCACCCGGAACGGCGTCGTCGCGGTCGGAACTAGCGTCGAGATCTGGATGTCCTTCCAGTCAATCTGGAAGACGGCGACGTCGACCGTCAGGATCTTGTCGAACAGCTGGCCTTTGAAGCCGACCTCGTAATTCGTGGTCGTATCCGATTTATAGCTCGGAGTGACCGGGTTGATCGGATTGGGAACGACAGGCTTCGGACCGCCGGGACGATAGCCGGTGGCAACGCGGCCGTAGATTTGCGCGGTTTCACCGAGCTTGAACTGCGGGGCTACCGACCAGGTCAGCTTTGACTCGTTCGATTTGCGTGTTGGATTGACCACACCGACCGGGCCGGTGACGACGCCAGGTGACGTCGAGACCTGGAAGTCCTGCCAGTTCCACGCGTTGCGCGCGCCAACTTCTACACTGAAACCCGGGGTGAAGTGGACCTTCGCGTTTCCAAAAACCGAGATTTCGTCATAGGTGGCCGGCAATGTGCTGGCGCCGCCACCGGGCGTGGTGATGAGCGTGCCAGTTCCCGCCCGCAACACATCGTAGAATTGGTCGAACGTCGTTTCCTCGCGCGTGTAGTAGACGCCGCCCTGCAAGTCGACTGCCAGTCCGGCCACAGTCGACCCCGGTCGGGTCGCAATCCGCAACTCCTGGTTGAACTTCTTCAGGTTGTTGGTTTGTCGAACACGCAGATCGACTGGCTGGCCATAGACAAACAATCCGAGGGCCTGCGAAAAGTTGACCCCCGGCGGCAGGGCCGGGCTCTGCGTATTGCTTGCATCCGCGACGAAGTCGCTATTGACCCGTCCGAAGCTGGTCGCAGAAAGGATGTCGACCGAGCCGGGGGTCCAGTTTGCAACCAGGCTGTAGAGCTCGGTCCGATTCTCGCTGACGCCCGCAGTAAAGTTGTTACGGACGAAGCGCCCCGACGTGACGCTGTCGAGCTGATTGGCGGGCGCAGGGACTGTCGGAAACAGCGCAGCTCCGACGACGTTGATTAGGCCATCATCGTTGAAACGCTGGTCCTGCCGCAGCGCCGTCAAGCGGAACGACAGGTCTTCGCTAGGCTTGAAAAGCAATTGAACCCGCCCGCCGTAACGGCGACCGTCGTTTGCATCCTGGCGGTTGCGGCGCGGAGCATCGATATAGCCCGCGATGTGTTGGTAGAAGCCGGTCGCGCGCAGCGCGAGCTTGTCGCCGAGCGGCAGGTTTATGAAGCCACGACCAGTATAACCGATCTCGCCGCCCTTCACGGACTCGATCGTACCTTCGGCGCCTCCCTCAATGGCATCGAGGCGCGGCGCATTGGTCACGTATTTGACCAGCCCGCCTTCGGCCGCCGCGCCATAGAGCGTTCCCTGTGGGCCACGCAGCACCTCGACGCGGGCGAGATCGTAGGTGTCGATGTTCGCGATGTTGATCGCGCCGGGACCGGTGCCCGACGAATAGCTGAGCGGCGCCTCATCAATAATGCTAGCGACCGTCGCGCCCTGGCCGCCAGCGTTGAGCCCGCGCAAGATGATTCGATTAGCGCGGTTCGAGCTCGGCTGTACCGAGAGGCCAGGCACTTGGGCCGCGAAATCCTCGACCTGCAGCAAACGTCGCGCGGCGAGCGCGTCGCCGCGCAACGCGGATACCGACGCTGCAACGTCCAGCAGCCGCTCCTCGCGCTTGTTCGCTGTCACCACGATGTCGGCGGTATCCGCAGTCACCGGCTCAGCCGCCGGAGCGGTTTGCGCCGCAACCGGCATAGCCTGGAATGCGGAGAGGGCGAGAACGGCTGCACCTTTCATGAGGTGATCTCTGATATGCTTCACGCTCTTGTCTCCCCTTGAAATGTCTTATACGACACAAAGTCCATATACGGCGCTCAAAAGTCAAGCCCTTGCGGTCGCGGCGAGTTGAGAGCCTGCATTAGCAGCCGTTTGCGTTACACCGCTGCAAAACGGTCCGTATAAGACACAAGCGGTGTCGCAGGAGTCGAGGATGAGCAAGGCGCCCTATTTCGGCGAAGACAGCATCCGCACTGCTCTGCCGCCGCCGGTTGCCGAAGCTGCCATCAAGCGCGCCTTTTCGGCACTCGTTGCGGGTAGCATCGTCGCACCTGCGCGACAGGCTCTCTTCGACAGCATGAAAGTACCGGTGGTCGGCATCATGCCGGGGATCGCCGGGGATCTGGCGCTCGCTGGGGTAAAGCTCGCCGGGCTGATGCCGCAGGCCGGCCATTCGGGCTTGCTCGTCATCTACTCGACCGAGACGGGCAGGATCGTGGCGACGCTCGATGCCGACAGCCTGACCGCTATCCGCACCGCGGCCGCATCCGCCGTCGCCACCCGCCTGCTCGCCCGAGAAGAGCCACGTAGGCTCGCAATCCTCGGCAGCGGCGCACAGGCAAGAGCGCATGCCGCTCATTTCGGACGGGCTTTCGCACTGCACTCGATCGCGATCTGGAGCCGCACGGCGGCGCACGCCCAGGCGCTGGCGGATGACGCTGCGGCGCTCGGCATTACCGTCACTGTGCATGGCAGCCCGCGCGAGGCGGTTGCCGAGGCGGACACGATATGCACGCTGACCCGCAGCGCCGAACCGCTTTTGAACGCCGATGATCTATCCGCCGGCGTCCATTTGAACCTGGTAGGATCGAGCTTTGCGCACGCGCGCGAGGTCGATGCGGCGACCGTCGCGCGCGCGCGGTACGTCGTCGACAGCGCTAGCGCGGCCCGGGAGCAGGCAGGCGAGTTCCGCGCCGCGCTCGCCGAGGGCGCGATCAAGGACGATCACATCGCGGGCGAGCTTGGTGATGTGCTGGCGAGTAAGGTGGCCGGGCGGACTGATGAAAGGGAGACGACCATATTCAAGTCGATCGGCTCGATCGCGCAGGATCTGTACGCCGCCGCAGTCGTCATGGAAGCCGCCCCGACGCCATGAACGCCGCCATAGACGTCGGGCCCGCCGATCTCGATGGCGATCCCTACCCGCTGTTCGAGCGCATCCGTGAAACCGGCCCCTTGGCGTGGCTACCGGGCCTGCGAATGTGGTATGTCGTCGATTACGCTTTGGTCCGCAGCATCCTGCTCGACCCGGCGACCTTCACCACTGCGTTCGAGCATTCGCCCGTCTACGATACGTTCGGCGTCAATTTGCTGACGAGCGACGGCGCGGAACATGCTCGTCAGCGTCGCCCGGCCCAGCCGGCCTTCATGCCGGCAGCGATCAATGGGCCTCTCACCGATGCGATCGCATCTGCGGCCATAGCCTTAGCCGAGGCGCTCGCCACCCGCCCTCTTCCCGATCTGCGCCACGATTTCGCAGCGCGCCTGCCAATTCAGGCGATGTTGCATGCCTTTGGGATGGGGCCAGCTGCCGAGGATGATCTGCGCCGATGGTACGATGCGTTCGAGCGCGCGCTCGCCAATTTTGGCGGCGACCCGGCAGTCAGGGAGCGCGCCGCCGGTTGCGTCGCGCAGTTTCACGACTTTGTTCAGCACGGCATCGACTTGGCGCGCGCATCGAGCGACACCGCGACGCTGATTGGCAAGTTCGTCGCGTCGGGAACACTCGCCGACCACGAGATACGCCGCAACCTGCTCGTCATTTTTTTCGGCGGTATCTCGACGGTTGAAGCGTTGATCCTGAATTGTCTGTGGACGCTGTTCAGCCAAGCCGGCGTCCGCGCGGCGTGCGTGGGTGATCCCGCAAACATCCCGCACCTGATCGAGGAAGTGATGCGATGGCGCAGTCCGGTGCATTCTGCGACGCGCCACGCCACGCGGGATGTCGAACTCGGTGGGGTGACGATCCGTGCCGGAGACACCGTCAACTGCATGCTGGGCGCCGCCAATCGCGACCCGGCCGTGTTTGAAGAGCCGGCCTGCTTCAAATTGGATCGTGCCAATGCCCGGCAGCATCTCGGGTTTGCGACCGGCAGCCATTCCTGCATCGGCTTCCGCCTGGCAAAGACAGAAGCAGCGATCGCGATGGAAACGCTGCTGCGCATCTGGCCGGACATGGTTCCCGATGGAGCGCTTGAAACACCGGCCGGGTTCGAGTTTCACCAACCGCGGTCGATGCGCGTCCGGCTCACCGGCTAGCGTCGATCGCCTCGGCTTCGGCCGCCGTGCGAGCATAGGTTCGAGCGCAGAAACTCAACAGCACGCCGCTTAGTATGATGCCTACCGACGCCACCGCGACCGTCACCTCGAGCAGGTTGCTCCGGGTTGCCGATGCTCGATCGGAAAGCCAACCTACGAGCGGTGGAGACATTGCGCCACCAGTCCAGAAAAACAGCCGGGCGAGGGCGGCCATACGCACGCGCAGCTGCGTCGGAGCGATCGTCTGAATAGCCGTCGGAAAATACATCTGCGCGATCATTAGCACGCACAGAAACAGGCCGAACGCCAGGAATAGCTGGTTGGCATTCGATGCGATCGGCAGGAGCAAAAGCAGCGACGTCCCTATGAGGCTTGCCGCAGCGAGCACCACGACCGGCATCGCCGCTCCGAGGAGGCGCTGCAAAACCTTGTTTCCGAACGTCGTAACGGCAAGTCCTACCGCAATCGCGACGATCGTGGTCAGTCCCAGCTTGTTGCCAACCTCGGTCGGCGTAAGGGCGAACAGACGGATGGCCGCGACAGGTATCCATACGGTCAGCGCCGAAAAAGCGAAGAAGGCGGTTCCCATGCCGAGCGCAAAGCTCCAGCAGGTTGCGCCATTGTCGCGCAGCCATTGCCGCATCGTCGGACCGTCGACCGCGTCCAGTTTGACGGCCGGGCGCTCACTCCCGCGAATGGGCACCGTCAGCACCGCAATTATGAAGAGCGGCGCGGGCATGGCGGCCAGCAGAAATGTCAGCCGCCAGTCGGACAGACCCTGTATTGCCGGGGGGAGCACACCACGGAGTTGACCCGCCGCCAAGAACAGCTGACCGCAGAGGGCAACCGCTAGGGCGGGGCCGAGAACGGTCGCGGCCGAATAGATGGAATTCGCGGGCTGTAGCCGCCGGCGGAACAGTTCGGGCAGCAGCGCGAGCGCGATCGGCGACAGCCCCGCTTCGCCGGCGCCGACGATCGCGCCGGCAATGAAAAGATGTGTGAAATCTCCGGCGAAGCCGCAGGCCGCGACCGCGACGCTCCAGACCGCGATGCAACCCGCCATCACGATCCGGCGGTCGTGCCGGTCAGCCAGCCAGCCAAGCGGATACACTGCGGCCGCGGCGAAAATCGACAGGCCGACGCCCTGCAGCAGTCCCAACTGGAAGTCGCTAAGCGACAGTTCGCGCTTGACCGGTTCGGCCAGCAGAATGAACACCTGTCGGTCGACATAGGCGAAAACAGTGACGAAGGTCAGGATCGCCAAGCCGTACCAGGCGCGGCGGCCGTCGCGGATCTGGTCGAGTTGGCCTTCTCGTGTCATGCGGTCTCACGCGTCAGGAGGCGCGACGGAAGCAAGTCCTCAATGCCGATGCCCTCCGCTTTCACTTGCTCCGGAGATGGTTGCGCGGCGACCGCGGCGGCGGTGATAGCGGCGAGCGCTGGCGCGATCTGGATGCCGTAACCGCCTTGCCCCGCCATCCAGACGAAGCCCGGCTCGTCCGGCTGGCTGCCGACCACGGGCAACCGATCGTGCGTGAAAGTGCGCAGGCCAGCCCAGCGGCTGAGGATGCGGGGCACAGTGAGACCCGTCGCTTCCTCATAGCGGTGCGCCGCAACCGCGACATCGTAGTCGTCAGGTTGGCAGTCGCAGGGTTCGGTCGGCGTCTCGTCGGCGGGCGAAAGCAGCATGCGCCCGGCATCTGGTTTGAAATAGAAGCTCTCGTCCGCAGCGACTACCATCGGCCAAGCGTGGCTGTCGTGCGCTGGCGGCGCTTCGACGACGGCCATCGTCCGGCGCATCGGCGTAAGCCCGATCGGCCTCACACCTGCGACTGACGCCACACGGTCGGCCCACGCCCCCGCCGCATTTATAATGGTCGGTGCCGCGAATTGATCATCTGCGGTGGTTACGCGCCAGGCGCCATCAGCGCGCTTGATCGCTCCGATCCTTGCCGCGGTCAGGATAACGACGCCTTTCCTGCGCGCATTCCTCAGGTAGGCCTGGTGTAGGGCGTGAACGTCGATGTCGCATGACTCTGGTTCGAAGACACTTTCGACCGCGGCCGCTGGTCGGAGAACAGGCACCAGCGATCGGGTCTCGTCGCTATCGAGCCGGAACGTCGCTGCCCTGACTGCGGGGTCGGCTAGGTAGGCGTCGAGCGCCGGCCGCTGCGCATTCGCGGCGATGAGCAATGTTCCTCGCCGTTTGACGAGGGGCGCATCGACGTCGAGCGTCGGCTCGACGAAGGATTGGCGGCTCGCCCGGCTGAGCGCGCGAATGAGCGGCGCGCCGTACACCTCGGAGAACAGTGCGGCGGATCGCCCCGTCGAATGATACCCGGCTTGCTCCTCGGCTTCGATCACCAGCACGCGCGCGAGCGAAGACAGTTCGCTCGCAACCGAGGCTCCCGCCATACCGGCGCCAATGACGATGATGTCGAAGTTCCGCAACCCTGTCTCCTATCCTCCCATTGGGTCGTATAAGAAACTTCGGCTGTCAACTGGACGCTTTGAGCGGTGTCGATTAGTGTCGTTTAGTAGCGTAAGGCGAACACCATCGGGATGTATCCAACCGAATGACCACCACGGCCCGTTTAGGAGAAGCTCTGCGAACGATCCGGCGACGCAACGGATGGACGCTTGAGCAGGTCGCGGAACGCTCGGGGATTTCGCGCTCGACGCTCTCGAAGGTCGAGCGGAACACCCTCCAGCTTACGTACGACAAGCTTGCGCGCTTGAGCAAAGGGCTGGGCGTCGAGATCAATGAGCTGTTCGGCGAGGCCTCAGTGCCTCGCGTGCATGCTACGCGCCGCAGTATAACGCGCGCGGACGACGGGGTTGCGATTGAAACCCGTGCCTACGCCCATCGCTATCTCAATACCGACATCATGAGCAAACGCTTCGTGCCGATCGTCGTCGATCTGAAGGCGCGGACGCTGGCCGAGTTCGGCGAGATGATCCGGCATCCGGGCGAGGAGTTCATCTTCGTAATCGCTGGGGTGGTCGAGCTGCACACCGAGCAGTACGCGCCCGTACGGCTTCATCCCGGCGATTCGGTGTTCTTCGACAGTACGATGCCGCATGCCTATCTTACCGTGGGAGAGGAGCCCGCGCGCTGCGTCGGCGTATGCACCGATCTTGCGGAAGGCAATCTCGTCTAGCCGAGCGGCAGGACCATCCGAGACGGTGCATCCGGGTCGTGATGGACACTGAGCCGTGCCGGTTGCATCGTAACCGCAGTCGCGATCGGCTCGCCGGTATTCGGGTTGGGATCGAGAGCCGGGAATTCGGTGCCGCTGATCATCAATCGGATGCTATGCCCGGCGGCGACCTCGTGGGCGACGTAGGTCAGCGACAGCGTTAGTGCATAGACCTTGGTCGGCACCGCCGACACCTGCCGGTAGAAGCCCTCGCGATATCGCAGCCGGAGCGCAGCGCCATAGCCCAGCTGAAACGCGCGCCCGTCGGGAAAAACATCAAGCAGGCGGACGATGACGTCGGCATCCGGCGTGTCGACCGAGACATGCAGCGTTAGTTGCGGCTCGCCAAGCAGTGTAATCGCCTGCTCAAGCGGCGTGGTCGTATAGGAAAGCACGTCGGCCCGCGTGGCGATGTCGGCATAGTCGGTCACCGCGTCCGCCATCAGGACCACGATCGGATTGTTCGGGTCGCTGACGATCGTATCGGGTCCGCCGGCCGCAACCTGTGAGAGTGAACCCCGCTCGCCATCGCTAGATAGATTGAGTGTAAGCGTGTCGGCGCCCGGCACTTCCGCCGGTTCGATCCACTCGTTGCGCTGCGTCACGAACAGCGCGATACGTTTCGGGAAAGCGGCCGAGGGCGCCGCGCCGCGGACATAATGATCTAGAAAGGCGATTTTGGTCGCCGCCATGTCGATACTGCCAAGTCCGGCGAAATCGTAGGGGCCGTTTGACGCCGCCGCGCCGCCACGCGTCTGGCCATGCGTCCAAGGGCCGATCAACAAGTGCAGGCGAGAAGGATCGGCTGCGTTAGCGTTCATCCCGCGCCATACCTCCATCGGGCCGATATTAAGATCGAAATTGCCAGAGACCAGCAGCATAGGCACGTCGATGGCGGCATAATCGCTTGGCGACAGTTCCAGGCTGGCCCATTCGGCGTCGCGCTCAGGCCGGTCGAGAAAGGCGCGATACTGGTCGAGCCGATCACCAGCCAGCAAACCGTCCGCCGCGTCGCGAACCGGACGATGCGTCAGTCGCGCGCGCCATTCCGGGTCAGCCAGCGCGCTGGCGGCATTCATGAAGCCCACGCCCAGCTCGGCCGGGCTGCCGACGGATATCGCACGATGCCAGTTGAGCAGGTGGTAGCGCATGAAGATGCCGCCAAAATAGGGCGACTCACGGAAGAAGCGCGCCGACGGTACTTGCGGCATGATCGCCGCCAGGTGCGGCGGACGCGCCGCCGCGGCGGCGAGCTGCGTCATCCCCAGATAGCTGTGGCCGTCCATCGCTACCTGGCCATCGCACCATGGCTGCGCCGCGATCCATTCGACCGTGTCATAGCCGTCGGCGCGCTCGTCGGCCATGAAACGGTAGCGCCCCTCCGACGCGCCCGTTCCACGCGTCGACTGCCAGACGACGCCGTACCCCGCCGCCAGATACTCCGTGAGATGATACGCACCCCAATGCAGCAGGCTGTCGCGATATATCGAGCGGAACAGCACGATCGGATGCGGTCCCGCCCCCTCGGGCAGCCGCACATAGGTCGCGAGCCGCACCCCTTCGCGCACTGGCAGCATCGTCGCCAAGGTCGGGTGGAGGCTGTTCGCGTCGGCGTCGGCCGGGCGGTCGGTGGCGGTCATGCCGGGACGCCCTCGGGACCGGTCACGCTCGGGTCGATCGGCCACACGGGGCGCTTCAGGCGGCGATACGGTATCGAGGCGAAATCCATGTTGAGTGCCCCCGGGGTCGTGCAGTGGAGGATCGTCGGCGCGATCCGGCTGAATGATGCGTAAAAATGATTGCTCGACTTGACGACGAGGATGCGGCGCGACGCCGGATCGATGCCAATGTTGGCGAAGGCGTCGATGGAGAAGATCTGGTTTCGCATGTCGTTGACGATCACGTCGACGCCTCCGGTGCGCAGCCACGCCGCGCGGCCCAGCGAGACCTCGGCGCCGTCGGCGAACGAACGCTGGCGCAGATCGTCGGACAATCCCTCGACCGTCCAGCGCGCACGCACCGGCTCGCCCGAGGCGGGCCCGTGCCGGCCGCCGATCGCAAGATCGAGTACCGCACCGTGGCCGGCGTCATGCGCGGCCGCGACCGCAGTCGGATCGAGGATCGCGGCGAACGCAATATCGGTCAGTCCCCGCGCCAGCGCCCTGTCGAGCAGGAAAGTCGAATCCTGCGCGGCGCCTCCGCCGGGATTGTCCGCAACGTCGCCGATCGCGACTGGCCCCGGCGGCGCCGCGAGCGCGGCATCATATGCGGCATCGGCATCGAGAAACGCGATGTCCACGCCGTCGAGCATCGCCCACAACCGCGCGGCGAGCTCGCCCGCCAGCGCCGCGCCGGCATCCTCGTCCTCATCGGTGACGACGACGATCTTGCTGCCCATGTCGGGCGAGTCCCCCCATGGAAAGCCGTGGACCAGCGACACCGACAGCGCGCGTCCCCTCTCCTCGATCTCGGTCATCCGCGCGACGAACCCCTTCACCGGCTCGGCCTGGGTTGGCCACATCCGGATCAGCCGCGCGTCCAGTACGGTCGTGCGCGGGACCACGTCGCCCGACCAGATTCGCCAGCACAATCGCGCCATGTCGGCGGCGCGGTCGTTGAGGTCGGTGTGCGGGTATTCCTTGGCGAAGTTCAGCGCGTCGGCGCTTTCGACCATCCGTGCGGTGAGATGCGCATGCGGATCGAGAAATGCCCCGATTACCGCCTTCGGCCCGATGAGCGCGCGCACGGCGGCGAGCAGATCACCTTCGCAATCGATCTCGTCCTCCGCCATCATAGCGCCGTGCAGTCCTAAGAAAACGATATCGACCGGCATCGCCGCCGTCAGGTCGGCGATGAGCATCGCCTTCAGTTCCGCGTAGGCAGCGGCATCGGTCGGCGCGCCCGGCTGCGCGAAGACCCGCAGGCCATATGAAAACCGGCCGCCCTGGCTTTCGAAGAAGTCGCGCGCGGCGATCATCGAGGCATCGAGCAACCCCTTGGGATCGAGCGGCGTCTCGCGCGTCGAGAACCCGAACTGCGCGAAGCTGTCGATCGTCGTCGGCAGTCCGGAGAAGCTGTTGGTCTCGGTGCCGATGAAGGCGCCGAACACATGCGGCCGCGCTTGCGCCTCCATCCCAATACCCTCCGTCATGCTTTATTGCGTGCGTTCGTAATTTTCTCTAGCGTGCCGGTCAATGATGGATCAGCCGCAGCTTGTCTCAGCAATCGCGACCGCCTCGCGTGGGCGGGGGCGTCCCCGGCGCGAGGATGCGGGCGGACGGCGTGAGTCGATCCTGGAACACGCGATCCGGTTGTTCGCCGAGAACGGCTTTGATGCGACGTCAGTATCGCAGGTGGCGGCCGGCGCGGGCGTTACCGAAGGGCTGGTGCGCCACTATTTTCGCAACCGCGAGGGTTTGCTGGCGGAGGCGACCGAGGCGGTCATGGGCGCCATGCGTGCGCATTACGGCGAAGCTGCCGAGGCGACTGCCGGTAGTTCCGGCGGGGCGTTGATCGACCGGCTGGCGGCGGTGGACGGGCGGACATTCCTGCCTCGTCCCTGGCTGCTCGGCTATCTGGCGAAGCTGTTCGCATCGACTTTGTCCGAGGCTGACGCGGCCTTCGCCGAGTATTTCGCGATGACCCAGGTCTTCGTGGAGCGCGTCGCGGCGCGCAGCACGCCCGGCAGCGTCGTCGATCCCTTTTGGCTGACGATGCAGCTAATCTTCATGCAGCTCGGGCCGGCCTTCCTCCGCCAGCGGCTCGAAGCGCTGCTCGGCCGCGACATCTACGACGCGGATGTCGCCGAACGGCGGCAGCGCCAGACCGCCGCGATCTTCAAGCATGGTCTGTTTTCTCGCGACGTGAAGGAACCCTCATGACCGATCCCGCCACCGATGCGCTCGTCCTGCCCGATCCTGCGGGGCCGTTTCCGGTTGGCGTGACCGACGGCCAGTTTGTCGATCCTGCACAAAAAGACCTGTTCAGCGCCGGCACGCCGCGCAAGTTGATGGTGCGCTTATGGTATCCGGCGGCGGCGAGCGACGCGCCGCGCCGGCCTTATATGACGGCACAGGAATACGACCTTTTCGGCGAGAACGCGCGCAAGGTGATGCCGTTTCCAGAGGCCTTCGAGGAACCCCAGCGCCATGCGGAAATGCACGCCCGGCAGGATGCTCCCATAGCCGACGGCCGGTTTGCACTGCTGGTGTTCTCGCACGGCGCATTCGCGCATGTGAACAGCAACGTGGCGCAGATGGAGCACCTCGCGAGCCACGGATATATCGTCGCGAGCGTCGCGCATCCGGGGCTGTCCGGAGCGGTCATCTATCCCGATGGGGAGGTCGCGACGCTCGACCCAGAGCTGGCCGCCGGATACACGACGGGCGCGATTGTGCCGACGATGATGGCGGCCTGGGGCGAAGAGACGGTCGCGGCGCGCCTCGCAGCCCAGCGCGCGATGACGGGCGACTTCCCGCTGGCGCCGCATTTCCTGCAATGGCGCGACGACATGATCGCGACTGCGGACGCCATTGCCGATGGCCGCCTCGACGGCCATGCCGCGACTGTCGCCGCCAGCGCCGATCTGGATCGCCTCGGCTATGTCGGCATGTCGTTCGGGTCCGCCGCGGCGGCGGCGGCGCATCGCGATCCTCGCGCGAAGGCGACTGTGAACCTCGACGGCGCGAACCTCGATCCGGATTTGGTCGATGCGGAGATCGGGGTGCCGACGCTGATCCTCCACGGCGACCAGTCGCTCGTCTTCGGCCCCTTC
>CAXTNG010000004.1:36755-38940 GCA_964245475.1 uncultured Sphingomonas sp. | reverse complement strand
TTCCTGCCCTCCTTGGGACGTGCGGGGGTGGTCGGTCGGGGCATCCCCATTTCCTACTCGAAAGCACGAACTTTGGGGATAGCAGGCGTGCCGTCCTCGGCAGCAGGCGATAGGAACGCCTGTGGATTCGTGCTTTCGAGTATCAATTCAGCCGGCCGAGTGTAGGCGTGTCGACATGTCGGCGCGTCGACACTTTCAGAGCCTCCCCAATGGCGGGACGGGCCGCGAAAGGGATTTGTGCGTTGCACAAAACCTGGATGTGTGAGATGCTCGCCTCCTGCATTTCGAGGAGAAGGCTCATGATGCATCGCACATTCCTGCTGGCTGCCGCCGCGGTTGCGATGGCCGCTGCTCCTGCGCTCGCGGCGCCGGTCAATCCGGCTGCGAGCCTGTCGGTCGCCAAATCGGTTCGCACCGGCTCGCCTTCGGCCAGGAAGAGCGAGCTCGCCGGCGGCGGTATCGTCGTGGCTGTCATCGCAGCCGCAGCCGTCGTGGCCGATCATCATCGTCGCGAACAATGACGACAGCAACTAAGCCCAGTCGCCGGTCGCATCGCGGTTCGCCGGTCTGGCCCGAAAACAGGCTGACCCGCGTGTAGCCAGGGGTGCGGCAGGGGAAAGGGCGATGACGTTTCGCCGATTCAACGCTATGGTTTTCGCGCCGACGATCGAGGCGTTTACCGTCAGGAGATCGAAGTGAACGTGCAGGCAGTCAGGCGGCAAGAGGCGCGACGCGCTCCGGCGCCGGCCTATACCGGCACGCCTGCGGCTCTGTACACACGGCCGACGCCGCTCAGGCTGCGGATCATCGCCGGGCTGTTCGCCATCGACGTGCTCAGCATCGTGGCAGGATTCGGCGCGGCGATCGTGCTGCGCGAGGCGCTGATCGGCGGGGCCGACTGGTTCCTGCTGCTCCCCACCCTGCTGCCGATCTACCTGATCGCCGCCGCCCATTCCTATGTGCACATGACCGAGCACCTGCAGGATCCGTTCCGCGCGGCGCGCCTCGGCCTGAGGGCGCTGACGCTGGCCGTGGCCATCACGATCTTCGTCGCCTTCTCCTTGAAGACCAGCGAGAACTTCCCGCGCTTCGTCACCGTGACCGGCTTTTTCCTGAGCGCCGGGCTGATGGGGATCGCGCGCTACCTGTTCGTCCACCATCTTGAGGCGATCGTCGGCGGCAACCCGTTCAGCGTGGTGCTGATCCGCGACGGCGACCAGCCGCTGCCCCCCGGCAGGTTCTCGGTGATGCAGGCGGCCGACCTGGGCTTCGATCCCGAGGCGCATGATCCGCTGATGTACGATCAGCTTGCCCGGGCGCTGGGAGGTGCGGACCGCGTCGTCGTCGCCTGCGACGCCGGCCGGCGCTATGCCTGGGCGCAGGCGCTCAAGGGTGCCAGCATCCAGGGCGAGATCGTCGTTCCCGAGCTCGCCTCGCTGGAGCCGCTGGGGTTCGGCCGGCACGGCGACACCCCGACCATGGTGGTCGCGACCGGGCCGCTCAACCTGCTCGACCGCGCGACCAAGCGCGTCTTCGACCTCGCGGTTGCCGGGGCAGCGGTGCTGCTGCTGTCGCCGTTGCTGCTGCTGGTGGCGATCGCGGTCAAGCTCGACAGCCGGGGGCCGGTGCTGTTCAAGCAGATCCGCATCGGCCGCAGCAACGAGATGTTCAAGGTGCTCAAGTTCCGCAGCATGCGGGCCGAGCAGACCGACGGGGCGGGGCACCGCTCGGCCGCACGCGACGACGATCGCGTGACGCGCGTCGGCCGCTTCATCCGCACGACCAGCATCGACGAGCTGCCGCAGCTCCTCAACGTGCTACGAGGCGACATGAGCATCGTCGGGCCGCGTCCGCATGCGCTGGGCAGCCGGGCCGCCGACAAATTGTTCTGGGAGGTCGACCAGCGCTACTGGCACCGCCATGCCGCCAAGCCCGGGCTGACCGGTCTGGCGCAGGTCCGCGGCTTCCGCGGGGCGACGCTGATGGAGGCGGACCTCGCCAACCGGCTCCAGGCGGATCTGGAGTATCTGGAAAATTGGTCGCTCTGGCGCGACATCAAGATCATCCTGCTGACCTTCCGGGTGATCCTCCACCGCAACGCCTTCTAGGGTCGGCAAGGGCTTACTCGCCGGCATCCCATCCGAAGCTCGCCGGCGTGAAGCGCAGCGCCTCCGCGCTCATCTCG
>CAXTNG010000004.1:0-36745 GCA_964245475.1 uncultured Sphingomonas sp. | reverse complement strand
CGCGCCGTCGCCGACCGCGAGGAACGCCCAGCTCGAATGCGGGCGGGGCGGGGGGACCAGGGCTGCGGGATCGAGCACGGCGAGGTTGATCCCGCCCGGGTGGCGCGCCGAGGGTGCCCGGATCGCAGCCATGTCGGCCGCACGCGCCCGGGCGCCCAGCACCTGGGTCGCGGCATAGTCGCTCGGGTGCGTCCAGCGGCCGGGCGGCTCGGCCCATGCGCCGCGGGTAAGGTCGATCGCGCGCGGCGTATCGGCGGTAACCGAAAAGGCCGACATCGGCGTTGGCGTCCTCGGCCGCTGGAAGCCGGGGGAGCGCGCGAACGCGGCGAGCCGCCAATAGGCCGCTTCCGTCACCGCGGTCTCGATTGCTTCCGAGGCGTAGAAGATGCCCGGCCAGGTGTCCGCGCTGCGGAAGCGCGACGGGCGGCCGAGCCCGTAGCGGAACGGCGAGGCGAGCAGCCAGGGCAGGCGCTGCGCGGCCGGGGGCAGGGCGGGCTTCACCTCGTCCGCGAGCGCCTCGAGCAAGGCCTGGTCGGCCGCGCTGGCGGCGAGGCGATTGGTGGAGATGCGGTGCTGCGCCTCGACGATCCGGATCACCCGGCCGCGGTACGGAACCGCGTCAAACCCTGGCTCTGAGGCCGTCGACATAGTCGCTCGTGCGGAGCAGGCCGCGCACGCTCGCGATCAGCTCCAGCGGGGGGGCGCCCAGGTCGAGATTGGAGGTGGCGAGCCAGGAGCGCGCCGCGAGGTCGTCGCCGCCCAGCCAGGCGTCGAGCGAGCGGAACAGGCGCAGCAGGTGCTGGGCGAGCTCGAAGGGCTTGCTGCCGGGCTCCAGCCGGTAGCTGCCGCTGCGGAGCCGCGAGACGGTCGGACCCGACAGGCCGATGACGGCACCGAGCCGCGCGTTCGACATCTGCCAGAAGTCGGCGATCCGCCCTACCGCCTCACTCAGCACGCGGGGCGCTTCGGCATCTGTGGTTTGCAGTACGGCATCGGGCATTCGGTTGCTCCTGTGAGCGAAATATAACCCATCCGTTCACAAGAACAAGACTACCCGGATAACGCAGTGTCGATATGAAGACGCGTCGACACGTCTTCATGTCGACTTGTCAGATCATCACCCGCTCGACCTCATCCAAGGTCACGTCGTCGCGTCGACGGTCGTAGAGCTGGGTGGTCCGCGTCGACGCGTGGTTCGCCATCGCCGCCGCGCGCTCCAGCGTGCCGCCGTTCTTGAGGTACGCGGTGATCCCGGTCGCGCGGAACGAATGATTGCCGATCGGCGTCGCGATCCCGGCCGCCGCAGCGCGCCGGCGCACCATCTGATAGGCATTGGCCTGGGGCAGGGGGGTCCGGCTCAGCTGCCCGGTGCCGCGCGCGATCGTGCGGAACAACGGCCCCTTGCGGTCGTCCGCCAGGTCGCAGCCGTCGAGATAGGCGTGGAGATACTCCTCCAGATTGTGATGACACGGCATCGTGTGCCGCTTGCCGCCCTTCTCGTGCAGGCGCACCCAGAGGCGCCGGTTCTGGGTGAAGACGTCCTCGACACGGCAGGCCAGCGCCGCGCCGACGCGCGCGAAGCTGTAGACCATCAGCCCGATCAGCGCACGGTCGCGCAGGCCCGCCGGCGTCGAGACGTTAATCGCGTCGATCAGCGCGCGCGCCTCCAAGGGATCGAGCACCGGCGTCTTGCCGGTCCGCGCGCTGTGCGCCGGGCCGCGCACCGAGACCGCTGAGCTCTGCGCCACGATCTGGCTGCGCACCAGCCAATCGAACAGGTGGCGGACCGCAGCGAGCCGCTGCTTTACCGTCGGCACCGAGAGCGTAAGACCGAGCTGCTCGATCCAGGTCGCGACATGGAGCGGCGTCACCTGGGGGAGGGCGGTGACGCCCACGTCCGCACACCAGCCGAGGAAATCGCACGCGGCGCGCGCATAAGCGCGCCGCGTGTTGGCATTGCGGATCGTCGCGGCAAAGAACTCCACGAACCGCGCCTGCACATGCGGCTCGGCCGTGGCGACGATCCGGGGAAGGGCGAGGAGCGGTCGAGGGAAAGCGATGGCGTTCATGACGGCTCCGGCCTGATCGCCACGAGCATAGCGGGCACGAACGAAAAGGGAATCCGCCCCCGGGAAATCGCCGCCTGCCCGCAGACGCTGCACGCCGCAAGCTTGCCCACCTGTATCCGCCGGGCCACATCATCGGTAAATCGCGGGGCGGGGTTGCCGGAAAAACGGGGGTCTGCGATAGGGTGGCGCGATACCGAGGGAGAAAGTCGATGAAGTTCACCAATTTGCTCGCCGCGGCTGCAATCGTGTCAATGTCGGCCGCGCCGGCCATGGCCGCTTCGGCCAATCCCGCTGCCAGCCTGTCGGTCGCCAAGTCGGCGCGCGCCGGCGCGCCGACCGCCAAGAAGAGCAAGATCGCCGGCGGCGGCCTCGTCGTGGCGATCATCGCCGCGGCCGCAGTGGTGGCCGGCATCATCATCATCGCGGACAACGACGACAGCAACTGATCGAGGGATCAGAGCAGGCGGTCCTTTGGCCTTCGGGCCATCAGGTTGCCACGCCTCGCTGAACACCGAAGCGCCCGCCCGGCCCGTCCGCGGCGGGCGCTAGGCGTTTGGGTCACAATTCCAGGCTGATGTCCTTCTCCGGAAAGGGCAGGTCGGGCGCCCTGGGCTCGACGGCGACACGGTGCGCGGTGAGGTCGAGCGATGGATCCCGGGCCAGGCGCTCGCGCATGGCAACGATACGAGCGACACCGGTCTCGCCCAGCCGGGTAGGATTGTCCCCGGTCGCTTGCACGGCCTCGATCGCCGACGTCTTCACGCCCGGATTGCGCAGCACAGCACGCTCTAGGCCGCGCCCGCTGTCGACCACCAACGCCACCTTGTCGGCGATGCGGGTCACGGCGACCAGGAAGGCGTTTTCGGATGCGAGCCGGCGCTCGGCCGCGCTCATCATGACGATGCCGCGCTCGGCGGTAACGCCCTGCGCGGCATGGACGTTGAGCGCATAGGCGAGGTCGAGCCGCTCCAGCATGCGGTCGCCCTTGGCCAGCTCGTGGACCGTGCCATCGACGAGCGATGACACGGTAATCGACCGCTCGCCGATCGTCTCCACCCGGGCTAGCCCGGCATTGAGCATGTCGCGGCCATGGTCGTTGTCCGTCCAGCGGATTCGGTCGCCCGCGTGCAGCTCCACCTGCTTGATGGCGTAGATCGACACCGCGTCGTGCCGGAGGTTGCGAGGCAACCGGTCGGGCAGAAGCAAGCGGTGACGACCATCCGCCAGGCGCAGCACAACCTGCCCGCGTTGGACCCCGACCACAACGCCCCGACCGCCCCGTGCCAGCTGCTGGCTCGGCAGGTCGGTCCTGAACTCGACCACCCGGCCGGGCTGGTAGGCCCGCTCCTGCCGAGCACCTTCCCGCGTCACCGTGACCCGATCGAGCACGGAAAGGCTGACCGATCGGCTGCCTAGCTCGCCCGACGCCTTCAGCTCGCTCTGCACTGCCGCATTCGCAGCCGCACGCATCGCGCGGCCGGAGGCGAGCAGCAAGGTGTTCTCACGCTCCGCCGGCGGCACCGCCGCCCACATGCCCGCGGCGATGAGGGGAACCTGGTCCCGCGCTGCCTCGATCGTCTCGGGCCGCAGCACCTCGAATGCGGTACGCACATCGCCACGATCGAGAGCAGCCGTGACCGCCTTCATCTGGCCGGACCGGGACCGCAGATTCTCGGTCAGGTGGGCCGTCGCATGGCCTGCCGCCTGGCTCAGCGAGAATGGCTTGCCGGCGTCCACCGCGCCCAATTGGCGGGTATCGCCCACCTGCACCAACCGCGCGACTCCCGTCAGATTGGCAAGCCGGGTCAGTCGCTCCATGTCGCGGGTGCCGACCTGGCTCGCCTCGTCCAGGAGCAGGACCGCGCCAGCCAATTCCGCCGTCGCACGGGCACCCTGCGCCGGCGACGCCTCGCCATCGATCACGCGCGCATGCCGGGCAAGGAAGCCCGCGACTGTCGATGAATCGGCACCCGTCTCGCGGCCCAGCGCCCGGGCGGTGCGGCTCGCGACCGCGAGCCCCATGACGTTGCGCCCTTCCGCCTTGGCGATCGTCACCACAGGGGCCAGCACGGCCGACTTGCCGCGCCCGGGTCCGCCCTGCACGTTCACGACCCTGTCCGACGACGCCAGAATCAGCGTAGCGGCTGCCTCCTGCCCAGAATTGAGACGGCGCAAGCCCAACTCGCGCGCGACGTCCTGCGCGCGTATCGCGGCCTCGCGTCCGGGTACGATCGGGGCGGAGGCGCCTTTCCCTGCCTTCACCGCGGCCAAGTGGGCCTGTTCCAGCCGGAACGCGCCATCGGTCGTTACCATGCGATCGCCATCGCCGAGCAGCAGGCGCTTCGTCTCGAGCAGCCCGATCCGTGCCTCGACGCCTGCCACCGTTATCGGCCCGCCACGTTCGAGTGCCGCGCGGATCAGGTCCAGCCGGTCGAACGCTGCCTCGCGCTCGCCTAGGTCGCGCACCGCGGATGCGACCACCTGAGCCGCCGCAAAGGCATGCGGCTCCAGCCGGCCGAGACGCTCGGGGACAAGCGGATCGCCATCCTGCGGCGTCAACCCCATGCGCGCCACCACCGCCAACCCTCGCTCCCCCACGTTGCGCAGGCCACTCGTCAGCCGCGACCAGATGGTTTCGCCACGCCCAGCGCTCTCCAACGCCGCAGTAGCTAGGTCATCCACGCTCAACCCACATTTCGCCGCCAATGCACGCCATCCCTCTCCGCGCATCTCTGGCGATAGCGCCGGTGTCTTGGCGCCTCGGGTAGCAAGCGCCGCTAGCTCGCGCTCGCGCGCCGTACCCTGCCGGCCTTCGGCCGCGAGATGCGCGCCGATCTCGGCCGAGCGGGTGGAAAAGGCGTCGACCATATGGCGAGGAACCCCGGCGATCTCGAAGGCGCCGTCCCGTGGGTTCTGCGCCGGGATCGTCGCATAACCGAGTTGCTCCACCCGCGTCCTGAGCTCAGCGTTGAACACCGCGCCCATGACATGCTGCCGATTGTAGATCTCGTCGGAGCGCAGCGCGTGCCACTTGCCGTCCGCTGTACGGGTCGCGTTCGCGATGACGGCATGGACGTGGAGCTGCGGCTCGCCGTTGCGGTTGACGTCGTGGAGGAAGGTCGCCGCGACCAGCTTGTCCGTGCGCTCCACCTGCTGGCCGCGGCCGTTCCAGGTCCGTGCCTCGGCGATCGTGCGCTCAACCCAGCCGAGGGTCGCGAGCGCAGCACCACGTACCGCATCGACAAGCCGCTGATCGCCACCAACCAGCGCCAGGATCGACACCGATTTGGACGCCGACATGGTCACATCCCAACCCGGCCGGTGCTCGCCGCGTTTGGCGTCAATGACGCTGCCGTCGGGCAGCGCGCCCGCGAGCACACGCTCGAACGACGCCGCATCGACAGGGCCTACCAAGCCAAGCTCGGATGCACCTCGTCCGGCCCAGGCGCTTGCGCCCTCATGCTGGTCGGCCGTGTAATAATTGTCCTTGGCGTAATAGGTCGCCGCGTCCCCGGCTGAGGAAACCGCGGCGACCGAGATCATCGACCAGGCCCTGCCGGGCGGGGAGATTTGGCCGTCACGGTCACCATACGGCTGGTGACGGCCGTGCGGCAATCCATCAGGCCAGTGTCATAATGGTAATCGATGAGCCGGCAGATCGCCCGATCGCCCCCACCAAGCATCTTGTTCGCGACCCTGAGCTCAAGCCATCGCTCGGGCAACACGGCCGCCAGCGCCACGAAGGCGAACATGCCGACCACCGTCGCGATGAATCCCGCCATGGCGAGCATGCCCGCCGACCAGTCTCCAGGCCCGATATTGTAGGTCTTGGTGACCCTCGGCGCACGCGCGGCTTCCAGCACCCGGTCGAGCTTGCTGTCGATCCCGACGAGTTGGGGCAGACTCCGCAGGAGCGTCTCCAGCTCCTCGCGCGTGCGCACCAGCTCGCCGTGCACGACCTCGAGCGCGGCACGCGTCTGCATTGCTACATCAGCGACGATCGCGTCCCTGGCTTCACTTACTCCGCGCGTATCGTTACGCGCTTGGCGGGTGAGCTCGGCGTCGCGCTTGGCGTTATGCCGAAGCACGCGGTCGAGTTCGGTCGTCTGCGCGTCCAGGCGGGCTGCAAGATGCTGGAGGTCGGCCGGCCCAGGCAGCTCGGGGCGCTCGAACCGCGCACGGCCCTCGCGATGCGCGTCGACTGCTTCCGTCAGGATCTGCCGGACAAGATCGGAGCGCTGCATGCCTTCGCCCGCCGCCCAGCGGTTGAGCGCCGCCTCCAACTCGTCCGACACCCGCGAGGTAACCTGGCCCACGATCGCGCCCTCTATTTCCCGCCTTGATTGCGGACGGGCTCAATAAGCGAACGATAAGAAAGCAGCGCCTGCGGTCAATCGGTGTAGCGCCGTAGCGGGCTCGTAGCGGCGAGAGGCGCGGCAGACATGAGCTTTCCGCATGTGTGTAGCGCTACTGCTACGCTGATAGATAACTGACTTTATTAGACTATCCTATTTGCTCGCGCCCACTATGCATAGCGTGGTGTGTGCCTCACACTTCGCTCGATTTGTCAGCGACCAGCCCTGTTCATGGCATCCATGGTGATCGTTCCGGCCTCCGGCGAGGTACCGGGCCGGCGTGACAGCCGGCCAGCAGAGATGCGTCATTAGCTATTCAGTCTGCGCCTTATCGCTCCATGAGCACGGAACTGCTCACCGTCCTACGGCGGTGTAGCTGAACCCCTCGGCCTCCACCGCCTGCCGGTCGTAGATATTACGCAGGTCGACCAGCACCGGGCTGCTCAGCAGCGCGCGGGCGCGTTTGAGGTCGAGCGCTCGGAACGCGTCCCACGGCGTCACCACGACCAGCGCGTCGGCGCCCTCCATCGCCTGATATGCGCCCTGTGCGTAGGTGATCGGCGGCAAGAGCGGCCTGGCCTGCTCCATTGCCTCGGGATCGTAGGCCTTCACGGCAGCACCTGCGTCGACCAGCGCCTGCACGATCGCGATCGCCGGACTGTCGCGCATGTCATCGGTGTTCTGCTTGAACGCGAGACCCAAGATGGCGACCGTCTTGCCGCGCACATCGCCACCCATGGCCTGGATCACCTTGCGGCCCATCGCCCGCTTGCGCTGGTCGTTGACCGCTACCACCGCCTCTACGATCCGCTGCGGCGCCTCATGGTCCTGAGCGGTCTTCAACAGCGCCAGCGTGTCCTTGGGAAAGCAGGAGCCGCCATAACCGGGGCCAGGATGAAGGAACTTGTCGCCGATCCGCCCGTCCAGGCCGATGCCCCGCGCCACATCGTGCACGTCCGCGCCCACCTTCTCGCACAGGTCGGCGATCTCGTTGATGAAGGTGATCTTGGTCGCGAGAAAGGCGTTGCCCGCATATTTGGTGAGCTCGGCTGCGCGCCGGCTCATCGCCACCACCGGCGACTTGTTGAGATAGAGCGGGCGGTAGATCTGGCGCATGACATCGAGCGCACGCGGATCGTCCGTGCCGATCACGATGCGATCCGGCCGCTTGAAGTCGTCGATCGCCGCGCCCTCGCGCAGGAATTCGGGGTTGGAGGCGACGGCGAAATCGGCCTGCGGGTTCGCTGCACGGATGATCCGCTCGACCTCGTCGCCGGTGCCGACGGGGACGGTCGACTTGTCGACCACCACCGTAAACCCCGTGATCGCACGACTGATCTCCTCCGCGGCGGCATAGACATAGGAGAGGTCGGCGTTCCGTCCCCGCGTCGCGCCGGCGTGCCGACGCAAATGAACACCGCATCCGCATCCGCCACGCCTTTCGCGAGGTCGGTCGTGAAGCGCAGCCTCCCCGCCTTGACGTTGCGATCCACCAAATCGTCCAGGCCCGGCTCGTAGATCGGCATTACGCCGTTCAGCAGCAGGTCGATCTTGCCCTGGTCTTTATCGACGGAGCAGACGTCATGCCCGAAATCGGCAAAGCACGCGCCGGACACCAAACCGACATAACCCGACCCGATCATTGTAATGCGCATCGGGCCCAATTTCCTTTGGCGCTTTGAGAATTGGCCGTCGGACAAGGACGAGGTGTCACTGTGGCCGTTGGCGCACGCCCCTTAGCAAGGCCATAGCGCGGGACCACACCCGAAATTACATCACGTTGACGGACGTGACCTGCCAGGTGATTAGCTGCGCTCACATCATTATGGTCATCATCTCGGCCTCCGGCAGGGCGTCGTGCTGGAACTGGGCTTCGGCATCGGCAGGATAGGGCTCAGTGATGCCTTCCCCGTTAATGGAACACGCTCTAGCCGGGCTTCCGCTGGATGGAGCAGGCGCGCTCCAGCGCGTCGATGCGCGACGCCCAGCGGTAGCGCCGTTCCACCTTGTCGCGCCCCGCCGCCCCCATCGCGCCGGCAAGTCCTACCGACCGAAGCAGGCGCTCGAGCGCGTCGGCGAGCGCCACCGGATCGTCCTTGCGTACCAGCAGCCCGTCGATGCCGTCCGCGACGATCTCGCGCGCGACCGGATAATCGATCGTCACCACAGGCTTGGCGTGCGACCAGGCTTCGAGCAGGACGATACCGAACGATTCCCGGTCGGACGGCAGGACGAGACAGGTGCAATCGCCCAGCCACCGCTCCTTCTCCTCGTCCGAGGCATCGGTCACGCTGACAAGACGATCCCCGAGGAGCGCGCGATACCGTTCCTCCATCGCCGCGGTGTCGTCCGCTCGCGCTCCCACCAGCGCCGCCCGGAACGGAACCCCGCGCCCGAGCAGGACCGCGAGCGCGTCCGCGAGCAGCGGGAGCCCCTTGCCAGCCGTCTTGCGGCCAAGGAACAGGATCGTTGGGTCGGCCGGGGCGGCGGGCGGCAGCGCGCGCGCAGGATCGACGCCGACGCCGACGACGAAGACCCGATCGGGCGCGGCACCGTAGTTGCGCACCAGGGCTTCTGCCTCGCCATCGGTCAGCGCGAGCACCGCATCGGCAAGCGCGACGCACTCCCTGACACCGGCGGCCGGCCAATGCGGGTCCTCCTCGTGTAGCAGCGGCATGACGACGGCCGTCGTGCCCAGTCGCCGCGCCGTGACGAGGCTTGCACGGACATTGGGATGGAGATGGACCAGCGCGACGACGACGTCAGGGCGGCTGCGGACCAGCGCCCTGTGCAGACGATGGTGGAAGCGCCGGGTGACCGGCCAGACCAGGGCACGCGTAGCAAGGGCCTTGAGCGTGTCCCCCGGGAGTACCCCGAGCAGCCGCTCCGCCCCGGCACGCTCGGCGGCGCCGACATAGGAGATGCGATGGACCGGCACGCGCGACGGCTGGTCCACCCCTTCCGACACCGGGCGCCCTTTGAGCGAATAGAAATCGTCGCTGAAGAACAGGTCGGGTGCGATCACCTCGACCTGGTGCCCGCGTGCCGCCAGGCCTTCGGCATAATGACGGCAAAGACTTTCTGCCCCGCCGCGCGACGGCGGGTAGCCGCTGGCCGAAAAGACGATCTTCATCGAAAGGCTGCTCCCGGGCTGGAGCCTCGGCCTGTACGCATCGGGCTTTGCCGTAGCGAGCCGTCGGATCTGCTGAAAGGTTCAGTGTAGGCGTGTGATAAAGGACATTATCAGACATAGTAGGGCCGCGCGTCACGCCTGATGCTCGACCATCCACCCCAGCGTGTTCGCCAGCGCGCGCGGGCGCCAGCCGGGCAGTGCGGCATGGAGCCGCGTCGGATCGCCGCCCAGCACGGATACGTCGTTCTGGCGCACGAAGGCCGGGTTGACCCGGACCTCCGGCGCGTGGCCGGTGAGCTCGACCAGGATCGCCAGGATGTCGTCGATCGACGACACCGCACCCGTGCACAGGTTGACGATCGGCGGCGGCGCCTTGGAGAGCGCCAGCCCCGCATAGGCGTCGGCAACCGCGCGCACGTCGCCGAAATCGCGCCGCACCCAAGTGTTGCCGAGCTCGATCGCCAGTGCCCGCCGGCGGAAATGATCAACGATCTTGGGTATGAGATAGTCGGTCGCCTGGCCGACGCCGGTGTAATTGAACGGTCGCGCGACGACGAGGTCGAGTCTGTCCCGCCACAAGGCGGCACCCGTCTCCATCGCCCATTTGCTGACCGCGTAGTGGTTGGCGGGGCGGAGCGGCGCGTCCTCCGCGATCAGACCCTCCGCGCCCGGGCCGTAGACCTGCGCGCTCGAGGCGAGGAGACAACGCGCACCCGGGACCTTGCCAGCGACGGCATCGAGCAGGTTGAAGGTACCCAGCTGGTTGACCGCGTAAAAGGCGCGCCAGTCGGCGCTCCCCGCGAAAGCCGCGCCGGCGAGGTGGATCACCCGGTCGAACGCCGCCTCTTCCACCGCCCGCCGGGTCGCGTCCGCGTCGGTCAGGTCGGCATCCAGGGCGACCCATTCGGCCCCCGCCTGCTCCAGCGCGACGGACACGTACCGGCCGGTGAAGCCGTTCGCCCCCGTCAGCGCCACACGCATCAGAACGACCAGCCCGCGCCGTTGCGCCGCATGTCGGCCGCCACCATCAGCCGCGCGAGCTCCTCCAGGCCGACCTCGGGCGTCCAGCCGAGCTCGGCGGCCGCCTTGGCGGGATCGCCGATCAGAAGATCGACCTCGGCCGGGCGGTAAAAGGCAGGGTTGACCCGGACGCGCAGCTTGCCTGTCGCGCGGTCGATACCGGTCTCGCTGTCCTTCGACCCCCGCCAGTCCAGCTCGACGCCGATCTCCGCGAAGGCGAGTTCGACGAAGCGGCGCACCGTCTCCGCCCGGTTGGTGGCGAGGACGTAGGTGTCGGGCGTGTCATGCTGCAGCATCCGCCGCATGCCCTCGACATAATCCCTGGCAAAGCCCCAGTCGCGCTTGGCATCGAGGTTGCCGAGTTCCAGCACCTCCGCCTTGCCGTGCGCGATCTTGGCAACCGTGTCGGTGATCTTGCGGGTCACGAACTCGCGGCCGCGTAGCGGGCTCTCATGGTTGAACAGGATGCCGCTGGTGCCGAAGATGCCGAAGCTCTCGCGATAGTTCACCGTCAGCCAGTGCGCGTAGAGCTTGGCGACGCCGTAGGGGCTGCGCGGGTAGAAGGGCGTGCTCTCCACCTGCGGGATCGCCTGGACCTTGCCGAACATCTCGGAGGTCGACGCCTGGTAGAAGCGGATGTCCTTGTTGACCGTGCGGATCGCCTCCAGGAGATAGGCGGCGCCGAGCCCGGTGATCACGCCCGTGGTGATCGGCTGGTCGAACGAGACACCCACGAAGCTCTGTGCGGCGAGGTTGTAGATTTCGGTCGCTCCGGAGGTCTCGATCAGCCGGATCGCCGAGCCCATGTCGGTAAGATCGTACTCGACGAGCTTTAGCTGCGGATCCTGCGCGATGCCCAGTTCCTCGATGCGCCAGAAGTTAACCGAGCTCGTGCGGCGGTACGTCCCGTATACCGTGTAGCCCCGCGCCAGCAGGTTCTCGGCCAGATAGGCGCCGTCCTGTCCGCTGATTCCCGTGATGATGGCGTGCTTCATGATGCGCTGATTCCAACTTGAGCGGGCGCAGACCCCCCGTGCGCCGCGGCCGTGCCGCCGCTTATGCAGTTTGCCCGATGCTGCAAACCCCCGTCAGCGCGGCACGGCTTCGTCCGCGGGCTCACCGACGCCTTCTGATCCGGGTCTTCCGCCGGTGACGAGACCGCACAGAAGCGCGAAGATCGTCGTCAGCAGTGGGGTACGCAAAGGATAGTCGACGATGCTCGCCGCGAGCAGCAGGATAATAGCGAGCATTGAGTATCGTCGCCGCCGCCCTTCACGCGCTCGCTCGCGCCAGGCGCGCCACCCGGTCCCGCCCAGCCACAGGAGAAACACGGCCGCGACCAGCGCGGCTGGTATACCCCCCGTTAGAAGCAGTTCCAGCGGGTCGCTATGCGCGTTGTTGAACGTGCTGCGCTTGAGCAGCGCATCCGGCTCGAACTGGTAGAAGGCGCGGTCGAACGTACCAAAGCCGCAGCCCCAAGGCAGGTAGGTGCGGATCATCTCCATCACCGTCGGCAACGCCAGCGCCCGCATGTCCTCGCCGAGCTGCCCGACCCCGGCGCTGAGCCGCGCATAGCCCGACTGCTGTGCCGTGAGCGCTCCCACCACCAGCATCGCCGCCGGGGCGATGAGCGCGGGAATGGTCCACCGCCGGTCGATGCCACGCGCCCTGATCTCCGCCAGCGTCACCAACAGCGCCGGTACCAGTGCAACGACAAGCAGCAGCAGCCCCGTCCGCGAACCGGTCAACAGCACCAGCGTGACCAGGATCACCACAATCGCGAGGGCGATGGCCCGGCGCCAATTAGCAGCGGCCTTTGTCTCGACAGGCCGGGTGGCCCACCACGCCAGCAGCACCACGCCCATGTCGAGCAGCACGGCTTGGTGATTGCGGTTCGCAAACAATCCGACCGGCAGGCCCAGGCTGGTGGGGTAATAAGTGTAGAGTGCGCCCGTCGCGATCTGAACAATCCCGAACAGCGCGCTGAGGACCACCACCGCCAGCACGGCCTCCACCAGTCGCGGCCAGTATCGCCGCGGCACGCCCGCCAGGACGAGCAGGCTCCCGGCCGCGGGCAGGAGGCTGAGCAGGCTGGCAATGGTGCGGTCTGGCACCAGGCTGATCGGACGCCAGGGCTGGGCCGTCCCGGCGGCGATCGCAGCATCCCGATAGGGCGCGTGGCCGGGCAGTGCCATCCACGCCGCGGGGGGGAGCGGCACGAGCTGAATGGCGATGGTTAAAGCAAACAGCGCCAGCAAGATCATGGGAGACCGAAGCCCTTCCACGCGCCACGGCCCGGGAGTCAGCAGCAGCCCGCCCACCGTCAGGACGGCGATCGGCCGCACATAGAGCATCGACAGCGCGTCCCACCGGTGGACCCCCCCGCCCAGCGCGCATGCTGCAAGCAGGACGAAGAAGAAAGCCAGACGGACACGTGCCGCGGTTACGGCGAAACCGCCGGCCAGCCTGCCAGAGCGGAATGGCCGAGGCCTGGAACGCCGAGAGGAGCGGGAAGAAAATGCCATAATTGTTCCGACAGCCGATCGATCAGCGATGTCGGCGATCCTAGCTCGTCGGTTGGGGAGCGGCGGCCAAGCCCGGCCCCGATACCTTTACCCAGGTCGGACGCCCGGTCGGGGCAGTGCAGACGAGAAAGAGACGGCCGTTCCGAAGCTCAGCGGTAACCCCTTGATTGTTTACCGCGCTATTTCCCGATTGACCCATCGAGGTCAACCGATGCCCCACGCTTGACACGTCGAACGACCAGGGGCCGGTCGCCAGAAAAATCGTGTAGCGGCCAGGCCGCGGCTTGGTGGACAGCAGGATTTGTCCACCCAGCGAAACGAAGCGGCTGTTCGCGGCAAGCAGCACACTGGCCGGTGAATTTTCCCCCTGAGGGAGATTGACCGCCAGCGGGCGTTCGCCGGCGTTGAACGCGTTGTCGTGATAGACAAGCCCCGTGTCGGGTTCGCCGGCGTCCGGGCGCAGCCGCGCAAGCTGAAGTTCCAGTTCCACGTCGCCGTTGCCTTTGCCGGCGTTGCGCGTGATGGCGCACCGCACAGGTTGCACGTTCCACAGGTTGAACAGGCGCTGGCACCGGGTCATCTGCACGTTGGTCGTACGGCAATTGCGACGCACGCGGGCGCGGCCATCGAAATTCCAATCGTCGCCGATCGTGAAACCATCGATCCGGCCGCCCGTCACCACGATGCCCTCGACATCGCCCGACTTGGCGTCGCCCCTGCCGACCAGTGACGTGGCACGGCCACTCTGTCCTTCCCCGAAGGCCAGCGCGTCGCAGTCAACCCGGCGAAACCCGCTCTGTCCCCAAAAAAAGGCGCTGCGCGCGACCTGACCGAGGACCCGGACCCGCCGGAATTCCGATTGGCTGTCCCACCGGTCGCCTTCCCATTGCGGCACGGCCGCGACCGCATCCGCGGCGGAATGCTGAGCGGCGAGTGGAAGAGGCACAACCCTGATGTCGCGCCATGTGTTTCGCCGGCCGTCCCGCTGGAGCAACGCCGGATTCCGGCTCCGCCCCGCCTCGCCCCCCGTCACCTCGCAGTCCATGCAATGATAGCCGAGCTCGATTGCGGTGTCCGCGGCGTCCCAGCAGGAGGGGCTGAGGATCCGGACGCGGCTGATCGTCTGGCCGTTGTCGGTGCTGGCCTGGCTCGCCGTCACGAAGATGTTGTTCTGGGTCGCCGTTCGCCGACAGACCGGCTCCTCGACCGTGACCTCGTCGGTGCCGCCGTCGCAGATGATGAGGTTGTTCTGATAGGCGTCGGTCAGGACGGGTCGCTCCACCCGGACGCGTCGCGCCGACTGGATGCGAAGATTGCTGCCCTGACTGCCCGCCACCGACAGCTGGACGAGGCGACAATCGTTCCCCGTCACCACTAGCATGTCGTTGCGATGGCTGGGCTGACGCGCTGGTGCGCCGCCTTCGAAGCGCAGGCCGTGCAGCGCCACCCCGGAAGCCGACACCAACATCCCGACGCCGTCCTGCCCGGGGCGTCGCCGGAAGATGCCGCCCGTCCCGCGGATCACCTGGCCGGCCCGACGCAACTCGAGCATGTCACCGCCGAACGGATAAATGCCGGGGGGTACGGCGAAGTCCGCTCCCGTCTCGATCACCTCGCGCAGGGCCAGCGTCAGGTCGCCGGCATAGGTTCCGGCCCGTACTGCGGCCTGGACGGTCGCCGGCAAGGCATCGAGCAGAGACGGCAGCCCGGCGGCTTCATCCGGTCTCGCCAGCCCGGTTAGGCCTGCCAGAACGCCTCCGACGAGCACCTCGCGGCGCAGCAACATGCTGTTATGTTAGCGCGGAGTATCGGCGCGCTGTCAACCACGGGACCCCGCCGAGGAGTAGCCGAATTGCCTTTGCGGCGGTCGGCGGCTAGGGAAAGCCACCGGGTTAGGAGTCTGTGCGCTTCCATGAGATTTGTTGCGTTGATGCTGCCGCTTGCGTTGGTTGTCGGTTGCTCGACACCGAAATTCGTCGGCCGTCCCGGCGTGCAGCTGACGGCAGGCGACCTGCCGCCGCCGACGCGGCAGGATCTCATCCTGCAGCGACGATCCTACCTGATCGGGCCGCTCGATAAGGTTACCATCGACGTCTATGGCGTTCCCGAGCTGTCGCGCACGCTGCAGATCGACGCCGATGGCACGCTGTCGCTCCCGCTGGTCGGCACCATCCAGGCGGCCGGCAAGTCACCGCCGGAATTGAGCAGTGTTTTGGCCGCCAGCCTGCGCGGACGCTTCGTCCGTGACCCGCAGGTCACGGTCAATGTCGACACGGTCAACCAGACGATCACCGTGGATGGCGAGGTAGACAAACCCGGTCCTTACCCGGTGACGGGGCGTTTGACGCTGATGCGTGCCATTGCTCAGGCTTCGGGCGGGACCGAGTTCGCCAACATGAGCTACGTGCTCGTGTACCGGCAGGTGGAAGACAAGCAGATGGTCGCGCTGTACGACGTTCGCGGCATTCGCCAGGGCCTGTACCCTGATCCCGAGGTGTTCGCGAACGACTTCGTGCTGGTCAGCGAGGATCGCGGTGCGCGGACATTCCGCGCCTTCCTGCAAAGCTCCGGCATCTTGGTGGCGCCGCTCGTCGCCCTTGTCCAATAATCGGAACTGCCATGCAGATGTATGACAAGCCGCAGGGCGACGTGGCGATGCGCCCGTTGTTCGCCGGTGCGGGCACAGAGGCGGATGCCCACAAGGCGTCCATCGTGGTGCAGATGCTGTCGCTGCTTCGTCGGCGCTGGCTGACCCTGCTGATCGCGATGGGCATCTTCGCATTGCTTGGCCTCACCTATGGGCTGCTCACCACCCGCCTCTATTCGGCGGAGGCGGTGATCGAAGTGAAGCGGGAGAATGACAACCTGGTCCCCACTCAGGGGATACAGGCGCAGCAGATGCTGGTCGACCAGGAATTCTACGAGACCCAATACGGCCTGTTGCGTGCGCGCTCGCTGTCCGAGCGCGTCGCCCGCGATCTGCGCCTCTACGACAACGTGGCCTTCTTCACCATGTTCGGCCGTCCCGCGCCCGAATGGACCCGGAACAACCGCTTCACGCCCGCCTCGGCCGACCAGCGCATCCGGGCAGCGGGCGCGCTGCTTCTCAAGCGCCTGAACGTCAGCACCAAGCGCCAGTCGCGACTGTTCACCATCCAGTTCGTCAGCCCCGACGCCCAGCTGTCCAAGCAGGTGGTGGACGCGTGGGTTCGCGGCTACATCCGAATGACGCTGGAGCGGCGCTACGACGCCACTGCCTATGCCCGGACCTTTCTTGAGAGCCGTTTGGCCCAGCTGCGCGACCGTATCAATGTGTCCGAGCGCGCGCTGGTCCAGTATGCCAGCAATCAGGGTATCGTGAACCTAGCGCCGGGCGGCAGCACCGCCCAGAACGGCGGCACCATGGTGGAGCGTCCGCTGGTCGACAGCGACCTGGAAGCGCTAAACACCGAGCTTGCCCGGGCCAAGGGCGAGCGGATCGAGGCGGAAAGCCGGCTGCGCACGCCGGGAGGCCAGATACGCGAGGCGCTGGAGAACTCGGCGATCAGCAACCTGCGTCAGGAGCACGCGACGCGCGCCGCCGAATATGCCAAGCTGATGACCCAGTTCGAGCCCGAATATCCCCCGGCCAAGCAATTGCGCGCGCAGATCGACCAGCTTGACCGGTCGATCGGCTTGGAGGAAGGGCGGATCCGGAGTTCGGTGCAGCGCACCTACGACGCGGCCATCCAGCGCGAGAACCTGCTTAACGCCCAGGTACAGCAGCTGAAGTCGGGCGTGCTGGATTTTCGCCGGCGCAGCATCCAATACAATATCTACCAGCGTGACGTGGACACCAACCGTCAACTCTACGACGCGCTGCTGCAACGCTACAAGGAGATCGGCGTCGCGGGCGGCGTCGGGGTCAACAATATTTCGGTGGTTGACGGCGCCGAGCTGCCTCGGCAACCGTCATCTCCCAAGATTTTGATGATATTGCTGGCCGCTATCATCGTCGGCGGCGTGGTAGGCTTCGGCGCGGCGCTGCTGCAGGAGCAGCTCGACACCGGCTTCTCCAACCCCGCTCAGGTGGAGAGCGAACTGGCGCTACCCCTGCTCGGCACCATTCCGCAATACACCGATGGCAGCGTCGAGGACGCTCTGCGGGATCGCAAGTCGATCCTGTCGGAAGCCTATTATTCGTTGCGGATGACCTTGGCGTTCGCGACCAGCCACGGTTTCCCGCGGACGATCGCCGTCACCAGCACGCGGCCGTCGGAGGGGAAAACAACCACCAGCTACGCCCTCGCGATCCTGCTGGCGCGATCGGACAAGCGGGTGTTGCTGATCGACGCCGACATGCGGCGCCCCGCCGTCAACAAGATGTTCAACACCGACAACGATCGGGGGCTGAGCAACTATCTGGCGGGCGAGGAGAATGTCGACGCGCTGATCCGGACCACCGATACGCCGAACCTGTTCTTCGTCGCTGCCGGGCCCAGCCCGCCCAGCACGCCCGAGCTCCTGTCGAGCGATCGTTTCCCGCGGCTGGTGGCGGCGATGCAGGAGAGTTTCGACTATGTGGTGTTCGACGCGCCGCCGCTGATGGGCCTGGCCGACGCACCGATGATCGCGGCAGAGGTCGAGGGCGTGCTGTTCGTGGTCCAAGCGCACAGCAGCCAGAAGGCCATGGCCCGCGTTGCGATCGGACGGCTCCACGCCGCCAACGCCACGGTGTACGGCGCGGTGCTCACCCGGTTCGACCTGCGCCGCGCCGATTTCGGCTACGGTTACTCGTATGGCTACGGCTACTCCTATGAAACGGGGTCGCGGTCCCGGACCGCGTGAGCTCCACCCATGCGCGTCAATCTCTCAGTGCCATCCTCGTTCGGCCGGGCGATACACTGGCCGGGCCGGGTAGTGGTCGGCCTAGCGATACTGGTAGTGCTGTGGTTCGTCACGACCTTCACGCTCGGCTCGGTGCTCGCAAAGACCAACCCGGACGCGGCGCTGCGGTGGGATCCGAACAACGGCGCCGCGCTCGAACGGGCGGCCGTTCAGGGTGTAGCCGACCCGACAGCGGTGGACACGCCACGCGTCGTCGATCTGGCACGCCGGGCGCTGGCGCGCTCTCCCCTATCGGGCGATGCGACCGCGGCCCTGGCGACCGCGATTGCGGTTCGCCAGCCGAGCCGAGATGTTGCGCCGCTTTTCGCCTATAGCCGGTCGGTGTCGCGCCGCGTCGCGCTGACCCAGATGTGGTACATCGAGCGCGCGGTGGAAAAGGGCGACGTGCCCCGAGCGCTCCAATCCTACGATCGGCTGTTCCGTACCAGCGACGTGGCCCGCGGCGCACTGATGCCGATCCTCCAAGGCGCCAGCGCCGAGCCGGCCGTGGCGCGCAGTGTCGCCACGCTGCTCGAAACCCGGCCGCCCTGGCGCGACGAGTATTTCAACGGCCTGATCACCGTTCCACCCGGTCCCGACAACCTAGTTCTGCTGACCCGCGCGATGCACATGCGAGCCACAGATCCAGACGATGCAGCCCGCCTGACAACCGTGATGAAACGGCTGGTCGACATGGGCCGAGCCGAACTGGCCTTCAACGTGCTTCGGTCGGTTCAACCGTTAGCAAGCGTCGCCGACGGCGTGCGGAACGGGGATTTCGAGCACCCGATCGGCCTTGCTCCGTTCGACTGGGAGCTGACCCAGAACGACGAGCTGTCGGCGGTTCTGGGACCGGTGAGTAGCGGCACCGCCCTGATGCTGACCGGGTCGGGGAGCCACGACAAGAGCTTTGCCCAGCAACTGGTGCTGCTTGCACCCGGGCGTTACCGCCTGAGCTTCGCCGCCGGCGATGCCTCGCCCGCGGCGTCGGACCGTCCATCCGTGACGCTGCGTTGCGCGGTCCCGAAAGAGACAACCGACCTGGTCCGCCTGCCGGTCGCCGCGTCGGTGGCGCCGCGCCGCGTCGCGGCGGCGTTCGCGGTTCCCACCGGATGCCGCGCCCAGTGGCTTCGGATCATTCCTGGCCTATCGGACGACGACGCCGAGCAGCGGCCCTGGATCGACGATCTTCGGGTGGAACGGACGCCGTGAACCGCTTCGCCATGGGCACAGGCGAGACGCGCCTCCGGAGAGTTGCCGCGGCCGAGACATCGGTCGGCGTCCGACTCCTGCTCCTCGCCATCACCCTGCTGACCTTGCTCGACAACGTCATGGGTGCCTGGCTCCACGAGCAGATGCGCAACCCCGGCCTGTCGCTGGCGGTTATCTACGTCAAATACGCGCTGTTCGCCGGCGCCTTCGGCGTGTTCCTGATCGACCTCGTCTATGGCAGGCCGGTGCTGCGCTACGAATGGTCGGGTCTCGCTTATCTCACGCTCGTGACCGGGCTCAGCTTCGCCATCTTGGTGCTATTCCCCGGCCATGACGCCGGGTCCCGCTTCTATCTCTATGTTTTTCCCATCGTGATCTATTTCGGCGGTGCCGCGATCGGCCGCCGCGCCGCCTTCGACCTCCGTTTTCTGGTCCAGCTCTACCTGATCTGCTACCTGTCGTGCGCGGGCGTGTTCCTGATCCTGAACCTACGCTTCGGGGCCGTCGAGTTCTGGCGGGACTATCTGAACTACACCGGCTTCATCCTCGACATCAAAGGCTTCACCGACGACGTCATCGACGGTCTGCACGGCAACTTCTACTACGATACCTACGGCGCGCAGATCCCGCGCTTTGTGGGCTCATTCGGCGACCCGCTCGCGCTCGCCTATTCGGGAATGATCCTCCTGCCGCCCACCTGGAGCCTGTTCCCGCGGCAGCGCCTGTTGCTCTGCTCGCTCGTGGCGCTGGTCATCGCCGGGTCGCTGACCCGGGCCATTCTGCTGGTGCTACCGATCGCCATCGCCATTTTTCTCGTCTTTCGGCAGCGCGGCTTCTGGATCATGATCACTACCGCCCTGCTGGGAGTCGCGGCCGTTCTTGTCTTCGGCGAGTCCGTCGCGCAGTTCTTCGGAAACAGCTCCACCACCGGCCACATCTCGTCGGTGTCGGAAGTGTACGGGTTTCTTGATGCGCCGGGGCTGATCGGTGGCACACTGCTCAGCGGCAAGGACAGCCTGTTCGAGCCTGGTTTCTTCAACGTGCTGTTCTCTTTCGGCGGCGTGTCGCTCGCGTGTCTGCTGATCTTCCTCGCGGGATTGTATCAGCGCAGTGCCAAGGCGGGATCGGGAACGCCCTACATCGCAGTCGTGCTGCTGGCCGGCGGTCTGACCCTGTCGCTGATCTCGTCGGCCTTCTTCGCGACCACGTCGGGCTGGTTCGCCTGGTTCCTGGCCGGCTTCGCGAGCCGGCGCAGCTTTGTCGCGCTGTCCGGCCCGGCAACGCCCGGGGCGTCCCCCTTCCCCACCAGATCCGCTCTCGCCTATGGCTGACCGCTTGTGGATGTTCGGGCTGCCGTTCGAGGTGGCGACGCGCGACGAGGCGACACGGCAGATCGTTTCCTTCGTCGGATCGGGGCGCAAGGGACTGATCGTTACCCCCAATGTCGACCACATCGTGACGATGGAACAGGATTTGGAGATGCGGGCGACCTTCGAGGAAGCCTCCCTTCGGTTCTGCGACAGCATGCCGCTGGTGTGGCTCAGCCGGATCCTTCACCCGCCGGGCCTGCCCAAGCGTGTCACGGGCGCGGACCTGCTCTTCTCGGTATCCGCCGCTGCCGCGCGGCAGGGGGCGTCGCTGTTCCTGCTGGGCGCCGCCCCCGGCGTTGCCGCCCTCGCGGCGACACGGCTCCAGGAGCGCAACCCCGGCCTGATCGTGAAGGGCGTCCATTCCCCGCCGCTCGGCTTCGAGCGCGACCCGGACGAGTGTCGCCGCATCGTCGATCTCATCGCCGAGGCGCGGCCCGACATCCTGTTCATCGGGGTCGGCACGCCCAAGCAGGAGAAGTGGGCGCGCCGCTGGGCGGACGCGCTCGCCTGCGACGTCGTGCTGGGGGTCGGCGCCGCCTTTGACTTCGCCGCCGGCCGGGTGCGGCGCGCGCCGCCTTTTCTCCAGCGTGCCGGCCTCGAATGGGCGTATCGCCTCGCGCGCGAGCCGCGCCGGCTGTGGCGGCGGTACATCGTCAACGATAGCCGCTTCTTTCTCCTCGCCGCGCGCGAGTGGCGTCGAACACGGCAATCGCGGAAATTGCCGCGATGAGCGTCGATCTGGCCGCGCTGCGCGTGTCCCCCGACGCGAGCGAGCCGGTCGTCGTCCATGACTTGGTGCTGGCGACCAGGCTGGACCGGCCGACTGGCGTAGAGCGCGTCGCTCTCAACACCTTTGCCGCCTCGGCGCGGCGCGCGGGCAACGTGATCGGAATGGTCGCCGACCGCGCCCGCGTCGCACCCGATCTGCCCGTGGTGGAAGTCGGGGCGGTGGCTGCCGGATGGCTCGGGCTCTACTGGCGTATCCCCGCGGCGGTCCGGGCCCGCGCGGTGATGGTATGCGGCGGCTTTCCCGCCAGCCCGTCGCTGCGCGCCAGCCGGATCCCGATTGCCCGGATCATCGCCGACGACTTCCCCTGGACACGCGCCGCGCAGATGGCGTGGAAGGGCCGGCTGCTGTTCCGCCATTATGAAGACTGGATGCTCAGCCGCTACGACCTGATCCTGACGATCAGCGAGGATGCGCGGCAACGCCTGCGCCAGACGCTGGGCCGCGAAGATGTGCGCTTCGCCGGCTGTGCGAGTGGCTTGGCCGACGGACTCGCCGGCGAGCCCCCGGCCGGGCTGGGCGGCCGGCCCGTCCTGCTGATGGTCGGCACGGTGGAGCCCCGCAAGAACTACGAAGCGCTGGAACGGCTGCTGCCGGCCCTGGCGGGGCACTGGCAGGTCGTCGTCGCCGGCCGGCCCGGCTGGCAGGGTTCGGTCAGCACGCTGGAGGTGCTGGAGCGGCAACACCCGCGCGACCTCCTGTGGCTGCGCGACGCGGGCGACCGGCAGCTGCGCTGGCTCTATGACCACGCCGCGGCCTTCGCCTCGCTGTCGCACGCCGAAGGCTTCAACATGCCCCTGGTGGAGGCGGGCAGCGCCGGGCTTCCCGTCATCTGCTCGGACCTGCCGGTTCATCGCGACGTCGCCCCGCCCTGGTCGGCGTTCGTCCCGGCCGAGGTCGACGCCGACCGGTTCGTTGCGTCGATCACGGCCCACGGGTGCCCGGGGACCGATGCGGTCTCCGCCTACGCCCATCATCATTCCTGGGCAGCCGTGGCCGATCGCGTCGAGGCACCGCTGACGGCGTTGTGGCGCAAGCGTCGGGCACCCGGTTGACGACCTTCTTACCGGTGGCGAAGGAAGCGGCGACCCGGTAGGAACGCCGGGTCTCGGGGAACACAATGCCTATGACCGACACGTCCACCGGTGCCGTGGCCTGCCCCTGCCCGATCTGCGAGGGGTCCAGCGTCCCGTTCGGCAGGGTTGATTTCGGCAAGTCCTGCAGTGCCGCCGCGACACGCGAGACCGGCCGGATGATCGATTATCGGCGGTGCGAACGGTGCGGGTTCATCTGGGCGCCTGAATTTCGTGCCTACTCCCCCGCGGACTTTGCCGAACAGATTTACAATGACGGCTATCTGGAGGCCGATCCCGAGTTCCTGACCGAGCGCCCGCGCGGCAACGTCGCCGTCATCGCCTCGACCTTTGGCCGTCGCGGCACGGTCGGGCTGGATTATGGCGGCGGCCGCGGCGAGACCGCCCGGCTGATGCGCGCGCGCGGCTGGCATTTCGACTGTTTCGACCCGTTCGGCGCCGACGAGGTCACCCCCGCGGATCGCGGTCGCTACAATCTGGTCACCGCCTTTGAGGTGTTCGAGCACTCGCCCGACCCGCTCGCCTCGATGAAGGAAGCACTGCGCCTCACGAACGGGAAGGCGGTGTTCATGATCAGCACCCTCACCTCCGACGGCGAGGTCGGCGAGGGGCTGGACCGCTGGTGGTACGCGGCGCCGCGCAACGGCCACATCTCGTTGTTTTCCCGGGACGCGCTGGCGCAGCTCGCCGGCCGGCTGGGGCTGGGATTCGCCAGCGTGTCGCCGGCGATCCACCTGATGTGGGAAGGGAACCGGTCGACGCTGCTGATGAAGCTGCGGCTATGGGCCAGCTCGGCACGGCGCCGGCTCGGGCTGTACCGGGACGTCCGGGCCTGACGCGCGAACGACCGGCGGTCGGGCGTCCGAACTGATCCAAGGTTTCGTCCGTGTGAGGCATCGATGACCGGACCGGACCGCACCTGTTCGCGCGGTCGGCACCGACAAGGATGCGATGTCCCTTACAAAGCAACCGGTCTCCCCATGACGACCGTGAAGGCGGCTCCGTCCTGTTCGCTGCGGCGATGCTTCTCCTGAGCGCGCTTGCCCAGCGTGTTCCACACGATCGAGAAGGGAATCACTTGATCGGGAAGTGACGCCGGAAATGGAAGTTCCACCCTTCCCGATCGTGAAGCGCCCTGTCCGTGCCGTTTGTAGTCTGATGCAGCCATTGGCGCAGGATCGGTGGTCTGCACGGAACGCATAACCGCGCGGTTCATCAGATCGACGCACTCGCCGTTCATCTCCAGCATGACGACGGGAAAGCCGGCCTGCTTGGCGTTGCAGGCCGCCAGAACACCGCCCTGGCGACAGTCTCAGAATGTGAAGCCGACGCAGCACCCGCCGAGGCGGGCTGGTGTGAGACTGTCTCTCCGCCGTCGCTCACCACTACCCTCACCTACTGGTGTTGACCTCGTCCGGAGCCCGGGGCGTCGCCACTCCAGTCGATACCGAGCCGCACCGCATCGTGGATGTAGGCGTCCAGGTCGGCCTCGGTGGCGGCGCGCGCCGCGTGAGCGTCGTCGAGGACGGCCTTGTACCACCAGGCGGTTCGCGCGACGAGCGCGTCGAAATCCCACACCGGCCGCCAGCCGAGCCCGCCCACCGCCTTGTCGATGCCAAGCTTCAGGATGCCCGCCTCGTGCTGCGCGCCGGCGTCGCTGGCATCGACCCAGCCGGCGGTTCCCCAGGCGCGGGCCATCGCCTCGGCGAGGTCACCCACGGTGCGCACATCGGTGGGCGCGGGGCCGAAGTTCCAGGCGTCGGCATAGGCGCCGCCGCCCTCTCCCGCCAGGCTGGCGCCGAGCTGGAGATAACCCGCGAGCGGCTCCAGCACGTGCTGCCAGGGCCTCAGCGCGCCGGGGTTGCGCAGGCCTGCGGGCCGGCCGGCGGCGAGCGCGCGCGCGAGATCGGGAACGATGCGGTTGTCCGACCAGTCGCCGCCGCCCACGACGTTGCCGGCGCGCGCGGAGGCCAGGCGGATGCCGTGCTCGGCCGCCCCGGCGGGCGGGAAGAAGGAGTTCCGCCACGAGGCGATGGCCACCTCCATTGCCGCCTTGCTGGCACTGTAGGGATCGTGGCCGCCGAGCGGGTCGGTCTCGCGATACCCGAACGGCCATTCGCGGTTCTGGTAGACCTTGTCGGTGGTGACCATCACGACGGCTGCCGGGCGGCCGGCCAGGCGCACCGCCTCCATGACGTTGATCGAGCCCATGACGTTGATGTTGAACGTTTCCGCGGGCGTGCCGTAGCTGTCCAGGACCAGCGGCTGGGCGGCGAGGTGGAAGACGAAATCGGGCTCGGCATCGCGCACGGCGCGCTCGAGTGCCGGCACGTCGCGGATGTCGGCAAGGTGGTGCTCAATCTCCGCTGCAAGGCCCGCGCGATCGAACAGGCTGGGCTCGGTAGGCGGCGGGAGCGAATAGCCGACCACGCGAGCGCCGAGACGGAGGAGCCAGAGCGTGAGCCACGACCCCTTGAAGCCGGTATGACCGGTCACGAGCACCGTGCGATTTCGGTAGGCGTCCTTGAACAACAGCTTCTCCTTCGAATCGCCGGATATCGGGCGGAGGCACGACGACGCTTCCGCCGGAACGGGCCGTTTCCCACCCCTTACCGGCAGACGCGGTTGAGCATCAATGAGGCACCGGCCGCTCGCCAAGGAGGCGGTCGGCGATGCGGCCGGGGGACCGGTCGCAGGGATTGTCTCTCCCCACCCGCCCTCCTAAGGACCGCCGGACAGGTAGGGCGGGACGCGCGTGACCAGCAGCGGCAGACCGGCGGCGTTCTTCGATCGGGACGGCGTCATCAACCAGGACAGCGGCTACGTTCACGATCCCGCCGACTTCGTGCTGGTCGAGGGGATCGCGGCCGCGATCAGGCGCTGCAACGACGCCGGCTATCTGGTGTTCGTGGTGACCAACCAGTCGGGGATCGCGCGGGGATATTTCCCGGAGGACGCGGTGGTCCGCCTCCACGCCCACATGGTCGACCGGCTCGCCGCGGCGGGGGCGCGGATCGACGCGGTGCGCCACTGCCCGCACCACCCGGACGCGGCCGTCGCGGCCTATCGGCGCGCCTGCGACTGCCGCAAGCCGGAACCGGGCATGATCCTCGACCTGCTGGCGCAATGGCGGGCCGACCCGACGCGCTCCTTCCTGGTCGGCGACAAGCAGACCGACGTCGACGCCGCCGCGGGGGCCGGGATCGCCGGCTACCTGTTCGACGGCGGCGATGTCGGGGCGCTGGTCCGGCGCGCGCTGGACGACCAAGCCCCCGCGTCCGCCGCATGACCGCGATCGACGGAGAAACGGCCGCCCGCGCGCGTTCCTGGCTGACTGACCGGGCGCTGCCGCTCTGGTCGGACGCGGGCGTCGATCCGGCGGACGGCGGCTTCACCGAGCGGCTGCGGCTGGACGGAACGCCCGACCGGGACGTCGCCAAGCGGGTGCGGGTCCAGGCCCGGCAGATCTACGTCTTCTCGCACGCCAAACTCCTCGGCCTCGCGCCGGACGGCGACGCGGTGGCGACCCGCGGCTACGAGTTTCTCCTCCGCCACGCCTGTCCCGAGGGGGCCGATCACGGGTTCGTCCACGCGCTCGACCGGTTCGGCCGGGTGGTCGACGACCGGCGCGACACCTACGACCACGCCTTCGTGCTGTTCGCGTTCAGCTGGTACCTCAAGGCGACGGGACGCACCGACGTCCGCGACGCCATCGACGCGGTGCGCCGCGCGATCGAGCGTCACCTTCGCCATCCCTCGGGCGAAGGTTATCGGAACGACGCTGCGGGCGGGCTGGAGCGATCGCAGAACCCGCACATGCACCTGTTCGAGGCGGTGCTGGCCGCGTTCGAGGCGACCGGCGACGCCGCCTTCCTGTCGCTGGCGGACGAGCTGGACACGCTGTTCCGGACACGGTTGTTCGACCGAGGCCGGGGCGTGCTGCCCGAGTTCTTCGGTGCAGACTGGCAGCCCATCACCGACAGTCCGATCGAGCCGGGACACCATTGCGAGTGGGCATGGCTGCTGAAATGGCACGCGGACCTGTCGGGCCGCCCGCTCGCCGACGAGGCGCGGACGCTGTTCGCCTTCGCCCGGGCGCATGGACGACCGAACGGGTCGGCGCTGCTGTGCGACGAGCTCTGGCCCGACGGTCGCGTGCGCAGCGGCGCGATACGCACTTGGCCGCAGACCGAGGCGGTCAAGGCGGAGGTCGCAATCGCCGAGGCCGACCGGCGGCCGCTCGCCCCGCTGGCCGACGCAATCGTCGCCGAGACGTTCGCGACGTTCCTCGACGACGCCGTCCCGGGCGGCTGGATCGATCGCCGCGGGGCCGATGGCGCCCCGCTCGTCGACACGATCCCGGCGAGCAGCCTGTATCACCTGTTCCTGGGCTTTGCCGAATATCTGCGCGCGCGCGCGGGGCTGCGGTGCGGCTCCACCGCCTGACCTCGTCGCCGCGCCGCGGCCCGTTCGCCCGTCCCAAGCCGGTGATGCGTGGCCCCTATCTGGTCGCTCACCCGCTGAAGGCTCTCGCGCTGGCGATGCTCGACGCGCTGCTCGCGCTCGCGCCGACGCGGCGCGGGCGGACGGGGAATGCGCCGCCGCAGCGCATCCTGGTCGCCGACTGGGCGCATCTCGGCGACGTGGTGACGACCCGCGGTGCCATTACCGCGATCCGCGCCCGCTATCCCACGGCACGGATCGGCATGATCGCGGCGAGCTGGGGCCGGGCGGCGGTGCCGACGGAGGGGCTGGTCGACGAGATCCACGTGATCGACCCGCCGGGACTGAACCGGTCGTCGCGATCGCGCTGGGCCAAGTGGCGACAGTATCGACAGACCCGCCGCGCCGCGCTGGGTGCTATCCGTGCCGCGGATTACCAGCTGGGCATCGATTTCTATCCCTATCCCCTGCCTGCGCACCCGCTCTTCTGGTGGGCGGGCATTCCCTGCCGGGTCGGGTTCCGCAGCGGCGGGTTCGGCGCGCTGCTGACCCGACCGGTCGACTGGCCCAACGCCGACCGGCCGATGGCGGTGCAGTACGGCGCGCTGCTCGAGGCCGCCTTTCCCGGCGAGACGTTCGCGCCGGCGGACCTGCGCCCGCGGCTTGGCCCGGCACCCGCCGCACCGCTGCCGCCGGGGCTGGCCGAGGGGTGCTACGTGGTGCTCCATCCCGGCACGGGTGCCGGGCACCGACAATGGGGCGTAGCGCACTGGGCACGCCTCATCGAGCTGCTCGCCGCCTCCTCGGCCACCCGCGCGCTGACCCTGGTGCTGACCGGCGCGGGGGACGCGGAGGTCGCAACGACGCGCGCGCTGGCCGGCGCCGGGGTCAGCGCGATCAACCTCGCCGGTCAGCTCGGCTGGGACCAGTTCCTGGCGGTGCTCGCCGGGGCGGCGGCGATCGTGTCGCCCGACACCGTCACCTCGCACCTCGGGGCGATGGCGGACACGCCGCTGGTCACGCTGTTCACCGGCACCAACAACCCCCACCAATGGGGTCCGTTCAGCGACCACGCCGAGGTGGTGGTGCAGGACGTGCGCTGCGCCCCGTGCAACCGGCGGGCCTGCGCGGTCCTGGCGTGTATTCGCGACACCACGCCCGAGGATGTGCTGGCTTTGGTCGAGGGCCTGCTGGCCGGCGCGCGCGGCTGACCGCGGTCAGCCTGCCACGCGCAGCCGGGCGACGATGTCGCTGGTGCTGTGGCCGGGCGCAATGTCCGCGAGAAATATCCGGCCGCCATAGCCCTGCACCACGTCGGCGCCCGCGATCCGGTCCACCGTATAGTCCTTGCCCTTGATGAGCACGTCGGGGCGGATCGCCTCGATCAGCCGGATCGGCGTGTCCTCGCCGAACAGCACGACCAGGTCGACGCTCGCGAGCGAGCCGAGCACGATCGCGCGCGCGGCCTCGCCCTGGATCGGGCGGCTCGGCCCCTTGAGCCGGGCGATCGACGCGTCGGTGTTCAGCCCGACGATCAGGTGGTCGCAGGTCGAGCGCGCCTGCGACAGCTGCGATACGTGGCCGGGATGGACCAGGTCGAAGCAGCCGTTGGTGAAGCCGACGCTGTCCCCCCGCACGCGCCAGCGGGCCACGATCGCCACCGCCTCGGCCAGCGTCACGATCTTCTGCTCGGTCGCGTGGACGTCGGAGGCGACGAGTTCGTGGCTCAGCTCCGCCGCGCTCACCACGGCCGTGCCGCGCTTGCTCACCGCGATGCCTGCGGCGACGTTGCCGAGACGGGTCGCCACCGGCAGCGCCAGTCCCGCCGCCAGCGCCAGCCCCACCGTGGCGACCACCGTGTCGCCCGCTCCCGACACGTCGAACACCTCGCGCGCCAGCGCGGGCAGGTGGACGGGGCCCTTCCCCGTCTCGAGCAGCGTCATGCCACGGGCCCCGCGCGTCACCAGCACCGCCCCGGTGGCCGGCATCCGGTCGAGCAGGATCGCCGCGGCCTGGCTCGCCTCCTCGTCCTCCTCGCAGCGCAGCCCCGCGGCCGCCCGCGCCTCGGCCGCGTTGGGGGTCAGCACCGTGACCCCGTCGTAGCGGGCGACGTCGATGCTCTTGGGATCGGCGACCATCGGCTTGCCCGCTGCCCGCACCGCCGCCACTGCGCGGCGCAGCAGCTCGTCCGACAGCACGCCCTTGGCATAGTCGGACAGGATCACCGCGTCGCTGCCGGGCAGGTGACGCTCCAGGGCGGCCAGCAGCGCAGCCGGGTCAGGCGCGCCGACCTGCTCCACGTCCGCGCGGCAGCTGCGGCGGGCCGACGACGAAGCGGGTCTTCTGCGTCGTCGGCCGCGAGGGATCGACGACGAGGTCGGCGTGGATCGCCCCTTCTGCCCCGATCCGCGCCCGCAGCCGATCGGCGGCCGGGTCATCCCCCACCGCCCCGATCAGCACCGCGCGGCCGCCCAGCACCACGATGTTACGCGCGACATTGCCCGCGCCGCCCAACATGATCTCCTCCCGCTCCACCCGCATCACCGGAATGGGCGCTTCGGGCGAGATGCGCTCGCACTGACCGTAGACGAAGGTGTCGAGCATCAGGTCGCCGAGAACGATCACCGTTCGACCCGCAAGGGACTGGGCGGCGTCGGGCAAACTGTCCGTCACAGCGATATTGACCTCCAGGAACCGGGTATCCGGCACGATGGGCGTCCCTTTAGCCCGGCGCGGACGAAAGCAACAGGCCGGTGCGCTTGACCAAACCGGGCGCCTGTGCTGCCGCCTCGCCATGCGCATCCTTCCCCTACATTCCCGCGGCCCAACGGCCGTGCGCGTCCGCCGCGGCCGGGGGCGACGGTAATGCCGGTACCCCTCGTCATCTTTCTGCCCGTTCGCGACGGCGGCAGCTACCTGACGGAAGCGATCGACAGCATCCGCGCGCAGCGCTGCCCCGACTGGCAGCTGGTGGTGCTGGAAAATGGGAGCACCGACGACACGGTCGCGCGGGTCCATGCCTCTGGGGACCCGCGGATCACATTGGTTCCCGCCCCCGAGCCGCTCGACATCCGCGCCAACTGGCAGCGGGCCCTGACCTGGCTCGACCGGCCGGACCTGGGTGATCCGCTGATCACCTTCATCGGGCACGACGACCTCTTCGCACCCGGCTTCGTCGGCACGATCCTCGACCTCGCCCGCGACCACCCCGCGGCCACGCTCTACCAGGCACCGTTCGACATCATTGATGTAGCCGGAAAGCTAGTCCGCCCCTGCCGCCCCATTCCCGAGCGCGAGACCGGCCCCGGCTTCGCGGCCCAGCTGATGTGGGGGCTGCGGGACTCGTTCGGCACCGGCTATGCCTTCCGGGCCAGCGATCACCGGAGCGTCGGCGGCTGGCCGGACCTGCCGAAGCTGCTGTTCTCGGACCATCTGCTGTTCATCCGGCTAGCGGCACTGGGATACAAGGCGGCGTCGACCAGCGCCGCCTGCTCGTACCGGCTCCATATCGGCAGCGCGTCCAACGCCGTCAGCCGCCGGCAGCTAGGTGCGCAACTGGAGGCGCTCTGGGGCTTTGTGGCGGCGATGGACGCCGATCTGCCGGATTTCATGGCCGGCGAACTCGGACGGCAGGCGCTGGCGAGTCTTCTCGCCCGCGAGCTCGCGCCATTCCATCTCGCTACCGCGTCGCGGCTGCTGGACGCGGCCGATAAGGACCGGGTGGCACAACTCGACGCCCGTTTTGCGGCCGACGCGCGGGGCCTTCCACGCGCGCTGTGGGCGGACCTTGATCTCGGACGGTTCAGCACGATCAACCGGGCGCTGCGTTACTGGGTCAACAGCGCCACCTTGTACCTCCGGACACGCCGAAGCTGAGGGCAGACCCGTGGCGAGGGGGCTAGACGCCGTCAGGACCGCGGTGGTACGGGCGCGTCCAGCCGACGGAACCGCGGACGGGGGCCGTCCGCCACCGGGCCGCGAGCCCGCCTGTTGTTCCACAGCCCGTCGGCCGGGTCAGTCGGGGGACTAGATGAAGGCAGTGATCTTGGCCGGGGGGCTGGGAACCCGGTTCAGCGAGGAAACCTCCGTTCGCCCCAAGCCGATGATCGAGATCGGCGGCCGTCCGATCCTGTGGCACATCATGAAGATCTACGCGGCGCACGGCGTCACGGACTTCATCGTGTGCTGCGGTTACAAGGGCTATGTGATCAAAGAATATTTCGCTAATTATTTCCTGCACATGTCCGACGTGACCTTTGACATGCGCGAGAACAGCATGACCGTGCACGACCGCCGGGCCGAGCCCTGGGCGGTGACGCTGGTCGATACGGGCGACGACGCGATGACCGGGGGGCGGCTGAAAGCGGTTGGCGCCTTCCTGAAGGACGAGGATGCGTTCCTCTTCACCTATGGCGACGGCGTCGCGGACATCGACGTCACGGCCTCCATCGAGTTCCATCGCCGCCACGGCCGTGCGGCGACGCTGACGGCCTCCTACCCACCGGGGCGCTTCGGTGCCGTCGATATCGCCGACGGGCAGGTCCGCAATTTCATGGAGAAGCCGCAGGGTGACGGTGGGATGATCAACGCCGGCTTCTTTGTCCTGTCGCCGCGCGTGCTCGACTATATCGAGGGCGAGAGCACGACGTGGGAGCAGGAGCCGCTGCGCCGTCTCGCCGCCGAGGGCGAGCTGATGGCGTACGAGCATCGCGGCTTCTGGCAACCCATGGATACGTTGCGCGACAAGCAGCAGCTCGCTGCCCTTTGGGACGCCGGCAAGGCGCCGTGGAAGGTCTGGTGACCCCGCCGATCCCGGACCGGCCGGCCTGCCGCCCCACCATTGCTCGAGAAGGCGTGCGGCCCGCGCGTGCCTGAACGCTTCGCCATTCACGACACCCCGCTCGCCGGGCTGAAACTGGTCGAGCGGCAGCGGCTCGGCGACGCACGCGGCTTCCTGTCGCGCCTGTACTGCCGCGACGAGCTCGCCGCCGCGGGCTTCGGTAGGCCGGTCGTTCAGATCAACCAGACGCTGACCCAGCAGCCGGGCACGGTGCGCGGGATGCATTTCCAGCATCCCCCTCATGCCGAGGACAAATATGTCAGCGTGCTGCGTGGCGAGGTCCTCGACGTGGCGGTGGACCTGCGCCGAGGCTCCCCTACCCTGCTGCGCTGGCACGGCGAGACCCTGTCGGCCGACAACGGTCGCAGCCTCTTCATTCCCGCCGGTTTCGCCCACGGGTTCCAGACGCTGAGCGAGGATTGCGAGCTGCTGTACCTGCACACCCAAGCCTATGCGCCCGGCGCCGAGGGCGGGCTCGACCCGCTCGACCCGCGGCTCGGCATCGCCTGGCCGCGACCGGTGACCGAAATGTCCGCGCGCGACCGCGCACATGCCCGGCTCGATGCCGATTTCACAGGGATCTCTCTATGAAATGCCGCCACTGCTCGACCGAGCTGTCGCTGCCCATGGTTGACCTGGGCTCGTCGCCGCCGTCCAATTCTTATCTCACCGCCGAGACGCTGGCGGGTCCCGAGACCTGGTATCCGCTGCGCGTGCTCGTCTGCACCAACTGCTGGCTTGCCCAGACCGAGGACTTCGCCAAGCGCGACGAGTTCTTCTCGGCCGACTATGCTTATTTCAGCTCCTTCTCCGACAGCTGGCTGGCCCATGCCAAGGCATATGTCGACATGACGGCCGACCGGTTCGGGCTCGGGTCCGACTCACTGGTGGTCGAGGTCGCCTCCAACGACGGCTATCTCCTTCAATATGTGGTGAAAAAGGGGATTCCCGCACTCGGGATCGAGCCGACCCACAACACCGCCGAGGCCGCCCGCGCCAAGGGCATCGAGGTGGAAGAGGAGTTCTTCGGCAGGACGCCGGCCCAGCGTCTGGTCGACGACGGGCGCAGCGCTGATCTCACCGCCGCCAACAACGTGCTCGCCCATGTTCCGGACATCAACGACTTCGTCGGCGGCTTCGCGATCCTGCTCAAGCCGAACGGGGTCGCCACCTTCGAGTTCCCGCACCTCCTGCGGTTGCTGGCGGAATCGCAGTTCGACACGGTTTACCACGAACATTACTCGTATCTCGCACTGACGGTGGTCGAACGAATATTCGCCGCCAACGGCCTGACGGTGTTCGACGTCGAGCAGATCCCGACCCATGGCGGCTCGCTGCGCGTGTTCGCCCAGCGCACCGATACCGGCCGCCGGCCGGTGGGCGACCGGGTGGCCGCGGTCAAGGCGGAGGAGCAAGCGGCCGGGATCGAGACGCCCGAACCCTACCGCGCGCTGCAGGCGCAATCGGAGACGATCGCGGGTGATCTCGCGGCGTTCCTTCGCGACGCGCGGCAGCGGGGCAAGGTGGTGGTCGGCTACGGCGCCGCCGCCAAGGGCAACACGCTGCTCAACTTCGCCGGCATCCGCCCGCACCTGCTTCACTGGGTCGTCGACCGCAATCCCGCCAAGGCGGGCAAATTCCTGCCCGGTGCACGCGTGCCCATCGTCGGCGAGGAACGCATCCGTGCCGAGCGTCCCGACTATGTCCTCATCCTGCCCTGGAACCTGAAGGACGAGATCGTCCGCCAACTCGACTATATCCGCGATTGGGGCGGCCGCTTCGTCACCGCGATCCCCACACTGACGGTGCAATGACGATCGCCGTCACGGGCGCGAGCGGGTTCATCGGCACCCATGTGCTGCGCGCGCTCGCGGCCCACGGCGCCACGGACCTGATCGCGGTCGGACGGACCCCGCCGCGCGACGCCCCATCCTGTGTGAGACACGTCGTGCTAGACCTGGCCGAGGCGACCGCGGCCGATTACGCGCGGATCGGACGGCCGGACACCCTCGTCCATCTCGCCTGGGGCGGTCTCCCCAACTACCTGTCGCTGCATCATTTCGACCACGAGCTGCCGATCCAGTACCGGTTCCTGTCGGCGATGGTCGAGGCGGGGCTGCCGGCCATGATGGTGATAGGCACCTGCTACGAATACGGCATGGTAGACGGCGAGCTGGCCGAGACGCGCCTCCCTGCTCCCGCCAATCCCTATGCCTTCGCCAAGGCGTCGCTGCTGCGCCAGCTCGGCTTTCTCCGCGACACGCGGCCATTCGCGCTGACCTGGGCGAGGCTGTTCTACATGTGGGGCGAGGGTCAGGCACCCTCGTCGATCTACCCCCTCCTGCGCTCTGCCGCCAAACGGGGCGAGGCGACCTTTCCGATGTCGCGGGGGGAGCAGCTGCGCGACTACCTTCCCGTCACGCAGGTCGCCGACATCTTGGCGCAGCTGGCGCTCGCGCGCGCCGACGCGGGCGTGGTGAACGTCAGTTCGGGCCAGCCGGTATCAATCCGCTCGCTCGTCGAGCGCTGGATCGCCGAGCACGACCTCGCCATCGTTCCCGAACTGGGTCGCTTCCCCTATCCGAGCTACGAACCGCTGGCGTTCTGGGGAAGCACCGCCAAGCGGCAGGGGCTTCTCGCTACCCGCTGAATGAGTACCCAGCGCAACATCATCGCCAATGTGACGGGGCGGGTCTGGCAGGCGCTGATGAGCTTTGTCTTTGTTCCCTTCTATATCCGGCTGATGGGGATAGAGGCCTATGGGCTGATCGGCTTCTTCACCACGATGCTGGCGGTGCTACTGATCCTCGACCTGGGACTCAGCATCACCGTCAGCCGGGAACTTGCCAGAATCGGCACGCACGACAACGACCGCGCCGCGGCGCGCGACCTGCTCGGCTCCTTGGAGGCGATCTACTGGGCGGTCGGAGCCGTTGCCGCGCTGCTGGTGCTCGTCGGGGCGGCCGCCATCGTCCATCGCTGGCTGAACGTCGAACGCTTGCCGAGCCGGACAGCGATCGATGCGGTGCAGCTGATGGCCGGGTGCCTGCTGCTGCGGTGGCCGGTAACGCTCTATTCAGGTGCGCTGATGGGCATGCGCCAGCACGGGCGATTGAACGCGGTGCTGGCGCTGGCTGCACTGTTGCAGGGCGGCGGTGCGGTGCTGGTGCTGGCGCTGGTCTCGCCGAGCGTCACCGCTTTCTTCACCTGGCAGCTTGTGGCGGCGGCGATCCAGGTCGTCCTGCTTCGTCGGGTGACGTGGCGCATCCTGCCGCTAGCCAGGCACCGCCCGCGGCTCAGATGGGCGCCGGTAAGGGCGATCCTGGGTTTCTCCGCCGGCGTAACCGGAGTGGCCGTGCTGTCGGTCGTTCTCACCCAGCTCGACAAGTTCCTGCTCAGCCGGCTGCTCCCGCTGGAGACGTTTGGCTACTACGCCCTTGCCGCGACGATTGCGGCGACTCTCACGGCGGCGGCGGCCGCGATCCAGGGAGCGGTTTTCCCGTCCCTTGCGCGCCTGACCTCGACAGGGAACGATGACCAGATGGCACGCCTTTACCACCAGAGCTGCCAGCTCATGTCGGTGGTCTTGATCCCGGCAGGCGGGGCATTGGCCTTGTTCGCGCCCGAGCTTCTCGCGCTTTATCTTCACGATCCGGTTACCGCCGCGCGGACCCATCAACTGCTATCGCTGTTCGCGATCGGCAACACCCTCCTGGCGATGATGACCCTGCCCTACGCGCTCCAGCTCGCTTACGGATGGACACGGCTGTCGATCGCCAAGAACGTCATCGCCGTTACGGCCTATGTTCCGCTGATGCTGATTGCGGTGAACCGCTTCGGCGCGGTCGGCGCCGCCGGAGTCTGGGTGATGTTGAACGTCGGCTATCTCGTCGGGGAGATCCCGATCATGCACCGGCGGCTCCTGCCGGGTGAGCAATGGCGATGGTATGGGCAGGATGTCGGCACACCGGCGGTGCTGACCGCGGCAATCCTGGGCGGCATCCGTCTGCTGGTGCCACCCGGTACGCCCGCGCTGCCGGCCGTCGCCTGTTGCGTGGCAGGCGCGGGGCTCGCCGTGCTCGCCTCGATCGCCGCGTTGCCGGCGATGCGGCACGAAGCCGGGCGGCTATGGCAACTCGGCAGGAGACGGCCGATATGATCGGGGCGATCCGTGCGGCTATCCGCCGCCGACGGCTGATGGCGTGCCACGACCATCTGGCCATGGCATCGGGCGCACAGGCGCACGACTCGCTCTTCGGCCACCATGTCGAACTCGGCGCCAACAGCATCGTGCTGAACTCATCGATCGGCAATTGGAGCTATATCGGGGCGAACACGGTGCTGGTTCACACCGAGGTTGGCCGCTTTTGCTCGATCGCGCGCGATGTCCAGCTCGGCACCGGCAGCCACCCCGCCACGGGCACGGTCGCGATGCACCCAATCTTCTATCTGGCACGCCCCGAAAAGGGCTGGACCCTGGTCGATCAGGACCGATTTCAGGATTATCAGCCGACACGGGTCGGCCATGACGTGTGGATCGGCGCCAAGGTGATCGTTCGCGACGGCGTGACGATCGGTGACGGTGCCATCGTCGGTGCGGGAGCGGTGGTGGTGAAGCCGTTGGAACCCTACGGCGTCTATGCCGGCTCGCCGGCACGACTGCTGCGCTTTCGTTTTCCCGAACCGATGATCGCCGATCTGCTGGCCTATCGCTGGTGGAACAAGGACCAGAACTGGCTACGCGCCCATGCGGCGCTGTTCACGGACCCGGACGCATTTGCGCGCCTGATCGCAGGCGCCTCGAAACCGGACCAGATCGTGGACGAGATCGCCACCTAATCTCCCACCGGACTCTCGCCATGCTTCCTCAGCACGTCGTTGAACGCCTCCGTCATCAGCGCCTGGAGGCTCCTGCCCTGGCGCCGCGCGAGCATGTGCAGGCTGAGGCTCATGTCGGGGGAGAAGAAACCGGCGATCTGCTTTCTGCCTTCGCGACTGGTCGGCCGCATACCCTCCCCTTCCCCCCTGGAC
>CAXTNG010000003.1:34123-39636 GCA_964245475.1 uncultured Sphingomonas sp. | reverse complement strand
ACAGCGCATGACCGGATAACCCAGCGTGTCCGCCAAACCGGGGGAAGATCAGCTCTGCCTTCGATCGACTAGCGGACTGCTCAATCGAGTGGCGGGCGTCGCTGCGACGTAGGCGGGTTGAACAATTACCATTCGCCCGCAGAGCCTACCAAGGGCCAGCCGACTATACGGATGGCCACATCGCAACGCTCGTCCAAGAGCTCGACGTGGCATCCCTCTAGTTCGAGCTCGATCGTTGGGCGGATGTAGAGCGGGCGGAGTACAGCGACGGCTGCTTCGATATGCTCAAGACCTTCGACCATTCCGGCGATCACTGGGGCTTCGTTTGCCTCCGTTGCCCCTTCTCGTCCGAACCGGGCAACGCTGGTTAACAGCAATCGCTCGGTGAATGATCCTCACCGGCGATAGTTGCTATATTGTGACTTGCGTTAGCAACCGTTTTCGTGTCACGTTCTTGAAAGCTGGGCGGATAACTGTGGCGGCCAGCCGCTGGTCCAATGGCATGAGTCGATCAAATTTCGTTCGGCGGACTGCGGGAAGATGGGTGAGGCGTCAGGCGATCAGGGCGTTCGCTTCGGCTCTTCGTGAATGTGAAATGGCCGGAAAGCCGGTCGAAACAGAGGAGAGGAGGACCATGACCGTTCGAAGCATGCTTGCGGCGTCGACCGCCATTCTCGTGGCTTGCCCCGCGCAGGCGCAATCGCCGGCCGGTACAGGCGAGCCCAATCTAGCCAATGCCGTAGACGCGCAGTCCGCGGCGAGCCCCGGCAAGCCGCAAGACCGTTCCACGGACGGCGCGGACGGCGACGCATCGGCGGCTGGCCTGCAGGATATCATCGTCACGGCGCAACGGCGCGAGGAAAGCCTGCAACGGGTGCCGGTGGCGGTGACCGCGCTGAGCACGCAAACACTTGATCAGGCACGGATCACCAGCGTCGAGCGCCTGAGCGCCTTCGCACCTAACCTGACGGTCGTGAACCAGGCCACCGTCGCAACCCCGGTCATCACCATTCGCGGCATCAATTCGGGGTCCTCGAACATCACGCAGGACCCCAAAGTGGCGACGTACCTCGACGGGGTTTATTTCGGACGCAACAGCGGTTCCATCTTCGACCTCGCCGACATCGAACGGGTCGAAATCCTGCGGGGTCCGCAAGGCACGCTCTTCGGCCGTAACGCGACAGCCGGGGCGATCAGCCTCGTCACCGCGGCACCAACCGGCGAATTTGGCGGCAAGCTGCTCGCCTCCTACGGCAATTACAATGCTTTCCGTGCCAGGGCCGTGGTCAACCTCCCCGCCTTAGGTCCGCTGTCAATCAAACTGTCCTATCTGCACAACGAGATCGAAGGCGACGTGCGCAATCTGATCGGCGGATCGATAGTCGATGCGCGGCCACGCGATCCGCGGTTTGGTCCATTCCGCGCCGCCGATCGGCTGGGCGGATCGAACGCAGACGCTTTCCAGGGCAAGGCCCGGCTCGATCTCGGCGATTTGCTGGTCGACTACAGCTATGACATCACCGACACACGCACGGTTACGCGTGGGGCGCAGGTCGTTTCGCTGCTCAACGACCCCGCCGGCGCGCTGGCATCGGCCATTATCTCCTTTCAAGGCCCGGGCGCAATTCCTGGCTATGCAGGCACAGGCGGGATTACCAATCTAGCCACAACGCCGCAGAAGGAGCTGGCCTCCCTCAGCAGCGTCGCGCATGTCACCGTGCAGGGCCATTCAATGACCGCCACCTACAACCTGTCGCCGCAGCTGACGATCAAGAATATCGCGGCGTGGCGCCAACTAAATTCCCGGCCGAACTTCTTCGACATTGTGGCGACCGGCGGTCTTCGCTTTAGCGGCGCGCAGTTGTTCGCGCTTCTGTCCGGGAATATCGCCGGCGTCGTCAGTCCGGCAGCTCAGCCCGGTCCGAACGATCGCTTCTTCAACATCCTCGGCGGCGACACTGTAAGGCAGAACCAGTTCTCTGACGAGCTCCAGGCCACGTATACCAGCTCGCTCGTCGATCTTACCGTCGGTGCCTTCTACTTCTCTGAACGAGGCAAACAGTCCACGTTGGTCGACATTTTCGAGGCGGCGCCCGGCGGCGTCGCCGCTCCTTCGCCGCTCGATGCCGTCTTCGGCTCGGGCGTGACGACCACGAACGCACGCAACCGGTCCTACGCCGGCTATGCCCAGGCGACTGTGCACGTCACACCTCAACTCGATCTAACCGGCGGCATACGCTACACTGAGGACAAGCGACGCGCGACCCTCGTGACCGTGGCTAATCCTTCGCCGAACGCGGTTCCGCCCGGCACTTACGATGTCAATTTCTCGCGGACGAACTTCACCGGAATCGTCACGTATCGGCCGAACAGCGATATCACGGCCTATGCCAAGGTCGCCACGGGCTATGTAGCGGGCGGCCTCTACAACGGCATTCCGTTCGCGCCGGAGTCACTGACTGCTTACGAGATCGGGTTGAAGAGCCAATTCTTCGACAATCGGCTGAGGCTGAACGTCGCCGCGTTCTATCAGCAGTACAAGAACCTTCAGGTCCAGGACAATGTGCAGGGCGTCGTCGTCGTCACCAACGCCGGGCAGGCGAAAATCCCCGGTGTGGAGGTGGAGATCACGGCCGCGCCGCTCAGCGGCTTAACGTTGAGCGGCAACCTGGGTTATCAGGATTTGGACTATAAGCGGTACATCTTCGGCGGCGTCGACATCGCCAGCCAGGCACGTCCGCTCTACACGTCCAAGCTGACGTCGCAGATTGCCGCGCAGTACGAATTGCCCGAGATGGGCAGCGGCGCGCGTCCGTTCGGAAGGGTCGACGCGCGCTATCAGAGCCGGAGCTACAACACCCAGACGCCGCTCGGCACGACCGATGCCGAACGTGCCAGGTTTACGCCATTGTCGAGCGTCGCGCCATTCTGGCTGGTCGATGGGCGGGTCGGGGTGACCAAGCTGCCGCTGGGTACTGTCGACGTCAGCTTGTCCGGTTACGTCCAGAACATCTTCAACGTGCGCCGCTACGATTATGGCCTGAATGTGCTGGTGCTGCTGGCCACGTATAACCGGCCACGTACCTACGGGATCGAGCTCTCCGCCAAGTTCTGATCCTGCTCGTCTTCGGAACGCTATCACCGGCGGCCGCACGGCCGCCGGTTTTTTTCGTCGGCCGGGCCGGCTTCGATCGACTGAAGCCCGTGCTGCCTCAATCGCGGTACGCGATTTCTAGGCCTTCAAGCTTGCCGTCGTTGCGCCAGTCCCGGATCATGTTGAAAAACTCAAGCGGACCGCCTTGAAACACGTTTTCCACCAAGCCGTGCTTGTTGAATTCGCCCTCGGTGTTGAAATATCCTGGGGTGCACTGCCCAGCAAATTGAGCAACCGGTTCGCTGCGCTTGCGTACCTCCTGGATCCAGGCATCCTCGGCGGCCGCGGAAACTTCGAAGCGGCGTGCTCCGCGCGACCGCAGGGTCTTGAGCAATTCGGCGATGTGATGTGCCTGCTCGTCGAGGAGATGGGGAATGTTGGTCGAGATGCCGCCTTGCACGGGTCCGGTATAGAACAGGTTGGGAAAGTTATGGCTATAAAGCCCATGCATAGTGCGTGGACCGTCAGCCCAATGCTCGGACAGGTTCACGCCGTCCTGCCCACGAATGTCGTAGCCAATCCGCCGTGTAAAGTTCGTCCCAACCTCGAACCCGGTCGCAAACACGATGCAGTCGACTTTATATTCCTGACCGGAAACGACGACCGCATTCTCCGTGATGCGCTCGATGCCGAAACCGTGAGTGTCGAGCAATGTGACGTTCGGCCGGTTGAAGATGTCGAGATACCCTTCCACGAAACCGGGCCGCTTGCACATGAAGCGGTACCAGGGCTTGAGCGCCTCCGCGGTGGCCTTGTCCTTCACTACCTCGTCGATACGGTCGCGTATCCCATTCATGACGCGAAAGTCGGCGAGCTCCATCGCCAGCTCGAGGTCGGCGGGCTCAAAGTCCATAGGACTCATGCCAGGCGGGATCGCGTTCAGCAGTGCGATTGTCCGCGTCCAGCCGTCGTCCACGCCGTCGCTATCGTTGGCGATCTGCAAGCCACCCGAGACCGCCCCGGTAAAGTTTTCGTTGCGCCGGCGCTGCCAGCCCGGCGCGAGCGACCTCACCCAACTAGGATCGACGCTAATATCGGCGAGGCTGGAGATGGTGATCGGTGTTCGTTGAACCACGTACAGATGCTGCGCGCTGTCCGCGAGCGGAGGGATGCACTGGATTGACGTGCAGCCGGTGCCTACCACCGCCACCCGTTTGTCGGCGAGCTTCGTGAGGGGGCTTTCGGCATCGCCGCCGGTATAGGCATAGTCCCAGCGGCTGGTGTGAAAATTATGGCCCTTAAAGTCCTTGATACCGGAAATGCCGGGCAGTTTCGGGCGCTGCATCGGCCCGCTGGATGTCACTACGAAGCGGGCGCGGATGCTGTCGCCGCGATCGGTCCGCACGTCCCACCGGTCTTCGTCGGGCAGCCATGTCTGGGACGATACACCGGTCTGGAACAGCGCGCGCCGATACAGGTCGAAGGTTTCGCCGATGCGCTGGGCGTGCGCCATGATCTCCGAGCCGCTCACACGTGCGCGCGGCGCCACGTAGCCGGTTTCCTCAAGCAGCGGCAGGTAGATGTTGGAGTCGGTATCGCACATTGCACCAGGGTAGCGGTTCCAGTACCAGACCCCGCCGAAGTCGCCGGCCTTTTCGATGACCTTGATGCGGTGGAAACCAGCCTGGATCAGCCGGGCGGCGGCAACAAGCCCGCCAAAGCCGCCGCCGATTATTGCGACATCGACCTCTTCCGACACGGGATCTCGCGTAAATCCCGGTTCAACATAGGGGTCGTCCTCAAAATAGCCGAATTCGCCGCTCATGTCGAAATACTGGCGCACCCCGTCTTTGCGCAGGCGTTTCGTCCGCTCGTCTTGATAACGCTGGCGCAGCGCCTCTACGTCGAAATCGGCATCGAGCTTAAGATGCTGACGGTTCGATGACTTGTCTGTCGCTGCCGTTTCCATTCCTAAATCCTCTCCACCTTTTCATTGTCAGTGATCGTGACGTTCGATGATCGTGACGTTCGCCATTCCGCCGCCCTCGCACATGACCTGCAGCCCGTAGCGTCCATCTCGCTTGCGCAGCGCGTGGACCAGCGTCGCCATCAGCTTAGTGCCCGACGCGCCGAGCGGGTGGCCGAGCGCGATGGCCCCGCCGTTGACGTTGAGGCGCGACGGCTCCGCGCCAGTGTGCTTGAGCCAGGCCAGCGGGATCGGCGCGAACGCTTCGTTCACCTCGAACAGGTCGATGTCGCCGATCGTCAGTCCAGCTTTGGCGAGCGCCTTGTCGGTCGCTGGTAGCGGCTCTTCCAGCATAACGACCGGGTCCCCGGCGGAGACGCTGACGTGCACGATGCGGGCGAGCGGCGTGAGACCGTAGCGCTCGACCGCTGCGGCGCTTGCGATCAATACCGC
>CAXTNG010000003.1:22451-34113 GCA_964245475.1 uncultured Sphingomonas sp. | reverse complement strand
AATACCGCTGAGGCGCCGTCGCAGAGCTGGCGCGACGAGGCGGCGGTGAGCACGCCGCCCTCGCTCAGGGGCTTTACCGCAGCCATGGACTCGGAGGTCGCGTCGAAGCGGATGCCTTCGTCGCGATCGTGCGCGATAGTTTCATCGAGCGTGTCGATCTCCAAGGCAAGGATCTCGTCCGCGAAGTCGCCTCGCGCCGTCGCGGCGGCCGCCTTGCGGTGGCTGTCGAGCGAGAAGGCGTCGCACTCCGCGCGAGAGAAGCCATATTTGCGAGCGATCCGCTCCGCGCCGGCGAATTGGCTGAACTGAATGCCGGGGTATTGCGCCTCGAGACCGGGGGATCGTGATCGGCCCAAGCCCGCCTCCGCGAACAGCGAACCCGTCGTCCCCATCGGCACTCGCGTCATGCTTTCGACCCCGGCCGCGATCACGACGTCCTGCGTTCCCGACATGACGGCCTGCGCGGCGAACTGGATCGCCTGCTGCGACGAACCGCATTGCCGGTCGATCGTCACCGCGGGAACACTGTCCGGAAGGCAGGACGCAAGAACGGCGTTCCGCCCGACCTGGAAGCTTTGCTCCCCGCCTTGGCTGACGCAGCCCATCACCACATCCTCGATCGCCTCCGGCGGCACGCCGGCACGTTCTACGACGGCGTCCAGAACCCTGGCGGCCATGTCCACAGGGTGCCAGCCCGCCAGCCGCCCGCCGCGACGTCCCCCCGCGGTCCTGACGGCCGCCACAATATAGGCGTCGCCAATCAACTGCCTTTCGCGTTCGTTCGTCATTGTGATGGAGTATCGGTGGCCGGAATATTCTTCTTGAGATCATTCATCCGCGTAACCGTGCCACGCGGGAGAATGTGCCCAATGCGAACGATCAAACGGTTGAGCCGACCCGGCACAACGATGGATCTGCCCGCGAACATCGCGTCCAAGCCCGTACGCGCGACCTCCTCGGGCGGCAGAAACAAATTCTTCGCCGCGGCCGGCGGCGTGAAGCCCGCCGTGCTATTGAAGCCCGTTTCCATCAACCCCGGTGCCAGGACCGTCACGCTAACCTTGGGACCCAATTCGACGTTCAGGGCCTCGCCCAGCGAGCGGATGTATCCCTTGGACGCCGCATATATCGCGGCATGAGGCGTCGCGCCGAACCCGGCCACGCTGCCAACGAGCATTATCCGGCCCCCGCCGCGACGTACCATTCGCTGGCCATAGACGTGCGTCAGTTCGGTCAGCGTCACCAAGCCCAGGTTAAGCATCCCGCGCAGGCGTGCCGGGTCCTGCTCGACGAATGGGCCGACGAATCCAACGCCCGCGTTGTTGATGACGATCTCGGGGTCGAGGCTGAGCGCGTCTAGCCTCCGGACCAGTTCGGCCGCGGCATCCGTTCGCGACAGATCGAGGGCCTCGACCGCGACCGAAACGCCATGTGCCTCTTTCAGTTCGGCCGCCAGCGTCGTCATCGGCGCTTCCGACCGGGCGGTCAGGACGAGATCGTGGCCGCGCCGTGCCAACTCGCGCGCGAGCGCGACGCCTAAGCCGCTAGATGCGCCCGTAACCAGTGCCATGCCGCTCATCGTTATGCCCTTCCCATATATTTGCAGGCCCCGCCGCGCTCAGGCCGATGCGGCTCGCTGGCCTCGTCCCGCGAGATCCAGCGCTACGTCGACGATCATGTCTTCCTGCCCCCCCACCATTCGCCGACGGCCAAGTTCTAGGAGGATGCTGCGCACGTCCACGCCGTGATTACGCGAGGCCGCCTCGGCATGACGCAGGAAGCTCGAGTACACGCCCGCGTAGCCCAGGCTCAGCGTCTCGCGATCGACGCGCACCGGGCGGTCCTGCAGCGGACGAACCAAGTCCTCCGCCGCATCCATCAGCTTGAACAGGTCGCAGCCGTGGCTCCAGCCATAACCGTCCGCCGCCGCGATGAAGACCTCAAGCGGTGCGTTGCCTGCGCCTGCGCCCATGCCGGCAAGCGAGGCGTCCACGCGGACGGCACCATTCTGGACTGCGGCGATCGAGTTGGCGACGCCCAAGCTGAGGTTGTGGTGAGCGTGAATGCCACGTTGCGTGTCTGCAGAAAGAGCGCGGTCGTAGGCCTGGAACCGTTCGGCCACGCCGTCCATGTTGAGAGCGCCGCCACTGTCGGTGACGTAGACGCAGTGCGCTCCGTAGCTTTCCATCAGCTTCGCCTGCCCGGCGAGACCTTCCGGCGAGTTCATGTGGCTCATCATGAGGAAGCCGGAGACGTCCATGCCGAATTTGCGCGCCGCCTCGATGTGCTGCGTGGAGATGTCCGCCTCGGTGCAGTGCGTGGCGATCCGCACAGACCTCACACCCAGCTCGTGCGCGCGCTTTAGGTCGTGGACGGTTCCGATGCCCGGGAGCAGCAGCGTCGTGAGGGCGGCGTGCCGGACCACCTCGGCGGCGGCTTCGATCCACGCCCAGTCGGTGCAGCCGCCGAAGCCGTAATTGAAGCTGGAGCCGGACAGCCCGTCGCCGTGCGCGACCTCGATCGCGTCGACGCCCGCCTCATCCAGCGCGCGCGCGATTGTCCGGACGTGGTCCAGCGTGTAGCGGTGCCGGACGGCATGCATGCCGTCCCGAAGCGTGACGTCCTGAATATAGAGACGCGGCGGTGAGCTCGGCCCGGTCATGCCGCCACCTGCACGGTCATGCGTTCGGCGATGCGCTCCGCGGTGCGCAGCGCGGCGGAGGTCATAATGTCGAGGTTGCCCGCGTACGAGGGCAGGTAATGCGCGGCGCCTTCGACTTCGAGGAACACGCTGGTCTTCAGGCCTTCGAAACTCTCACCCATCTCCGGGATGCTCAGCTGCTCGCTGTGAGAGATGCGCTCGAACTGCACGTCCTGCTTCAGACGATAGCCTGGTACGTAAGCCTGAACCTCACGAACCATCGCCTCGATCGAGTCACGCACGGTGTCCTCGTCGGCCGCGTCGCTCAGACAATAGACGGTGTCGCGCATGACGAGCGGGGGTTCTGCAGGATTCAGAACGATGATCGCCTTGCCGCGTCGGGCGCCGCCAACCTTCTCGATGGCGAGCGACGTCGTCTCGGTGAATTCGTCGATGTTCGCCCGGGTCCCGGGGCCGGCGCTGGCCGACGCGATCGAGGCTACGATCTCACCGTATTGCACGGGCGCGACGCGGCTGACCGCAGCAACGATCGGAATGGTCGCCTGTCCTCCGCAGGTGACCATGTTCACGTTCGGCTCGTCGAGATTGGCGTCGCCGTTGACGCTCGGGATCGTATAGGGTCCGATCGCCGCCGGGGTGAGGTCCACGACCCGCTTACCGTGCCGCCGCAGCACTTCGTCATGTTTCGCATGCGCGCCCGCGGACGTGGCGTCGAAGACGATCCCGATCTCGCGGAAAAAGGGCAGGGCGACGAGCCCGTCGATGCCGTCGGTGGTCGTGTCGATACCCATGCGGCGCGCACGCTCCAGCCCCTCCGATGCGGGATCGATGCCGACAAGGGCCGTCATCTCGAGCCGTTCGGACAGGCGTTTCACCTTGATCATCAGGTCGGTTCCGATATTCCCCGAACCGATGATCGCGACCTTGACCCTGGCCGTCATGCGTTCTCTCCGAAGCGGATCGAAAAGCGTTCGAACCCTTGGATTTCGACCTCGAACCCGTCGCCGGGGGAGGCGACCGCCATCGGCCCGAGCGCGCCAGAGAGGACTAGGTCGCCCGCCAGCAGCGGTCGACCGACCCGCGCCATCGTCCGCGCCAGCCACAGCGTGGCGTTGAGCGGATGACCTAGGCAGGCGGCTCCGACGCCGGACGACACCACCTCATCACCGTTACTTATCAACATGCCGCACAGGCGCAGATCGAGGTCGTCGACCCGGCGAGGGGACGTCCCGAGGACGTAGCCCCCGGCCGACGCGTTGTCGGCGATCGTATCGGCGAGCGTGATCCGCCAGTCGGCGATCGCGCTATCGACAATCTCCAATGCTGGAAGCGCGTAGTCGATCGCGGAGATGAGCTGCGCCATGCCGATGTCCGGCACATCGAGGTCGCGCTTCATCACGAAGGCGATTTCCGCCTCGACTTTGGGCTGGAGGAACCGGCCTGCGGGGATCACGCTACCCGGCTCATAGCCGCCGTCAGCCCACAACATGCCGTAATCCGGCTGGTCGACGCCAAGTTGCGCCTGCACCGCACGCGAAGTCAGCCCGATCTTACGGCCGACAAGACGCCGGCCGGCTGCAAGCCAACGCTTCGTGTTCGTCTCTTGGACCGAATACGCCTCATCCGCCTCGCCGAGTCCATGGGTCGCGCTCAGCGGCTCGACGGCAACGCCGCGCTCGCGCGCGTTGAAGAGGGTGTCGGCACATTGCGTGATGCGATCTGCGGTCATTTCGCGAGCCTGTGTCGGAAGTGGATCGGCAAGGCGCGGCGCATCGTCGTCGACATCAGAAGAAGCTGCTGAGGTTTGGCGACAGCAGCACGGTCTCCTCGAGGAAGATGCTGCGTGCCACGATCTTCAGGTCGCCCTCGACACGCCGAAGCGTATCGCGCCGATGACCGATCCAGGCGTTCTCTTCTGAATTGAGTCTGGTGCGGTAGAGATGGAAGTTGGTTTGCGTTTCGATGTCGCCGCCATTGACCGACAGGATCTCGACATTGGTGATGAGGTGGCGCGTCCGCGACGGCGGATCTTCGGACCAGGAATAGCCGGTCGCGAGCTTCTTGATGCGCGCCGCAAGCATGTTCCGGTCGTCGTCGAAAAAGGCCACCGCGCCCCGCGGAGTGAATTCCTGCGCGATATCCTTGGTCGACTTGGTTCGCCTGATTGGCATCCAGTAGGTCGCCTCGGCCGCGAACAGTTCGAGCCAGTCGTCGAACTTGCGGTCGTCGAGAAGACGCGCTTCGCGGCAGTAGAATCGTTCCACCTCATATTGCCGGTGGAGTTCGACGATCATGTCCTCGCGGCCGAGCCCTTCATGAGGTTCGGTTTCCTTAGCGGTATCCAGCATCGTCAGCGATTCCCCTGTGCGCGGATTGCGGGCGTCAAACCGCCTCGCTCGGGACCGGCGAGCGCTGTTGCTTCAGCGCGCCCCAGTCCTCGGCATCCATCCATTCCGCCCACGCGCGATAGGTCCAAAGCTGCGCATGTTCGTTGATTGCGGCGTCGATGTAGCGTGGACCCGCGGCGGGTGTTGTCGGCACGCCTCGGCCGAGGTTCATGCCGAAATTGAGCGGATAGCGTCGCGCGATCACGCCGCGCGTCTGACGCGTGCTTTGCTCCCAATTCTCGCCGTCGTCCTGCTCGAGCATGCCCGCCGGCCCGAAAACCAGGCCGCCGCGCCGACTACGCGCTTCCTGCTCGGCCTGCGACTTGTTGCGGTCTACCATCGTGAACCACCAGACCTCGGTCTTACCCGGGCCCTTGGGCAGCCGCAGGCTGAGTTGGGTGCCGGCGGACGCCACCCACAGGTTGGGGAAGATGTTGGGGTGGCCGCGCGTGTCCCGCCCGACCTCGCCGAGAGCGGCCCGGACGGACGGCTCGTCGCGCCAGCGCTCGTCCAGCCACATTTCCGGCTTGTCACCGCCGCGTTCCATCGCGCGCCGCATTTCCGGCGTGAAGCGCGGCCCGCTGATGCCGTGGCCGTATTCGCCGAGCAGAACCCGGTGCGCATATGGGTCGGCACCGTGCATGCCCGCGGACGCGCCGGGTTCGCCGCCTTCTTCCTCGGGCGGCAAGGCGTGCGGTTTAATGAATTCCGAGATAACGGCCGAGGCGTGGGAGAGCTGGACGTGATACCAATCGAACAGATTGTCGACCGCCAGCTTCCAGTTGCAGTCGATGACGTTCTTCTGCACGCCCTCGACGACCATCATGTCGCCCTTCTCGGCAGCGAGATCGAGGCTTAAGCGACCGACATCGCCTAAATAGTCGGTAAGGTCGGGCGCCTCCGGGTCCATGGTCGCGAAGACGAATCCCTTGTAGCTCTGGACCTTGCCGGCGCCGATCAGGCCCCATTGCTCGCGGTCCAGGTCGCCGTGATAAAGGTCCTTGAAGCCGGGTACGCCGATCAGCTTGCCGTCGAGCCCATACGTCCAGCCATGATAGATGCAGAGGAACGATTTGGTGTTGCCCGACTCGGTACGGCAGACCGCGTTGCCGCGATGGCGGCAGGTGTTGAGGAAAACCTGCAGCGTGCCAGTCTTGTCGCGCGTCGCGATGACGCTTTCTTCCCCGATATAGTTGACGAAATAGTCGCCCGGCTCCGGTATCTGGCTCTCGTGGCACATGAAATTCCATGCGCGCGCGAAGATGCGTTCTAATTCCTGCTGGTAGATGTCCGGGTCCGAGAATATCTCTCGATCGACCGTGCCAGCTTCAGGACGAACATAGTCCCGATATGCCGTCCGTGCTCCCTCACGCATGTCCACCCTCTCCGGCCATCATCCCGGAACCGTAGGTTGACAACACTTGCTATGTCAAGTCTCGCTTAGGTGCGATAATTAGTCTTGAAGAGGTGGCAGACCGTTCATTTGCCGTGCCTGATTAAGGATGCGACCGGACTGTACGCGATGGTCGGGCTCCAGGAAGCGATCGAGCAGATCCTGCAGCACGCCGTGCTTCTCCTGCGGCAGACGATCGTAAAACTGATGGTACAGAGCATCGACGACCACTTTCGCGGTACGTCCGAGTTCAGCACGTCCCAGGTCGGTGATGACCGCAAAGGTTGCGCGCCGGTCGGTGTCGGTGGCCTCGCGCCGTAGCAGACCCTTGTTCTGGAGCGCGTCGACCTGACGGCTGACACGGCTCTGACTCAACAACGTGAGCTTCGCCAGGTCGATGAAGCGTAGACGTCCTCCCGCAGTTTCGACTGCGGCCACCACCTCATAGTCCGCGAGGCTCAGCAGCCCCTCGTCCTTGAGTTCGCGATCGACCGCCTCGGTCACGACTTTATATGCCTTGATGTAAGCATACCAAAGGCGTTGCGCTTGACGTGGCATTTCGAAGAAAGAACTGGCGTGCGGCTCCGGGTCGGCCACCCGACGCGCCTTCACGCGATCCTTGTCTTTACCCAAACTCCTCGCCGGCATCCGCTGTCCTCTTCATCGCCCCTGCGCCACGATAGGCCGTTATCGCTGTAGCAGACTCACAGCGGCTGTCATCGGTTAGGGTTTCCGCTGCATGGCTGAGGCGATGATCGTGTTCTATCGATGGGCGGCATCCATTGAACGCGCGCGTGCCGCATTGCGGTCGATCGCGTCGGCGATCCGGTCAAACAACGCGGCGGGGAAGTCGTGGCCCATGCCGGGGATAACCAGCAGTTCCGCGTCCGGGATGTTGGCAGCCGTATCGCGTCCCCGCGCGACAGGCTCCAGCGGATCCTCCTCGCCGTGGATGACCAGCGTGGGCGCGGTGATCCCAGCGAGCTTGGGGCGACGGTCCGGGGCGGCGAGCACCGCTGCATAGTGTCGCCCGAAACCATGCGGATAGTAGCTACGGTCGAGATCGCGTTCATAGATCGCGCGTAGACTCTCGTCCGTATCGGGATATGCTGGGGACTGCGTGATGCGGGTGCTGCTTATCATGTGTGATATCCAGCCCTCACGATCCGTCTGCGGATCGGGGGGTGGGGCTGACAGCTTAGCGATCATTTCCGGGTCCGGCCCCGGCAAGTCGGGATTGCCGCTGGTCGTCATCACGGAAGTCAGCGACAGCACGCGTTCCGGGTGATCGGCCGCGACGAGTTGCGCCACCATGCCGCCCATCGACCCGCCGACGACATGTGCTTTGTCGATGCCGAGCGCGTCCAGCAGGCCGACCGCGTCGTCCGCCATGTCATCGAGCGAGTAGGGCACGTCGGGTTTCTGCCCTTGCGCAAGAGCGCCCATGATCGCGGGAAAATCGACGGGGGTTGAGTCTTCCATCTTCTGCGACAGGCCGCAATCGCGGGCGTCGTAGCGGATCACGCGGTAGCCCTTGTCGACGAGGCGATCGCACAGGCCCTGCGGCCAGAGCGTGAGTTGCCCGGCCAGCCCCATGATGAGCAGGAGCGGCTTGCCGTCATCCGGCCCCTCGCTGAGATATTCGAGGTCGAGACCGTTCGCTTTAACCTTCGACATCGGCAGTGCTCCTTGACATGCATTCGTTGGACTTGCGTCGCGCCCTGCGGCGCTGGCACGATCTACGCTGAACTCGTCGCGGCGCCGTGCGAGCGTAGGAAGGCGTCAATTAGTTCGTTGAAGGCATTCGCGTGCTCGATCTGGCACCAATGCCCGCAGCGGTTGAAGATGTGCGCAGCGGCGTTCTGCACCATGCTCACGAGCCGCAGCGTCATCTCCATTTGCACGACGCGGTCGTCGCGTCCGTGAATGAAGAGGCTCGGTCCCTCGAACGTCATCAGCTTGGCGATGAGTTCGGGGAAGGGCATGCCCGGCAGCGCTTGCGGGGTGAGCCGCTTGGCCCAATTGTCGAGGTGGTCCGACCGTGACAGCGCCGCGTCTGCACGCATGCGACACAGTTCGTCGGTTACAAAGGAGGAATCGAACACCATGATCGATACTAAACGCCGGAAGTTTTCGGGCGTCGGCTCGCGATAGGTTTGGAGCATGATTTTAAGCCCTTCGGAAAGTCCTGCGGGCGAGAAGATGAGCGACCCCGGCGTGGGCAGTCCCGATCCCATCGTGATGAGATGCGACACGCGCTCGGGCCAAAGCGCAGCGACCTGCATCGCCGCCGCCCCGCCGCCCGAATTGCCGACGAGAGCCGCCTGCTCGATGCCAAGCGCGTCGATCAGCAGCGTAATCGATTCGGCAACCGCGTCGGAGAAGCGTTCCTTCGTCGGATCCAGCGGGTCGGAGCCACCCCAGCCGGGCGAGTCGAGCGCAATGACGCGGTAACGTTGCGAGAGGGGACCGATATTCTGGCCGAAATTGCTCCATCCAGTGGCACCCGGGCCGGAGCCGTGAAGCAGGATGACCGGATGGCCGCTGCCGGCCTCGTTATAGTGCAGCTTCCACTTGGCGGTTTGAACGTCGCGAGCCGTCGACGTCTCGGTGATGTCCGTCATGCGCCCGCGTTCCTCTTCCGTCTGCACTATCCCTGCACGTGACGCTGCGAACTGCTGCCCCGCATATAATCTGTGCGACGATTATAATGGTATCATGTGTTGCTATGTCAACGCTTACCTTAGAATGAGGGGTGCTAAGGTCTGCTGCAGCTTAGTCGCGAGCCAATTCGTCGTCCGCCACCCGCCAGGCAACCACGAGTGCAAACAGCATGACAACGAGGCTGACGGCGAAGCTCGCCAGAATGGCGTGCCGAAACGCATCGATTATTTCCCCGCGCAGATGCGGCGGAACTCTGGTCATCGCCTCGAGACCTGCGCTGCGAACCGCACCAGCGTCGATGGGGAGTGGCGCCAGTCGCGCCGACAGCATAACCGCCATGACGCCACCGCTGACCGCAAGGCCGATCGAGCCGCCGAGAGAGCGTATAAACGCAATGGCCGATGTCGCAACGCCTAGCTGCCCCGGTCGCGCGACGGCCTGTACGATGAGGGTGGCGCTGGGCATACCGACGCCCTGTCCCAGACCGAATAGGGCGAGGCATCCGACGAACCATACCGGGTCCGTGCTGCGAGATGCAGACGCGAGCAGGGCGGCGATCGCGACGGCCTGCACCAACGTGCCGCCGACGAGCGTCCATTTCGGCCGCCCGTAACGGGATGAGATCGGCCCAAATAGGAGCGAGCTGACAAGCATCGCGCCGATCTGGGGCAAGGTGACAAGCCCCGCCTCGAGCGGCCCGAGACCCGTCACGAACTGCAGGTAGAGCGGGACGAAGACGAGCATGCCCTGCATGGCGAAATTAGTCAGTCCGCTCGCCAGCGACGCGGTGAGGAGGTTGGGCGTCCGGAATAGCGCCATGTCGATCATCGGTTCCGCGACGCGCCGCTCCCACCAGTACAGCAGCACGCCCGATATGAAGGCCACGCAAGTGAGCGCAAGGGTCGGGTGCGACTGCCAGCCTTCCGTGGGCCCCGCCCAGCTAAGTACGACCAGCGCACACGTCGCGCAGATTGCGAGCAGGAACGCACCGACATAGTCGATGCGGTGCGGCCTGCGCGGACCGGCGTCACGCAGCGTTGTCGCGATTAGGATCAGCGCGGCGATCCCGACGGGCAGGCCTACGACGAAGACGAGTCGCCACGAAAGCGCCTCCGTCAGCCATCCACCGATCAGCGGGCCAGACACATTACCGATCGTCATCGCGCCGGTAATCACGCCTACATAGCGGCCGCGTTCGCGCGGCGGCACGAGGTCGGCGATGATCGTCTGCACCAGGATGAGCAGCCCGCCCGAACCGACGCCCTGGAGGCCACGGGCTAGGATCAGCTGCACCATATTTTGCGACAGTCCGCAGAGAACAGATGCGACGAACGAGAGGCATATGCTGCCAATCAGCACGTTCCGTCGACCGTATACGTCGCTCAATTTACCGTAGAGCGGTGTCGAGATCGTGGCACATAGCATGAAGGCCGTTATCACCCACGAAATATGGTCGAGTCCGCCAAGCTCGCTGGCCATGCGGGGCAGTGCCATTCCGACGACGGAATAGTCGAGCGAGGTCAGCAACATGGTGGTCGTCAGGGCAATTATGACGATGCGAAACTCGCGCGGTGAAAGGGGCGCGGCGACAATTATCGGCTCAGCCAGCCCAGTGGTTTCAGCCGGGGCGCGGTCGTCGCTCAAGACGCGGCGACCCGCGCAGCTGTCGGACGGTTCGCAGCCGGCCCCCATCGATCCGGCGACGGCAGCCGCCCGCCGACATACCCTTGCACAATCGGCGGACAAGCACCTACGCTACCATCGGGGCCGTGACCGTGTTTACTCCCTTTGGAAAGGTCGCGATGCGAACCGACACGAACATGATCGACGAGCGTGTGGCGGAAGTTTTTCTCGAAGGCGGCGCTCCGCCGCTGCGTTTGGCATTTGATCAGGTCGAGTTGGATTGCTCGGCTCCGGCGAAATGGCTCCGAGCGCAGTGGATATTTCGCAGTCGCGGCGGCGAGCGCCGGCTGCCGTGCGCCAGTGTCGTCGAGGTGAACCGCGGGGATGACGCGCCGCCTTTTCCGGTGATCGTCCGGCACCCGGACGGACGGGCCGAGGAACTCGTCGCCACGGGCATTGTCGCCGCCGTGCCTGATGGTGCCCATTGCCTGGTCTACGTGCCGCGCTTCGACGGGGCGTGGCGCGGCAAGGCGGTCACCGTCGCCTTCGGCCGCATCATCGTCCGCGATCATGACTATGACCCGGCCTAACTGAACAGCTTTTCTCGTTGCACTTTGCCTCATCGTAAGTGGTTGCCATAGCAACACTCGCGGTAGCAAGGGCAGATGCTGTCTTTGCTGGGCAAGATGACGTTGAGGAGGCTGGAATGCGACTAATCCCGAGCCGGATGCGAGCGGTGGCAATGCCGCGAGGTCCGGGTGAAGCCTCTGTCCTCGAGATGGCCGAGTGCGACGTGCCGCGCCCGGAGGCTGGTCAGATTCTGATTCGGGTGGAAGCGGCGGGCGTAAACCGGCCGGACGTGTTCCAGCGTATGGGATTCTACCCGCCCCCGCCCGGCGACCTCCAGCCCGAGCAAGGGGGAGGCGCCGGGCG
>CAXTNG010000003.1:14154-22441 GCA_964245475.1 uncultured Sphingomonas sp. | reverse complement strand
GGTGGTCGCCGCGGGATGCTGGAAGGTGGGTGACAGGATCGCGGCGCTGCTGCCGGGTGGCGGATATGCGCAATATGCCGTATGCGACGCACGGCACCCTCCCGCTGCCGTGCGGTCTCGACGCGAGCGCGGCGGCGGGCGTGCCGGAGACCGTCTTCACCGTATACGCCAACGTCTTCGAGGACGGCTGCCTCCGCGCGGGCGAGACACTCATGGTGCACGGCGCTACGTCCGGCATCGGCGTTGCCGCGATACAGATGGCGAAAGCGGTGGGTGCGCGCGTGATCGCGACGTGCCGTACGGCCGAGAAGGCCCGGACCGCTGAAGCGTTGGGAGCCGACGTGGCGATAGACGCCGGAACGCAGGAATTCGCGACCTAGCCGTGGCGCACGGCGGGGTTGACGTGATACTCGACATGGTCGGCGGGTCCTATTTCGCTGGCAACCTCGCCGCTCTCAGACCGGGTGGGCGCATCTGCTACATCGCCGCGCTCGGCGGGACCGAGATCAACGTTCCGGTGCTCGGTCTCATGCAGAAAAGGGCAGTCGTGACAGGCTCGACGCTGCGCGGGCGCGATGCCGACGAGAAGGCGCGGCTGGCGTCCGAGATCGAGCGGGTCGTGTGGCCATGGATCGAGCACGGGCTGGTTCGCCCGAACATCGACGCCGTCTTCCCGCTCGCGGACGCCGCTGACGCGCACCGGCGACTGGAGGGGGGCGCGCACGTCGGCAAGATCGTGTTGGACGTTGACTGACCGCAGCCCAGCGATGCGTCCCTAGGCTCGCGCCTGTCCGTATCCCTTCATGACCGTCGCGCCGTTCTGGTTCGTCGTCTCGAGCTCGACATCGATCAGCCGCATGCCGTTGTCCGTTGAGATGCCGCTTACCGTGGCAATCGTGTCGAGTGTGTCCCCGGGCCACACTTGCGCCGTGAACCGCGCGCCGAGCCTGGTTAGCGCGTCGGCGCCGAATCGGTCCGTAAGCACGCGCGCCGTGAGCGCCATCGTCAGCATGCCGTGGGCGAAGACCGACGGATAGCCCGCCACCTGCGTCGCATAGACCTCGTCCGTGTGTATCGGATTATAGTCGCCCGACGCGCCCGCATATTGAACGATCTGCGTGCGGGTTAGGTTTTCAACCACGCGCAGGGCAAAAGTGTCGCCGATACCGAGATCCGAAGATTGCCTTTTCATGGCCGTCATTTTCCTCAGCTCGCGTCCGCGGGTCGCTCGGTCTGGACGCCGATGCCGCGCGCGGTAACCACAAGTTCGCCGTGCTGGTTGCGGAAGCGGGTTATAAACTCGCGGAACAGCAACCGCCCACCGCGACGCCCCTCCTTCTCCCACGCCGCGCCTTCTTCCTTCTCGATGGAAAGTACGTCACCCGCCAGCACCGGTTGATGGAACTCAAAATGCTGCTCGGCATGCAGGGAGCCGCCGCCGGATGCTTTTTCGGCGCGTGGGATGCCGGTAGGTTCGCGACCAGACCCGACCCACGCATGTCCGGGCTTCGGCCGGTGCATGTATTCGGGGTCGAACTGGCTGCTCGCCTGAGTGAACGTCGGCGGTGCGACGACACCCCCGGCTTCGGAGCGCGCGGCTGCTTCGGAGTCGGTATAGAGCGGGTTGGTGTCGCCGATCGCGCGAGCGAACATCAGGATGTGCCCGGCTTCCACGGGAAAATCGTTTGTCACGCATCGCTCCTCTCGAGGTTGCCCCGACCTAGGCCGCCGCCGCGAGCCGGGTCGCCTGGTCGATAGCCCGCTTCGCGTCGAGCTCGGACGCCTCCAGCGCGCCGCCGATCAGCGTCGATCTGACCCCCCGCGCGACGAGTTCGTCATGCAGTGCACGGCGCGGAGTCTGGCCCGCGCAGACGATCACCGTTTCGACGTCGAAGGTCCGCGGGATACCGTCGATGCGGGTATGAAGCCCATCTTCGTCGATGCCGAGATACTCGACGCCGCCGATCATGGTGACGCCACGGCGCTGCAGCCGCAGCCGGTGCGTCCAGCCGGTGGTGCGGCCTAAACCGCGTCCCGGAGCCTCGGCTTTCCGCTGAAGGAGGAAAACCTCGCGTCCCGAGCTTGTCACGCGCGGCTCGACGCCCGTGACGCCGCCCCGCGGATGGCCGGCGAAGTCGATGCCCCATTCCGCGGCGAACACGTCGATGTCCAGTGCGCCCGAGGGGCCTGCGTGAGTGATGAGTTCGGATACGTCGAAACCGATGCCGCCTGCACCGATCACCGCGACGGTGCGGCCGATCGGCCGTGATCCTATGATAGCGTCGACGTAACTCACTACTTTTGAAGAATCGATACCCGGCAGGTCGAGTGTGCGGGGCTCCACTCCGGTCGCGACCACCACCTCGTCATAGCCGCCCTCAACCAATTGATCCGAGCTCACGCTGCCGCCAAGCTGGAGTTCGACTCGGAGGAGCTCGAGTCGCCGGCGATAATAGCGCAAAGTCTCCGCGAATTCCTCTTTGCCTGGGATGCGTCGGGCCAGATTGAAGAGCCCGCCGATGTCCGGCGAGGCGTCGAACAGGGTCACTTGGTGCCCGCGCTCCGCCGCCACGGTCGAGTATGCGAGTCCCGCGGGTCCGGCACCGACAACCGCAATCCGGCGAGGAGCATCTGTGGGGACGTAATCAATATCCGTTTCATGGCAGGCGCGCGGATTGACGAGGCAGCTGACCATCTGCCGCGTATAGCCGTGATCCAAGCAGGCCTGATTACAGGCGATGCAGGTGTTGATCTCATCCTCTCGGCCCTCGCCGGCCTTGAGCATCAGCTGGGGGTCCGCCAGCATTGGGCGGGCCATCGATACGAGGTCTGCGTCGCCACGCGCCAGCACTTCTTCGGCGACGTCGGGCATATTGATCCGATTGCTGGTGATGACGGGCACCGTCACGGCCCGCCGCACCCGACCACTGACCTGCGTGAACGCCGCGCGCGGGACCATCGTGGCGATGGTGGGCACGCGCGCCTCGTGCCAAGTGAAATGTGTGCTGATGATGTCGGCGCCCGCGGCCTCGACGGCTTTCGCCAATGCTATGACTTCGTCCCAGGCCATGCCGCCCTCGAGCATGTCCATCGCCGACAGGCGATAGATGAGGATGCGATCGTAGCCGAGCGCCGCGCGGACCCGGCGCACGACCTCGACCGGAAAGCGCATGCGGTTCGCGAACGGTCCGCCCCACCTGTCCGTGCGCAAGTTGGTGCGTTCGACCAGGAAGGTGGAGAGGAGATAACCCGCGGAGCCGATGATCTCGACGCCGTCATAACCCGCGGCTTCGGCGAGAGACGCGCAGCGCGCGAAGTCGGCGAGCTGCTGCTCGATACCCGCTTCGTCGAGCTCGTTCGGAACGTAAATGCCGATGCGCGACTTGACCGCGGATGGCGCGACGCATGCCGGCGTCTTGGCGAGCGCACCGGTGTGAAGAATCTGCATGCAGATTTTCACGTCCGGATCGGCAGCGTGCACCGCGTCAGTGACGTAGCGATGTCGCGGAACACCTGCTTCGTCCATCAGCGCAGACTCGCCTCCGCCTGATTCCGCGTTGGGATAGACGCCGCCCGTGATGATCATGGCGACGCCGCCCCGCGCCCGTTCCGCATAGAAAGCCGCCTGCTTAACGAAGCCGTCGGGCACGTCCTCAAGCCCCGTATGCATCGATCCCATGATCGCCCGGTTCTTTAGGCGAGCCCGCCCAAGGTCCAGCGGGCTGAACAGATTCGGGTAGCGCTGACGGCCGTCCATGGACCTCCCCTACGCTTGCTTCGGGCCCACATGCAGAATGCCGTCGACAATCTGCACCGTGTACGTAGCGACGGGATCCTCGGCCGGCGGTTCGCTTGGCTCGCCCGTGCGTAAGTCGAAGCAGCTGTCATGCAGCGGGCATTGCACCTGGCAGCTCTCGGGCAGCAATTCGCCCGAGGACAAGTGCGCGTGGAAGTGTGAGCAGATATCGTTGATTGCAAAGAATTCGCCCTCGATTCGGGCGAGCAGGACGTGTTCACCTCCGGCCTTAACGCCGAGCATGCCGCCTTCGGGAACTCGCTCTGCGGCCACGGTCGGGATGAATTCAGATAACATGGCGCGTCTCGCTCGCTTATCAGGGTAGCTGGATGGTCGGATGGGGGTCGCGGCCGATGGCATCCACCGCGGTGAGGAGATCGTCGCCGAGCTCCAGGTCGCCGGCGTCTATGTTGCTCATCAACTCGGCGGTGGTCTCGGGACCGACAATCGCGGAGGCGACGGCGGTCCGCGTCAGCAGCCACGCGATCGCCAGGTGAGGCGCGGAAGTCCCGCTTTCACGCGCCAGCTCTTGGAGCGTTCGGCCGGCTTCCATTTGGCGCTCCGAGAAGGACGGGCCACCCCATCTCTTGTGACCCGCGAAGTCGCGGGAGATGGCGTCACCTCCGGCGAAGATGCCGCCACCGAGCGGACCGAACACGGTGAGCGACACGCCGAACGCCTCGCACGCCGGCTGCACCTCCCGTTCGATTAGCCGGAACGACAGGTTGTAGGGCACTTGATGACACACCGGAGCGGAGGCGCCGAGCCGTTCCGCCCGCCAAAGAACCTCCGTCAACCGCCAGGCCGGATAGGTCGACAGGGCGTAGTGACGGATTTTGCCCTGCCGGATGAGGTCGTCGAACGCCCGCACCGTCTCCTCCACCGGCGTGTTCGGATCGGGATGGTGCGCGTGGTAGACATCGATGTGATCCGTCCCGAGCCGTCTTAGGCTCGCCTCGACCTGCGCGAACAGGTGGCGTCGCGACAGGCCTTCGTCGTTGACGTCGTCACCGACGCGCTCGCACGCCTTCGAGCACAGAATCGCCTTGTGCCGCCGGCCGTGGAGCGCTTGGCCCAGTATTTCCTCAGCAGAGGCACGCTGGTCCGCCGGCGGTGACCCCGGTCGGTCGAAGCGTGTCTGGTTGCCGTAAGAGTTGGCGCAGTCGAACAGGTTGACGCCGTTGTCGAGCGCGGCGTCCACCAGTCTTCGGGCTTCCTCGGGTGGGGGCGCGACACCGAAGGTGGCGGTGCCGAGCGCGATCTTGGAGACGCGCAGCCCCGTGCGACCCAGCAGCGAATACCTCATTGCACCTGTCCCGACGATGCGTGGCTGGTGGTGTGGTCACGGGCCGACATCGCTCCGGATGCTCGCAGACGCGCCTGCCACCAACCGTAGAAGGCGCGCGCGTTGGTTTCCCCCGCCACCTGCCCCCGAATGCCCGGCAGGTTCGTCGACCGCTCTCCGCGTCGGCCGGCCTGCAGGTTGAGCAGTACCGCGCCGCCCGAAGGTCCCGCCGCCGCCCGGGTGATCGACGACCAAGCCTCCATGCGCCGACCGCGCGCGGCATCGCCCGCACCGAACGCCAGCATGAACGCGCGTCGGCTATTCCGTTCGGCCTCATGCCCGCCATTGTTCGGAGCAACGCAATAGCTGTGCGCCTCCGTGACATCGCGGGCGACGGGGTGCCAAACGTGCATCGCCATCGCGGCGGGCTCAAAGGTGAGGTTGGGGAAGAGCGCGCCCGCCAGCGGTGTCAGTCCTGGCAGGCCGTCCACCCCCTCGTCCTGCAGGGCTGTCTCCCCGAAGGCAGCCGCGCCAGACGCGGTGGCGGCCTGGAATGCCCGCGCGTAGTCCGGCGGCTCTGCCGGCGCGCAGCCTGACTCCACGGCAAGCTTCCAGTTACAGCCGACGCGCCAGCGCACCGCACTGTCGCCGACCACCCTGAAATTGGTGAGGCGGCGGAGATAGGGCGCGAAATCTCCGACGGCTTCGATCAGCGTCGGCCCCTCATCCGGACCGGCGAACAACAGGTCGCCCCAAACGTCGAGCTTGCCCCTGCACAGCGTCGTCCTGGCCTCGGCCTCCCCGTAACGCCTGGCGCTGCACGGACATACGAAAGCGGTGGCGACGCCGCGGTCGCTCCAAGCAAGCGGCCGCAAGCAGATGGGGCAGGCGTCGTCGAAGACCCTGAGGGTGCCTGAGGGGGTCCTCCAAACGATGACGCGTTCCGTGCCCTTGCAGGTCGTGAGGAACTCGCCCGCGCCAGCTACCCACGCAGCCGGTCCGGCGAAAAGCCAAGAGCTCGCGAAAACATTGGCGATCTCCCGTCGGAACAGGGACGGCGACGAGTAGGACTGTCGATCGAGCAGCGCCTCTTCAGGATCGTAGTATTGCATCAGGCCGGGCGATGAAGGCGTGTTTGGGTGTCGGCCACGACGCGAGGCGTCGTTCCGGCGCACCGTCGTGCTCCTCCTCCAAAATACGGCATGATCGGCTTCACGGCTCGCAATTACCTGTCCACATGGACGTAACTCAGCAGTGTTGCTAAGGCAAGTGTTGCGAAAGGCTAAACGCTATTGGCCTATGGACTACGGGAGGGGTCGAATGACCGGCGCGGTGTGCGATTTCCTGCTGATCGGCGGTGGCGTAGGTGCCTATAACGCGGCGAAGCGCCTGGCGCGGAGGGTACCGTCGTCTAAGATCATCATGGTAACGCGCGACACGCTTCCGCCTTACCATCTTCCCCCCTTGTCCAAGGAGCTTATCCGTGGCGAGATCGCGTTAGACGACCTTCCATATGAATCGCTTGAGGCGCAGTTCCCTGGCACCGTCGAGGTCCGGTTGAATACCACCGTTCAGTCGCTGGACACCACGACGCGGACAGCGCGGTTGGAGGACGGCTCGACGATCTGCTTCGGTAAAGCGCTGCTGGCGACCGGAAGCGCGCCCGTACGGCTGGACCTAACCGGTGGTTCACTGCCCGGAGTGCATTACTTGCGCACCGCGGGGGATGCCGGGCGCATCGCGCGAGAGGCCGACACGGCGCGAACCGCGATCGTGGTGGGGGCAGGATTCATCGGCGTCGAACTCGCTGCCTCGCTAGCGTCACGCGGCCTGTCCGTGACTTTGGTCGAAACCACCGATCGCATCTGGCCGCGTCTCACCGATCCGGTGCTTGCCGGCGTGGTCCAGACGCGATGCGAGCAGGGCGGGCTTCTGTTCCGCATGGGCGAGCGGGTGACGGCGATCACGGGCGGGGATCGCGTCTCGGGAGTGGTGACGGCGTCCGGCGAGGAGATTGCGTGCGGGATGGTGTGCATCGGCGTGGGAGCACGACCCGAGGTCGAACTGGCGATCGGCGCGGGACTGGACTGCGACGACGGGATCGTCGTGGACGAGCATATGCGAACGAGCGCTCCCGACGTGTTCGCGGTCGGAGACGTCGCGCGGTATCCGGACCCCTATCTCGGGCGCAACCACCGCGCCGAGCATTGGGGCCATGCCGAATATTCTGGCCAGATCGCGGCGATGAACATGCTCGGCGAACCTACGCCCTACGACTTCCTCAATTATGTATGGTCGGACGTGTTCGACCTGCACATCGAATCCGCAGGTCACGTCGGCGGGCACGACCTGGTCGTCGCGCGCGGCGACATCGAGAGCGCGCGCTTCGCACACCTGTACTTCCGCAACCGCGTGCTCGTCGGTTATACCGCGGTCAATGGCGATCAGAGCCAGTTCCCGGCCTATCGCCGGCTCATCAAGGCGCGCCGCACGCTCGACGATCCGGGGGTGCTTGCCGATCCGGAGGTGCTGGCACGGTCGCTGCTGAGCTGACCCTTCCCGCCGATCAATAGCCGTTCAGCCGGCCAAACCGGTCGCGGTGATGACTGGCGTTCCCCCAGGCGTTCTCTAGGACCGCGGCCCGCTTGAGGTAGAGTCCCGCGTCATATTCGTCAGTCATGCCGACACCGCCGAAGAGCTGGATCATCTCGCGGGTCGCAAGTTTGAGCGTATCCCCGGCAACCGCCTTGGCGATGCTGACCGCCTGCTCTGCGTCGTCGCGTTCGGCGTCGAGCGCCGAAAGTGCGCCCTCGACTGCCGACCGCATCAGCTCCAGCTCCGTATAGAGCCGCGCCATGCGGTGCTGGAGCGCCTGGAACGTCGACAGCGGCTGACCGAACTGGACGCGCTGCTTTAAGTGCGCCAGCGTCTGCGCGAACGCGCTTTCCGCCATGCCGAGCATTTCCGCGGCGACGACCGCCGTGGCGCAATCGACGACGCGGGCGGTGAGGTCGGTGCCACCGAGCCGCTCCGCCGGCACGGCATCGAAGGTGACGAATGCGTGGTCGCGGACGTCCGCCATGTGCCGGGCGGAGCGCGAGATGCCTTTGCCGTGCGCGACGAGATAGAGGCCGTCCGTGGCCGCGACGACAAACAGGTCGGCTGACCCGCCCTCGGCGACGAAGGCCTTGGTCCCCGTGAGGCGG
>CAXTNG010000003.1:0-14144 GCA_964245475.1 uncultured Sphingomonas sp. | reverse complement strand
GCAGTGGCCATCCGCATGTCGTGACGCGGACCCTCGTCGATGGCGAGCGTCGCGATCGCATGGCCCGCCGCGATCGCTGGAAGGTGTTCGCGCTTCGCCCGTTCGCTTACCCCCGAGCGTATGGCGCTCGCCGCTACTGCGCCGGATAGCAGCGGCGTGGCCACCAGGTTGCGCCCAAACTGCTCCGCCACCAGTCCCAGCGAGAAGAACCCCAGGTCCGATCCGCCATGCTCTTCGCCAACGACGATGCCCGTCCAGCCCATGTCGCCCATCGCCGACCACGCGTGATGATCGAAACCGTGCTCGTCCTTATCGCGCAGGGCGCGGAGCGCGGCCACCGGACTTTCGTTGTCGACCCACTCGCGCGCCATGTCGCGTAGCATCGACTGCTCCTCGCTCAGCAAGCCCATGTCTGTATCTCCTTAAATGTTCGCGCAGATGCAGGAACCTGCGGCACTCTGCGGCTTACTGATGGTCGAGCATGCCGAGGATGCGCTTGGCGATGACGTTGTTCTGGATCTCGCTCGAGCCGCCGTAGATTGAGACGGCCTTTCCCCTGAGCCAGGTGCGCGTCTGCGCAAGTTCCTCGTCGGTAAACCCGTCGCCGGCCCATCCCAGCCCATTCATCCCCATGATCTCGATCGCCAGTTCGGCGCGATCCTGGGTGATGCGGGCGCCGACGTTCTTCAGGATGCTGCTCGCGGTGGAGGGCCCGCCGGCGCCGGACGAGGCCGCAATCCGTTTCAGCGTCAGGTCGAACACACCGCGGTCCATTTCGTGACGCACGATGCGGGTCCGCAGTTCGGCGTCCGCAATTCGCCCGCTATCGTCTACACCACCGTAGCGTAGCGCCAGTTCGGGAATGGCGGCGCCTGCGGTGTTGCGCGTGGCGCCGCCGCTTCCCCCCGACAGGGAGGAGCGTTCATGCTGAAGGAGTCGCATGCCGATCTCCCAGCCCTGTCCTTCGCGCCCGACCAGGTTCTCCTTCGGAACCTTCACGTCGGTGAGGAAGGTTTCGCAGAACGGTGACGCGCCCGAGATGAGGCGGATCGGTTTGGTCTCGACGCCGGGCGCGTCCATGTCGAAGAGCAGGAAGCTGATGCCCGCGTGCTTCTGCGCCTTATCGGTGCGCACAAGGGCGAAACAGCGGTGCGCCCATTGCCCTGCGCTCGTCCACGTCTTCTGTCCGTTGACGATATAGTAATCGCCCTTGTCCTCGGCGAAGGTCTGCAGACCGGCAAGGTCGGAGCCCGCACCCGGCTCCGAATACCCTTGGCACCAGAGGACCTCGCCGCGGACGATGCCGGGAATATGCGCCTTTTTCTGCGCCTCGGTACCGTATTCGAGCAGCGTCGGCCCAAACATCATCACGCCGATGCCGCCGATCGGGTTCCAAGCCCCGATGCGCGCCATCTCCTCGCGCAGCACGCCCGCCTCCTCCTGCGACAGACCGCCGCCGCCATAAGCGGCGGGCCAGGTCGGTGTGCCCCAGCCGCGCGACGCCATCGCTTTGCGCCAAGTCGTCTGCTCCGGTGTTTCCGCGACCGAGCCGTCCAGCGCGGCCAGCAGGTCTTCGCGTCCCTTGAGAACCCGAGGAAAGTTGCGAGCGAGCCAGTCGGCTGCTTCGGCGCGGAAGCCGTCCGTATTCGCAGATTGGGTCATGTGGTCCACTCCGTAATGCCTGGCCTGTGCCTCGCGCACGTCAATGCGATAGACTCCGCGCGTGGGCGGATTGACGTTCGGCGGCTCATGCGGCGGTGCGCCCGTATTCCTGTCGAGTGACGGGATGGCTCGACGAGAGACCCCCATCGACGACGATCGCCTGACCGTTGACGTAGCTTGCGTCGTCCGAGGCCAGAAACAGCGCGACCCTGGCCAGTTCTTCCGGCTGCGCCCCGCGACAAAGCGGATTAAGCTTTCCAATGCGGTCGTGCTTGCCCGCCGCTCGCGCCGCGTCGTAGATGGCGCGGGTCATGCCGGTCTCGGTCAGCCCGGGACACAGCGCGTTGACGCGGACGTTGGCGCCGGTCAGCTGTTGTGCGGCGGTCTGCGCCAGATTGATGAGGCCGGCCTTGGACGCCGAATAGGCCGCTCCGCCCGCCCCGGAGCGCAGCCCGGCGACGCTTGCGGTCAGCACGATCGCACCGCCGCCGCTCGCCGCGATTCTCGGGGCGGCATGCTTTACGGCCATGAACGGGCCGAAGAGGTTAATCCGGAGGACTTGCGTTAGGAGGTCGGCGTCGGTTTCGAGAATGCTTGCTCCACCGCCCGAGATGCCGGCGTTCGCGAATAGGACGTGCAGGCCGCCAAAGCTCGCGCACGCCTGCTCCACGACGCGGACGACGGCGGATTCGTCGCCGGCGTCCGCGACGACGGCCTCTGCTTGCCCGCCGGCGGCGCGGATAGCGCCGACGGTTTCCTCCACAGCGTCGCTGATATCCGCCGCCACGACGCTGGCGCCTTCCGCTGCGAACATCACGGCGGAGACCCGTCCGATGCCAGACGCCGCGCCGGTCACCACGACCGATCTGCCAACGAACCTCATGACTGTATGTCCCCCAAAACTCAAATGGTCGATCCGCCGTCGACCACGATGGTCTGGCCGGTGACATAGGCGCTGGCGGGAGCGGCGAGGAACGCCACCACCGCGGCGACGTCCTCCGGTTCTCCCATCCGACGCAGCGGCGTGCCGGCATTGAAGCGCGCCGTCGCCTCCTCGTTCTCCCACAGCGCCTTGGCGAAGTCGGTCCTGATAATCCCCGGCGCGATGCAATTGACCCGGATCGCGTGTGGTCCGAGCTCGTGGGCGAGATTGCGAGCGAGCTGCATGTCGGCGGCCTTGCTAATGCAATAAGCACCGATGACCGGCGACCCGCGCAAGCCCCCGATCGAGGAAACGATCACGATGCTTCCCTCGCCGCGTTCGCGCATTTCCGGCGCGATCATCGTAATAAGCCAGTGGTTCGACACGATGTTGTTGTCGAGGATCTTGCGGAACTGCTCGTCCGCAATCCCCTCCTGCGGACCGTAATAAGGGTTTGAAGCGGCGTTGCAGACGAGCACGTCGATTCGTCCGAACGCGCGCCGCGCCTCGTCCACGAGATGTTGGAGCGCCTCCTTGCTAGAGATGTTGGCGGCGACCGCGATCGCGGTGCCCTCGCCGAAGCGCGCGTTAATCTCTGCCGCAGTTTCGTCGCAAGCGTCCTGCTTGCGGCTGGATATGACAACCTTGGCACCCTGTCCGGCGCAGGCGATCGCGCTCGCTTTCCCTATGCCACGCGAGGATCCGGTGACCAGCACCACCTTTCCGGTCAGATCGAACAACGCCGCGCTCCTTGAAATAGTCTCGGTCATGGCTGCCGCTACCAAGCGCCCGCTCGAACCGCGAAGTCCCACGCCCGCTCGGCCAGGGCCGGCATGCGAGTCGCGGCGGCTGCGGCATGCGGGCTGCTGGCATTTCCATCGGCAAACCGCTTCCTGATGCCCTGCACGATCCCGGCGAGACGAAAGGTGTTGAACGCGAAGTACCAATCCAGTGCGATCGGCTCGGTCCGTCCGACCCGCGCAGAGTAGCGCAAGGTGGCGTCCTCCAGCGTCGGGATGCCGGTGCCCGGCCCGGTGGCACCCATCACCCCGGCCCGTCCGTCCGGTGCGTTCATCCAATTCATCAGCAGGTAGGTAAGGTCTGCGACGGGATCGCCGAGCGTGGACAGCTCCCAATCCAATACCGCCGAGACGCGCGGCTCACCGGGCGCGAAAATGAGGTTGTCGATACGATAGTCGCCGTGGACGATCGACGTGCGGTTCTGCTTCGGGACGGTGCGCGGAAGCCACGTGATCAGCCGTTCGATCGCCTCATTCCGCTCGGTTTCGGCGGCGCGATATTGTCTTGTCCAGCGGTCCACCTGGCGTTCGAAATAATTGCCCGGCTTGCCGAAGTCGCCCAGACCTACACGAACGGGATCGACCGTATGAAGATCGGCAAGAGTGTCGATCAGCGCGTGGTAGCGCTCGCGGCGCTCATCGTTCGACAGCCCCGGCATAAGGCCGTCCCAGTGCACGTCACCTTCGACCATCTCCATCACGTAGAAAACGGAGCCGATAACATGCGCGTCCTCGCACAGGCCGAGGGCGCGCGGGACCGGAAACCGGGTCGGGTGTAGCCCCGAGATCACGCGGTATTCGCGATCCACGGCGTGCGCGGAGGGAAGTAAGTTACCGAAAGGCTTGCGCCGGAGAACGTAGGAAGTTTTTGGCGTGTCGAGCCTGTAGGTGGGATTGGATTGCCCTCCGGAGAACCGCGCGTAGGTCAGCGGCCTCGCGAAGCCGGCGACCTTCGCCGACATCCACTCCGCGAGCCGCCCCAGATCCAGCCGATCGCGCTCGGGCACCTCGGCCAGCAGCGCCGAAGCCTTGGCGGCAGCCTCATGCGTGTCGATGTCCGGGGGGGCAGTGTCAGCCATGCTCGGGACCTGCAAAGGAGCGGTCTGAGGGGCGATCGACCTTCCAGTCGGGCCACCTGCCGAATTCGTTGCGTGCGATAGCCCGGGCGTGGACCTCGTCCGGGCCGTCGGCCAAGCGCAAGGTGCGCATCGCCGCCCAGGCGTGCGCCAGATCGAAGTCCTCGCTTACCCCTGCGCCGCCATGCGCCTGGACCGCGTCGTCGAGGATGCGCAGCGCCATATTTGGCGCCTGAACCTTGATCATCGCGATTTCCTGCGCTGCCGCCTTGTTGCCGGCGCGATCCATCATGTCTGCGGCCTTGAGGCAGAGCAGCCGCGTCATCTCGATGTCGATCCGCGCGCGCGCGATCCGCTCTTCCCACACGCTGTGATCGGACAGGCGCTTGCCGAAAGCGACGCGGCTGACGAGGCGCTTGGCCATGGCTTCGATGGCGGTCTCAGCGATGCCGATAGTGCGCATGCAGTGGTGGATGCGACCGGGCCCGAGCCGCCCTTGCGCGATCTCGAACCCACGGCCCTCACCAAGGATCACGTTCTTCACGGGTACGCGCACGTCAGTAAACGTCACATCGCCGTGTCCATGCGGAGCATGATCGTAGCCGTAGACGGGCAACATGCGCTCGACGCTGATGCCGGGCCTGTCCATCGGCACCAGGATTTGGCTCTGCTGCTGATGGCGCGATCCCTCGAAGCTCGTCTTGCCCATCAAAATGCCGATCTTGCACCGCGGATCGCCGACTCCCGAGGACCACCATTTGCGCCCGTTGATGACGTATTGGTTCCCGTCGCGCTCGATTCGCGTCTCGATGTTGGTCGCGTCCGACGAGGCGACTGCCGGCTCGGTCATGAAGAATACCGAGCGGATCTCGCCGTCCATCAGGGGCTGAAGCCACGCCTCCTTCTGTTCCAGCGTGCCGTAACGGTGGAGCACTTCCATGTTCCCGGTATCGGGCGCGGAACAGTTGAAACACTCGGACGACCAGCCGACCCGGCCCATCTCCTCGGCGCAGAGCGCATATTGCACGTTCGTCAGCTGCGCGCCTTCGAACTCAAATATCTCGTCGACGTGCTGTTGTCCCGAGTGCGGCGGCATGAAGAGATTCCACAGCCCGGCCTCGCGCGCGATCGGTTTCAGCTCCTCGATGACCGGAATGACTTTCCACCGCTCTCCCTCGCGACGCTGGCGGCGGTACTCGGGCGTAAGCGGCGAGATAACTTCGTCTATGAACGCTCTCACGCGATCGCGATACGAGCGTTCGCTCTCATCCAGCGTAAAATCTACCACAGCTGCGCACCCTTCTGAATGCGAATCATGTGCCATGACATGAGTTGCCAGGGCAAGTAGTCGATCCAAATGTGGGCGTCGGATTTTCGTTAGGATGGAGGTGCGATCTGACCTTACCGAGAAGGGCAGATTGTTGAAGCGGAGGCATTTCTATGGTCGCAGGGCAATCCATAGCACCTTGCGACGACTACGCGCGCCAATCGTGAAGCAACCGCAGCCCGGATTCATAATCGGCGATGCTCCGTGCTGGTCATCGTGTCGACGCAGCGCGGTACAGGCCAGTCACGACTGCAAAACGTCAGCTTTCGACCTTTTATCTGCCGTTTTAGCGTAGCGGCAATGGCGACACATATTTATCAGATTGGTCCTGCTTGGGACCCGGTTCAGGCGCAGAGGGGCCGGGTCCAGAGACCACCTTGCCTTGGAGGACTGCCCACGCGCTCGTGGGGAAGGCATGCAAGTAGGCGGCCGTCGCCCCCATGCTCGATCGCGCAGGCTAAGACGGTGTCGGTCGTGACCACGTCACGGCGAGGTTCGCGGGCGTCCCGGACGCATCGGACGGTTCCCGTGGGGGAGCGGGCGCTTCCCGCGGGACGTCGTCGCGAGGCTGTCGGCCCGGATGGGCCGCGCCCGCCGTGGTCCAGCCAGGAGTTCGAGGAGGTACTGGTTTTCTGCGCGCAGCCCCTCGATGACGGCGACCGCCTGCTCGCTCTGGCGGATGAGATCCCTGAGATCGGCCACCGGGACGGTCGCGGAGTCTACATCCTGCCTCGCGCGCACGATGCGCTGCCACAGGCTCCAGGTCTCGCCGGTGATCACCGATCCGACGATCTGCTGGAGGATGAAGGTCGCCACCGGCAGCAGCACGAGGCCGATGCCTCCGACGATCCAGATCGAGGACGCCGTCGGCAGGGTGAGCACTTCAATCGACGCGACTTCTCCCGCGAACGCGACGAGCGTCGCGAAGACCTCTACCCAATTGACGCCGCCCGTCAGCAACTGCCTTCTCCAACCGGCCACTGGCCCGTCTGATCCGAAGCGTCATGTAGCGGTCCGTAAAGCACCGTGAAAGAAGTGCCCGCGCGAACGTCGAAGATTCACTTCCAAGCCATACTATTGAGCGGAGCATGATCTCTTCCTTTTCTGCGATGGAAGCGCCGTTCCTGTGAGTTAGTCTATCCTGCTCGGTGCGACAAGTGCATCCGGCCCAACAGGAGCATTGGTTCACCCCGAACTTGCCGACTGTTCGGTTCCCCCGTCTCCCCCGGAAGTTCGAAAACGTCGGAGCCTGCGCAATCCCCCGATACTTTGCATTAATCTGTCAGATTAGTTACAGCGTCGGCAACGAGGGGGGAAGTCGTGGTAAAGCTGAACGTGAAGGTTTCGGCCGCGCTGGACGCGGTCATCAAGCGTGTGCAGATACGCAAGGGCGGAAAGGGCCGCGCGCTGAAGGAGCTGGTGCGCCTCGCGCTCGAGGACCCGAACGTGTTCAAGAACACACGTCCCTTCGGTCAGGCCGAGGACGAGAACTGCACGCTGGACGTTCCTGAGAAGGACTATGACGCTTCGGTGGACTACCGCGACAGCTACAAGCTGACGACCAAGAAGGCCTACTTCCTCCACGCCCTCGAGCATGGCGCGTCGCTGGCGCGGGCGGACCTGGACGCGCAGGACGCCGCTAAGGCGGCTGCCAAGGAGGCCGCGAGGAAGTCCTAGCCGCAGGGGCGGCACCCGCCGCGGCATCACGCCCGTGTCGAACGGTTCAACTCGGGATCGTGCGTTCGCTGGAGGAACGCCGTCACCTTCTCCCCGACCTCGGCCAGCGTGGCGGCCAGCCTGTTCAGCTCGGAGGCTGCCGTCGCGCCGGGGTCGTAGCGGGTGGTCAGGTATTCGCGCGTTCGCGACAGGATCAGGAGGTGCTCGAGCGTCCGCCGGCGCAGGGCCAGCTTGGCGGACGCCAGCTCGGCCCGCGACGCCAGGTCGTGATGCATCCGGCGGAGCTCGACCGGCGGGTGGCCCGCCGCGAGCAGCATCGCGTTCAGGTAGAGCTCGACCGCGTGGATGGCCATGAAGCGGTATGGCGCGCGCGAGATCGGCGCGCCGCGCCGGCCGCGTCCGAGGAGCGCGTCCGCGGCCTGCCGGTACTCGTCGGCGAGGTCCGCGACCTGTCGCGCGGAAGCAGCCTCGCCGGGATAGAACCTCTGCCCCTCGATAGACCTCGAGGACCACTAACTCGGGTGCGGGAAACATTTCGCTAAGACGCCGCGGCGACGAACAGGCGTCGGGCCGGACGTCCTTCAACCCGACATCTCAGTGATGCCCCCACGTCGCCATGGATAGAATTGCAATCACTAGCGACGTATGTATATCCCCGGTATATGAATTATGCCACCATCTCCCACGATGGCGCCGACGACCGCACGCCCCGGCGCGTCTGCGTGATCGACGTCGAGACGGCGGTGGCCGAGGACGTGGTTGCGTATCTGCCTTCCGGCGACAGTCCGACCATCCGGCGTGCGCTGCTCCAGCGCATCACCGCGATCGCGACGCTCGGCTTCTCGATCGATTCCGACGGTCTTTCGGACGTGGCGCTTCAGAGCCTTGGCGAACCCTCCTCCGAACGCGACATGGTGCAGCTTGCGGAGGAAGCGTTCCGGACGCTCGGCGCCAATGGCACCGTGGTGACGCACAACGGCTCTCTCCACGACCTTCCGCTCATCAGGCGCCGCGCGATGCGGACCTGGGCGTTCGACGCCACGCCGTCCGTATTCGCCTGGACGCCCCCGCCGGCCGGGCGGCACTACGATACGACAGTCTTGGGTCACGGGTCCCTGGTCGACCTTTGCGCCGGCCTCGGCATCCCGGCGCTCCTGCCGCGGCGCGGATGGGGCAGCCTGCTCGACGACCGGATCCGCAAGTGCGAGGTCGACGTCGCGGCGACCGGCGTGGCCTTCCTTCACACGTGTGCCGCGGAGATGGGTTCGTCGGTCTGGCTGGCCGCCGCCTGGCGCGACCTGGCGCGCCACCTCATCGGCCGGCCGACCCGTGATCACCTCATGGCGCTCGCCCGGCGCGGACTCGAGCTGGGCGACGAGCTTGCCGGGTCGCGGTCGCCGGCCTGAGCGCACCCGGACCGTGGGGCGGTCTCCGCTACTTCGAAGGTAGCTGCTCGAACGCCGCGACGATTTCCTCGCGGCGATAGCGCAGGACGTCCTCGAGCGCCGCGTCGATATCGCTGACGATCGCATATTGGTCGATGATAGCCCGCGCACGCCGGGACCGTGCGGAACCGTCGCCGTCGCCCCGGCCGGCGATCGACCCTGCGGTGACGATCGTCAGCGGATCGGTGTTCGAGGTGGTGAGCGCGCTTGGCGAAAGGACGATCAGCTTTCGGTCGGTCTCGGCTGCAGTGCCGCGATCCGTTGCGATCGCTGGCTTGGCCGCGCCGCCTTCCTGCCCGTCGGATCGACCGTGTTCGAGCGCACGCCACCCATCCGCGAAGGCGTTTCGCAGGTCGGGCCACTTCGCGGTGATCGTGGCGGCTCCGCGCGACGGCTCGATCCCGAGGTCAAGCATCTCGAACATGAGCGCCAGCTTGAGCAGCGCCTCCAGGTCGTGGAGCGCACGCTTGCCGCGGCCGGCCTTCGGGTGGGGGAAGCCTATCTTCTGGAGGTAGCGCAAGCGCGTGTGGGCCGTATGTCCGATGCCGGGCCCGTCGAGGCCGTGGACGTGCGACAGCAGCGAATCGGCGTCCGCGGTGTTTAGCAGGACTGGTTTCGGGGTCGACTGTGCCACCGCGCGATGGTAGCACCTAGGGCGCGGCGAGGGAATCTGTGCGCAGAATTTCCTCGGATTTCTGCCTCGATCGCACCGCGCTGGCGAGCGGGTCGACGGTTCGCAGGGGGTAAACACCCCACCGCGCCGCAAGGTTTTTCTCTCCGCAGAAACGCGCGTGGGCGTGTATCCCGTTTTCGAAATCCAGTCTGGGACGACATGCGCTTCTAGCGGCGGTGGCATGGTTTTCCGCGGATCACGTGGGGGGTAATTACCTCTTAGCGGTCTTCCGATGGCCGCCGCATCGGAATATCCATTGACGCGCCTGCCAGAATGAATCATCCGGAGCCGCCATTTCGGTGCTCTGGGTGATTCATGTGGGAAGTCCTTCGCAACTCGGCCGGTGATCTGTCAGGCCTCGTCGTCCTCGACAATGTCCGCCACGACGTCATGTCCGAGCGCGTCTCCATTCTCCGGGAGGGATATGGTGAGAACACGTGGCCGAGCAAGGCCGGCGCGGTGCAGGACGCCCTCAACCTCTTCTTCGACCCGGTGCCGGACACCGGCATCCCGGTCGTGTTCGTCGACCGCGTCGCCGGGCGCCTGCTCGCGAAAAAGGCCTGCGAGCAATCCGGGGCCACCACGCAGCGGCTCGGCGGCGGGCGCGGCTACGCGCTGTCCATCCCGACGCGCGAGCGGGCCGTGTGGCTGGACGACCGGCTTCACGTCGCGCGGGCGCTCTGCGACATCAACGCCGAGCACACGGGGCGCGAGGACGCGAACCCGTTTTTGCGGAACGGCTGGACCCCGGCGCTGCAGGCGCAGGTGGACGCGGCGGCGCGCGTCGCCCGCGCGAAGGCGAACGGCAAGGGCGAGGACGTCAAGCGCGACACGGGGCGCTACTTCGTCATGCACCTGCCGCCCTACGCGCTGCCGGCCATCGAGGACCCGCACCTCCACGACCGCATCGACCGGGCGATCGCGCGGCACACCGACAGCCCGGGGTTCCGGCGCGGGTGGCAGGCGAAGCACGACCTGTGGTGCCGGGGCGACGAGTCGTTCTCGATGACCATGCGCAGCTTCCACCTGGGCGCGCTGGAGATGGGCGAGCGCCGCTTCGGGCGGCTGGTGATCATCAAGGACAAGCCGACGAAGGGCGCGCTGCTGAAGCCGGCGGCGTTCTCGCCGGAGTTCGGCAAGGTGATGCTGGGCAGGTACTTCAACGTGGAGCGGCGCGCGCAGGACCCGAAGGGGTGGGGCCTGCAGGACTACGAGCGGGAGTGCTTCGCGGGTAACGAGGAGGCGCTCGACACGCCGGTGTTCTACACGCTCGCGGGCATGGCCTGTCGGCAGAGACGGCGCGCAAGATGTTCGCCCGGGTCGTCCGCAAGGCCGGGATCAAGTGCGGCGAGCGCTACGCCTGGATGCACCTGGGGCGTCACGACCGGGTCGAGCGGGCGCTCGACGACATCGAGGCGATGGACGTCTCGGAGGCCGTCAAGGAGCGGATGCGGCAGGAGGTGGGCGAGTATGTCGGGTGGCGCGACGTCCCGCGCTGGCTGAAGGTCTACGGTCGCAAGCACCACGCCCGCCGCGACGCCGGGAAGGCGCTGGGCTTTGCCGCGAGGCACGCCTGGGTCCCGGGACGCGGCCCGCTTCCGCCGACGCAGGCGCCAGCGGCGCGTCCGGCTGAGCTCGACGTGATCTTCGGGGGCCGCTGACGTGCGCAACTGGACCGGCGCGCTGCTCGATGGCGGGAGGGATCCGGGCGGACCGTCGCATCGGGTGCCGTCGCCGCCGCCGGGCTGGGACGCCGATCCCGGCGAGGACGCTGTCGAGATGTCGGCGAACCGCTTCGCGGCGGCCAGCCGCCGGCAGCCGCAAGCTATCGTGGACGCCATCGAGCTTGGCCTCATCTCCGCGCGGCCCTCGCTGCATCGTGCCGGGCAGCGCCGCTGGACGGTCCGCGTGAGGCTGGGCGACACGCTCTCCGCGATCGTGCAGCGCCTACTGCAGGAGTGGGTGCGCCTGCCCGACGTCGAGGCGTTCCGGTGGTTCCGCGCCGTGATGCGGCTCGCGAACCTCGACACGGGCGATTATCCCGACGCCTGGATCGACGACTACCTCTCGCTTCCGGACGAATACGCGTTTTCGGACGACGGCGGCGAGTTGCGGCCCTTTGCGTTCGGGCGGCCGACCGTGATGTTCGCGCTGGGGCGGCGCATCGCGCAGCGTCGCGACGGTCACTCCCGGGTCCCGCTGGCGGCCGCGATCACCGGCGACGTCCGCACGGCGCTCGCCGCCGCGCTTGGCAAGGATGTGCCCGCCCTGGTTGGGACCTGCCTCGAGCCTGTCGTTGGGAAGGAGCTCAAGGCGCCGACGCCGCGCATGGCGGCGCGGCTGCTGTCCATGGAGCCGGGCCAGGCGCGCGACGTCGCGATCGCCGACTGCTGCGACGCCGTTGAGAACGCGGGCATCGTGGAGGAGAGCGAGATCCCGCTCTGCCACTACCGGATGGAGATCGTGCTGCGCGGCGTCGCGCCCGGGGACGTCAGGGCGTTCCGCAACCGGATCAAGGCGTATCTGAAGGGTCGCATCCTGAAGTGGACGGCCCCGCATGCGCGGGTGAAGGACGTCTACGCCTACATGGCGGCGGACACGCGCATGGTCGCGTGGGCGGAGGAGTCGACCGGCGAGCTTCGCGAGTGGCTGCTCGCGAACCGCCCGCGTCCGCCGCGCGATGCCGGCTTCTACGCCCTGCTGGAGCGCTACCACGGCAAGCTCGCGGGCAAGGGCCTGAAGGGGAGGAAGCGCCGGTCCGATCCGATCGCGGAGTCCTTCGACGACATGCAGGGCGAATGCGAGGCGGCCTACGCCGCCGTCCGCGAGTTCGAGGCGGAGTGCGCCAAGGGGCACTTGGCGGCCGGCGACGAACCGGAATTCGCCTTCAGCTATCCGGCCGCGCTGCCGGGGCCGTTCGGGCGCGACACCGGCCGCACGATGCTCGTGAACCTGCGGTCGATCACCTGCGACGGGCTCATGGCGCGTGTCATGGAGCGCTTCGAGCCGGACAGGTGGGCAAGTCCTTCCTGTCTTCGCACGGCGGGGGCGGGGCGAAGCACGATCCCGCCTTCTCGGCGCGGCGCGTCATAGTGTTCGACGGGGTCGAGGCGCAGGACGGCGGCGCCGCGCCTGACGTGCCGCTTGGCTGCGGCCGTTCGTGGCGGGAGCACGCTGCCGCCGCGCAAGATGTCTACGGCCCAGGTCGAGGAGCGGCGCGGCTACCTCGCGGCCTCGGGCCTGGGATCCTACGAGCATCCGGCGCGCGGGATCTTCCGCTTCTCCGACGGACGCGAGGCGTCGCTCGCGACCTGGGCGTTCGTGGTGCGGGGGATGGTGGTCGTGCCGGTCGCGGACGTCGTTCGGGGTGCCGCGATCGCGCGCACGGTCTTCACGGGCATGAGCCTCACGCTCTCCAGATACGGCGCGTTCCGCCAGATGGTCGACGACGACGCGGGCTGGGGCGTGGCGCCGGCCAGCGACGGCCGCAAGGTGCCGGCGATCAGGGTGATCCCCAAGCTGCCGCACGCGTTCCGGCACCTGCCGCTCGAGGAGCGGCAGGTGCTGGTGCCGCTGGAGAAGTCGATCACGAAAGTCGTGCGCGATCTCATCGACACGCTGATCTCGCTCGACGGAGACGATCCCGACGAGCCGGGGCGGCTCCGCCGCGCCTTCCGCGACGAATCGATGCCGGCGGACTGCGGCGACGAGCGCTACGTCTTGCAGTCGGACGGCTACGTCCTCTCCTCGGCCAGCGCGACCTACGCGCTGTCGTTCCTGTTCGGGCGCCGCGTACTGCCGCACGACCTGCGCCATGCGGGTTCCGCGCGCCAGTACGAGGACGGCGACACGCTCGACGAGGTCGGCGCGACCGCGGGCCACTCGCAGTACCGGCGCACCCGCAAGTACGTCCAGCGTGGCGACGGGCGGCTGGTCGGAGGCGGCGCGAAGAGCGTCGGCCTGCGGGACAAGCTCGCCGCGCTCGGGTCAAAGCCGAGGAAGCACGTCCGCGCGGCCGGGCGCGTGGGGAGGCCCACGCCGTGAGCCGGAAGGTACGCACGCGGCACGGGTCGGCGGCCAGAAGGCGCGAGATCTTCAAGCGATATGGCAAGCGCCCTCCGCCGAGGGCGATGTCGGCGACGAACTGGTCGACGTTCCGCAGCGTTAAGGTCGCGGTCAGGACGCTGGCGCACTACGGGCTGCCGCGCACGCCGCAGTCGGTGCACGACGCCACCCGCGTGCTCGCGGGCGTGGTGCCGGGCGTGTCGGCCGTGCCGATCAAGACCATCCTGGACAACGAGCTGTCGCGCTACATCTACGAGGGCTGGAAGACGACGAAGCCCAGGCCGAGGAGCGTGGCCAGGCCGACGGTCGTGATCCCGCGCTCGCTGCGCAAGAAGGGCGCGGCCGAGCTGCGCGTCATGTTCGTCCAGATGAAGGCGAGGTTCGAGACGGCCGAGCGCGGGCGGCTCGAGGCCATCGCCGCGCAGTCGACGCGCACGGCGCCGGGTGACGCGCTCGACCGCCGGATGAGGATCGTCACCGCGGCGATGGCCTCGAGC
>CAXTNG010000002.1:31326-54956 GCA_964245475.1 uncultured Sphingomonas sp. | reverse complement strand
TGCGCTGTGTCCGCCCGACTGGCACCGCCGCTGGGCGGCGATGACGCGGCGCGCGGCGTTGCGCGTGTTCGAGGATGCCGGGCATATGCTGCCGCTCGAAGCGCCGGCCGCGTTGGCCGACGCGGTGGACCGCTGGATCGAACAGGAGTTGCCGATTTGACCGACCGCATCCTCACCACGCACGTCGGCTCGCTGCCGCGATCCAAGGCGGTCACCGACCTGGTGTTCGCCCTTGAACGCGGCGACCCGGTCGACGCGGCGGCGTTCGACTGCACGATCGGCGCGGCGGTCGACGCGGTCGTCGCGCGGCAGGTCGCGACCGGCATCGACCTAGTCAGCGACGGCGAGATGTCGAAGATCTCCTACGCCACCTATATTAAGGACCGCGTCACCGGCTTCGACGGCGATTCGCCGCGCACCCCGCCCGCCGACCTGGAGGACTTCCCCGGGTTCCTCGAGCGCCAGGCGAAGGGGGGCGGCACCCCCACCTATCGCCGGCCGCGCTGCGTCGGCGCGGTCGCCCCCAAGACGCTCGCGCCGCTCGAGGCGGACCTGGCGCACATGGCGGCGGCGATGGCGGCGCACCGGCCTGTCGGCGGCTTCATGAACGCCGCGTCGCCCGGCGTGATCGCGCTGTTCCAGCCCAACGACCACTACCCGACGCAAGACGACTATCTGGAGGCGCTCGCGGAGGCGATGCGGCCTGAATATGAGGCGATCGTCGCCGCCGGGCTGATCCTCCAGCTCGACAGCCCCGATCTCGGCCTCGGGCGGCACATGATGTACAAGGACCGCAGCGATGCGGATTACCTGACGCTGATCGGCCTCCACGTCGACGTGCTCAACCACGCGCTGCGGAACGTCCCCGCCGACAGAGTACGGATGCACGTGTGCTGGGGGAATTACGAGGGGCCGCACACCCACGACGTCGAGATGGGGGTGATCCTGCCGACGCTGATGCGCGCCAAGCCCGCGGGGCTGCTGTTCGAGACGTCGAACCCGCGCCACCAGCACGACTGGACCTTCTTCGCCGAGCGGCCGAACCTGATCCCGCAGGACAAGGTGTTGATCCCCGGCGTGATCGACAGCACCACCAACTTCGTCGAGCATCCGCGCGTGGTCGCGCAGCGCATCCGGCAGTTCACCGCGATCGTCGGGCGCGAGCGGGTGATCGCGGGCACCGACTGCGGCTTCTCGACCTTTGCCGGGTTCGGCGCGGTCGATCCCGACATCGTCTACGCCAAGCTCGGCGCGCTGGTAGAGGGCGCGGCGCTGGCGAGCGCGGGGGCGTGACCGGCTTCGCCGGGCGCCTGCGCAGCGGCGAGCAGCTCGCGGGCACCTGGGTCAAGACCCCGCACCCGCAAGTCGTCGAGGTGCTGGCGCTGTCGCCGCTCGACTGCCTGGTGCTCGACGCCGAGCACGCGCCGTTCGACCGCGGCGCGCTCGACCTGTGCATTTTGGCCGCACGCGCCGGCGGCACGCCGGTGCTGGTGCGGCCCGCCTCCGGATCACCGGAAAGCATCCTAGCGGCGCTCGACGGCGGCGCCGACGGCGTGGTGATCCCACACATCCGATCCGCCGGCGAAGCGGAGGCGGCGGTGCGCGCCTGTCAATACGTACCGGGTGGGCGCGGCTTCGCCGGCAGCAGCCGGGCGGCGGGATACGGGCGGACATGACGCGCGACATTGTTCAGATTGGGGAACACCCGATCCATCATCCCGAAATTGATCTGGCGAAGCCTAGGCTCTGAACTCAATAAGGTTGCGCGTTGGGTTGGTCGCTGATTCAAGGTTTCTGCTGATTGTGGAGGCGTTGGATGGGACGGCAGCTGACGTGGTTGAGCGATGCGGAGTGGGCGAAGATCGAGCCCTTGCTGCCGCGCGGGCGCAAGGGCGCGCATCGGGTTGATGACCGACGAGTGATTTCGGGCATCGTGCATATGCTCAGGATCGGCGCGCGGTGGCGCGACTGCCCGAGCGAGTACGGGCCGTACACGACGATCTACAACCGCTTTCACCGCTGGAGCCGTCAGGGCGTCTGGTTCGCGGTGTTCGAGGCGCTAACCGGATATAGTGGAGTGTGGGGTTCGGTCGCGATCGACTCGACCAGCATCAAGGTTCACCGTTCGGCGGCGGGCGCAAAAGGGGGCCTTCATCCAAGGCATCGGCACCTCGCGCGGCGGTCGCACAAGCAAGATCCACGGGCTGACAGACGCCGCCGGGCGCCCGCGCATCCTGTTGATCTCGCCCGGCAATACATCCGACATGACGATGGCGCCTGCACTCATCGAAGCAGCCCACGGCCGCTTCGACCGACTGCTTGCCGACCGCGGCTACGACAGCAACGCCATCCGCGCCGCCATCCAGGCCCAGGGCGCTGAAGCTGTCATCCCGGCAACCCGCAGCCGCAAGGCTCCCATCCCCTACGACCGCGACGCCTATCGCGCCCGCAACCTCGTCGAACGCCTCTGGTGTCGCCTCAAGGACTGGCGGCGCATCGCAACACGCTACGACAAGCTCGCCATAAACTACATGGCCGGCGTCTTCATCGCAGCCACCATTGCCTTCTGGTGCGCTAATTGAGTCCGGAGCCTAAGCGGGTCCACGCCTCCGGGGCTGACGGTGCTCGCCGCCACATTGCGCGGCGCGACGGCTATTGTCGCCTCTGAAAGGAGATCTTCGAGGGTGGCCGGCATCACATTGCTCTACTCAGGATCACCCGGCCGCAGCACATCGTCACGCCGAGTTGACGGAGATCTTCGACGGCCACGCGCGGGAACGTCATATTGCACCGCGGACAGGCGCGCGGTGTTTCATCGACCACGATGAACTTGGCGCGTAGCACCGGATCGCTGGCGGCGCGGACAAGCGTGCCCCAGTGCGCGCTGCTCTCCAACGCAGTAAGCGAACCGGGCGCCGGCGCCGCCCCGGCGTCAAGATAGGCTCGGACCTGCTCGCCGGGCGTTCGCCCGGTCCGGACCTGGTCGAGAAAGGCAGCGAGGTCGACATCTGGGCCAAGTAGTTCGCGAAACACCGAAGCACCGCTCACGTCGAGCGGTATCGCGCCGACATCGATGCCACGCCCAACCAGGTAGCGGCGCGCGCGACCGGCCGGGCCCGGCAGGCCATCGGTGGCGAAGGATAGCAGCGCGGATGCGATGTGGGCATCGTCATCGGTCGACGCGGCGGGACGCCATTGGCTGGCGATACTGTCGAGCCACAGGCGGACCTTTTGTGCGGGCGGCCGGATGCGGTCGGTGAGAAAATGGGCGAGCGACAGCGCGGTCGACGCATCGGCGCCCTCTCGCGCCGGCGCGAGCATGATCGACAGCAGCTCGTCGAACCGCTCCAGCGATTTGAGGTTCAGCCGTTCCGCCTGACGCGCCCTCTTCTCGCGTCCGTCCTGATCGTCATCGTCATCAGCTTCGCCACCCGAGTTCCATGCCCCGCGCGGCGTCGAGAATGCGCCGCGGAGCAGCGCCATCGCATGACGATGTTGTCCGCGACCGTGATCAGATCGAAGAAGTCGGCCGCATCGGCGATCGCGTCGGCCGCGAAGCTCGGATGCAGGTGATCAACGGCTACAAGGTTGCCGCCCGAGCCGCCGAAGGTGAGATTGCCGGAGCCGACCAGCAGGTGCGTCGGCGTCGCCGATCAGGACGTTGACCTTGGGATGAAACACGCCCGTCGTGCAGGCGATCGGCTCGATCTCATAATCGCGACCGGCGCGGCGCGCGCCCTGCTCGCTCAGTCCAGCGCGAATGCCTTCCGGATCGGCGAGGATCAGCGCCTCGCGGCCGCCACCGCGCAGCAGCCGATCGAGCAGGACGGCTTCGAAAAACGACAGGCTGAGCGCGAAGGTGGTGAACGCCGCGCGCTTCCACGGTGCAGCCGCCACCAGATCAAGCGGATTTAAGTGACCACCCCTGGCGCGTGGTCTAAGCGATTGATCGTGCTACGACCAGCGACGCGTACCCGCGTAACGCAGCCATCAAGGCTCGCTCCCGGGCGTCAGCCGGATGCCGCTATACGCGCTACGACCACGTGGATTACGCGCATGCCCGGCGCGACCCATTTCTCGGGCGCGGTTGCGGCGCGCGCCTGCTCCTCGGTATCAAAGACGAGGAACCCCATTGAACGATGATCGATCGGCTCGATCCAATGGCCGCTCCGAAAACCTGATGCCGTCTTCATCGCCATAAACGGCTCGCCATCGAACACACCCGCGACGTCGGTCGCCAGTGCCGGGTCGAATGCCAAATACGTCGTTGCCGAATACATCCAGTTTCCCTGTTTGGCGCGAGGGCGCGCACAACGAAGCTTCCTTTCGACTAAAGCCTTGTCAATTCCTCGCCGATGCGTGCGATGATGTCTTCGAACGGCGGTTGCCCCGCGTAGTACAAGGCCCGGGTCGTCGCGAAAGCGCGCGTAAACGCGGCCTGTGTTTCGGCGTCGAGCGTGAAGGCCGGGTTGTGCTCGAGCCGTTGCTCGTCGGCGGCCGGAAATCGCGCGGCCTTGTGAGCACGATAGGCGTCGCTGCCGATGAATGCCTGCACATCGCCATCGTCCAGCAGACAAAAGACGTCGTAGTAATGGCGCAAAAAGTTTTGAGGCATCTCGCCGGTGTCCCGCTGGCGCCGGAACTTGGTCGAGATCGTCTGCAGCTTCTCCACCAGGGTGTAGCCGGGCTCGTAGCAAAGAACGTCGACAGCGCGGTTATCGACGAGATTGGTCAGGCCGGCCGCCGCCGCCCTATCATAGGTCCAAGACGAGATCAGCCGCGGTCGGTTCGGCGCGACCTGGTCGAAACCAGCTTCGAGCAGGATGCCCGCCTTGACGCCGTCCGGTAACCGATTGTGTTCGGCATAGTGGAGGCGGACGCCGCCGCTCCGCATTCGCGCATCGTCGAACGCCCGGTCGCGCTCGGCGCCGTCAAAGCCAGAGATAGCTAGTTTGGCCGGCAGGCCGTCATAGAACGCTTCGCGCGCCGCGACCTGCGCCGGCTTGTTCTGGTTGCGGCCGACCGGCAACGCTTCCTCGGGGTGAATGAGGATGTCGATATCTTCGGAGAAGCGCTTGATGATCCCATAACCCTTCGAGAGCGACGTCCCGCCCTTGAGCTCGAAGGCAAATCCCGCCTGTTGCAACCCCCACAGGGCGTGCATCAGCCAATAGTCTTTCTCGACCAGAGCCGGATCGATCGCCATCTCGCGTCCCGTGACCGCAAGGAGGTCACCGAAGTCGGCGCTCTCGTGAAGGAGCATCAGGCCGGCGCGGGCGCGGGCGACAGAACCGGCGCAAGCAGCCGTTCGACCCGCGCCGACCCGAAATCACGGACCGCCTTGGCCAGCTTTTTCGAGTCCATCGTGCGCGCGCGCTCGACCGCCCGCGGAAGCACCTCCGAGCGCGTCTCAGGTAACCGATCGAGGTTGTGCAACAAATCGACCAGCAATACCTCCTGGCTGAGCTTGGTCGGCACCGTCGAACGCATCCGGAAATCGTACCAGCGGCCATCGAGCTTGAAGCGGCCGTGCCGCTTGCGATTGTAGACCACCGGCTCATTGTGAAGCTGGGTCGTGCCGACGCCAAGCCCATTGAACGCGCTCGGCGACACCAGCAGGAAACGATCGTCGCCAAGGAAGCTCTCGACGAGCTTCTCGGGCTTCGCCGGTGCGTCCCCGAAGCGCGTCTTGCGGGGCGCCATGTAGAGTCCGCCAGATACCTTCTCAAGGCGACCATCGGCAACGAGCGCGCGCAGATGACGGTCGACAGAGGTCGACCAGCGCGCGAGATCCTTGCGCCGGTAAACCTGGCCTGGCCGAAGCCGCTTCGTGAGTTCCGTTAACGCAGGCATCTTACCCTCTGACCGCGAGATAGGGTGTCGCCGCCCGCCATGCAACGATTCTCATTGAAACTTCATGCAGGATTTGGACCGGGGGGATCACTGCCCATTCCTCGGACCAACCCACGGTCGCGACCTTCACGCTAACGCCGCCCGTCACGACTGGCTTTGCTAAGCTCCGGGCAAAAGCACCACCTTTCTCGCACCACCCGCCATTGCCGTGTCCTGGGCGGTAGCAGCGTCACGAAGTGGAAATGCCGGTCCGCGGGGAATGGCCAGTTTGCCGTCCCGCACCGCCTCGGCATAGTGATGGATCGTGTGCGCGTCGGCTTGCGCGAATAGTGCGTTCACCTCCACGCCATCGCGCTCATACGGTCCGCGCACGGCGGTGCCGAAGACCCCGCCCTCGCGCACACGCAAGATCGTCTTCTGCGCCACGTCGCCGCCAACACAGTCGGCGACGCAGTCGACCGGCGTCAGCGCCTCGATCGCCGCATCGTCATCGATTTCCACGACCTCGTCGACGCCGGGCAATGCGGCCGCTTCGTCCGCCTGTCGCGCGCGCACACCAGCGATGACGTGGCACCCCAGCTCATGGGCCGCGAAAACCGCCGACCGACCGACCGCGCCAAGCGCTCCGGAGATCAGGATGCGCTGTCCGGCCTGCGCCTTGGCACTCTTCCGGACGAGCTGGTCGCCGGTGACGGTCACCAGCGGCAGAGACGCGGCGGTCTCCAAGTCCAAGCCGTCTGGGACAGGCGCCACGTCGCTCGCCTTGACCACGCAGAGTTCGGCGTAGGTGGCCTTTGCCATGCCCATCACACGTTCGCCGACCTCAAACTCGGTCACGCCGGAGCCAAGCGCCACGACCTCGCCGGCGATGTCGACGCCGGGAACGTAGGGCATGTCGACCGGCATTCGGTCGCGGACAGCGCCGGAGCGGATCTTCACGTCGATCGGGTTCACACTGGTGGCGGAGACCCGAAGCAGCGCCTCGCCTTTCCCCGGGATGGGATCGGAAGCATCATCGTAGTGAAGGACGCTGGATGGTCCGTAGTCATCGAACAGGATGGCCTTCATGGTAGTTCCTTGATTTGAATTGCGTCGTGTTGACGATTTAACGCCCATCAAGACGACGGTGTCCGCCGCGGTGCGTCAGCCGAGCCGCATCGACGGCTCGACGTCCTCGCCGAACGGTACCGACAGGTAGCCGCACGAAGGGTCGCGTATGCGCTCGAGGTAGGGCGGGCAGTAGTCCGCGCTGTCGGCGATCACGAGCGCCCCGGCACGAAGCCGCGGCTCCACGAGGTCGAGAATGTCGGGATAGAGCGCCTTTGCACCGTCGAGTAGCAGGAGATCGACCCGCTCCGGCAGATCGCGCGCTAGCGTCTCGAGCGCGTCGCCCTCACGGATCTCGACCAGGTCGGCCAGCCCGGCGTCGGTGAGATTGGCCTTTGCGCGCGCGACCTTGGACTGCTCGAATTCGCTGGTGACCAGCAGACTGCCGCCGTCGTCGCGCAGCGCCGCCGCGAGGCAAATGGTGGACAGTCCCAACGAGGTGCCGAACTCCACGATCGCGGTCGCGCGCGACGAGCGCGCCAGCATGTGGAGCAGTGAGCCCGTCTCGCGGGAGACCGCGAGCGGGACGTCCTTCATGCGGCCGTAGAAGCCGAGATAGTCGTCGCGGCTGCGGACGAGCCTCGATTTGTGACGCGTGCAATGCCGGCGCGGTGCCGGCCCATCAAGGAGACGACCGTGGCTTGGGAATTCGACGAAAGCGGAAAGTTCGGCAGCGAGAAAGCCGCCGAGGACTATGCGCGGCGCAATGGGATCAGCGAGGCAGATTTCCGCACGCGCCGCCGGTGACGAGGTCGAGCTGGAGATCAGACGATCGGCCGTCGACGGTCGCAGCCTGCGCGACAGCAACGAGGGCCGAAAGGACGGCCTCTTCTGAACCCGCCGCCAAGCACATGCCGACCCGCACTGCTGGCTCCAAGCTGGAAGGAAGACGGTGCATCAAATTTCCGGGGCTCTCCCCGATCACCCGCTCGCGATCCTGATCTTCGTCGGGTTCGCCATCATCCTGATCACGGTCTTGCGTAATGGCGGCGGTGGCATAAGCGTACCGCCGCCGGTGGCGAAGCCGTTTCTGACCGATCGCGAGCTGGCGATGCTGGAGGTGCTGCCGATGTATCGTGTCCATGCGCAGGTCACCATGGGTGCCCTGTATACCGATTTCCGACGCCCGCGCGGGCCGCTGCTTCGAACCGCCACAATTTCACGATCAGAAGCGCTTCGTCAGGCCGACGAAGAAAGTCTGACCGATCAGATCGTACACCCGTTCGCCGGCCGTACCATAGGGCGGCTTGGCGTCGAATACATTATTGATGCCGAACTTTAGATTAAAAGTACTGTCGATCATAGCACCTACAACAACGTTGTTGAGTATGTAGGAGTCGACCGCCAGTATGTTACGTGTTTCGGTCGTGAACGCGTTGTTGAACCTGGATCTCGACATCCAATCCGCCGTCCAATCGATATAGAGTCCTCTGTTCCTGTAGAGAAGTTCGACCTTCCAAGAGTCGGTCGGGTTACCGATCTCGCCCCGATCGTCGTTCAGGTCAAAGCCATTGCCTGCGATGGAAGTCTCAAGCTTGTAAAGATGGTAATAATCAACCTTCGCGAGCAAGCGCCCGATCCCCGAGGTACGCAAGAGGTCGTCGAGCTTCATGTCATATTGCGCGGTAACGGTCAGGCCGCTGAAATTCGTGTATCCGGCGTTGATATAGCCGATCCTACCACTTGAGATCTGTCCGTTCGCCGCTCGCGTGAAACTGTTGCACGCTTCCGCGCCGCCCGGTGAATCGTAGCATGTGGAGAGGATAGACGTGAGGGTGAACGTCGAGATCGCATTCCGGATGTCCGTCCTAACATAATCTGCCGCGACCCGAAATCCCGGTATGAATCGAGGCTCCAGCGTGCCGCCAAGTGAGTAGCTGTCGGATGTTTCATTGGCGAGGTCCGGATTGCCGCCCGAGAGAACAGGCAAAGCGATGGCCTGGACGTTCGAGGTCAGCGCGAAGTTCGTCGGCAAGCCGAGCCGCTGGAATGCCGCTCGGCAGTTTGTCTGACGATTCTGTGGACTGACGCCCCCGGTGATGTTCTGCGCGTCGCACGGGTCGCTCGCGATGGTGCTTGCCGTGACCTGCGGCGAGAACAGCTCGAGAATACCCGGCGCTCGGAAGGATCGGCTGCGCGTGGCACGAAGGCTCAACCCTCGCAGCGGGACCCATTTGCCGCCGACCGACCATGCCGAATTGGTGCCGGCTCGGGAGTTGTCGACATATCTGTATGCTGCTGTGACGTCTAGCGACTGCAGCAGCGGCAGCGTGAAGTCATTGCCGGCGATCGGGAGGAGCCCCTCAACATATCCTTCGTGGCTATGGACACCGCCCGATACGGGAAGCACGGCGCTGCCGCGACCGATGCCGGTTCGGGTCGCATCGTCGGGCCTGATGGCGAGACTTGATCTGCGGTATTCATAGCCGAAGTTCAGTTTGACGGCTCCGGCGGGCAATTTCAGAAGGTCGCCACCGAGATTGGCGACGACGTTGGTCTGGTCGACCTCATACCGGGTTGAAAATTCGTTGGAGAGGTAATCGCGAGCGGCTTGGCTCGGTGCGCCGGCACCGAACAGGTTCAGAGGCTGACAATCGCGGATGTTCGGATCGCTGGATGCCGGGTTTGCGAGCGTGACGTTGCACACGATCCGTCCGGTGGCGGCATCGCGGACCGGGTCGACGGCATAAGTGAACCTAGTCTGGATCACGCCGGGATTGCTCGCGTATCCTGAGACATGGCCGCGATTGAATGCCACGTCCCAATGCCAGTTGCGGCCGAAAACAGGGAGATCGCCTTCCAGTCCGACTACTCCACGATATGTCTCGGTTCTGGCCGTGCTCGGCGCTGAACCGATGACATCGCCGGAGAGACGCGAAAGGAAGAAGGAGTTGATGCCTTGTCCTTGCAGCAGCGACCTAGCCTGCGTGCCGAGAAATGGGTTGTTGATGCTGACGGGAACGGCGCCGTTCAGTCCACCGATAAGCGCCGTGTTGAATAGCGGCTGATTTGCCGGCTCCTTGGCACGTGACAGCGCAACGGTCCCTTCGATGAACAGCCGCACCCTGCTGCTGAACTCGTAATTCCCCAGCAACGTGAACAAGGACCGCGTCACCGGTGTTTGCAACGAGGTGAACGGCGCGAGGTTGAAGCCGTCGCCACCCGAAGCAACCGACGCGCTGTAGAATGTGCCCGGATTGTAAGGGACCAAGGTTCCATCGGGTGCAAACTGCGCAGGTACTCGGCCCGAGGCAGTCGGAATCGTAATGATCTGCGACAGCGCGGAACTGTTGGTCAACACCGGCAGGCCTCCTGCGGTGACCTCGGGCAGGCGCCTGTCGAAGATGAGGATTGCGCCCGGAATGCCGTCCGTTGATGTACGATTTAGCGGGTTTGTCGCGTATGCGGGAAAGGCCGCAGTTGCCGCCCGATCCGAATAGCGCAGCGGAGACGTCTGACTGTATTCCGCGTTGAAGGCGATATTGCCCCGACCTCCCAAAAAGCCGGTCCCGGCGGTAAGGCGCGCATCGTGGGTCGCCGCATCGCCCAAGCGGGATACACCGCTTTGCGCTGAAATTTCCAAACCCGAGAAATTCTTCTTCATGATAATGTTGACGACACCCGCGATGGCATCGGAGCCGTAGGCGGCGCTGCCTCCGGATTCGACGAGTTCGACCCGGTCGATCAACCCGATGGGTATGAGGTTCAGGTCGACCTGTTCGCCCGCAGGTGCGGCCGTTGCCGTCGTCGCGCCGGCGGCGGGGGCCGATGAACCGGCAGTAATGTTCGACGATACGAAGCGGCGCCCGTTCACAAGAGTCAGCGTCCGGTTGGATCCCAGCCCGAAGAGGTTGATGTAGTTGCGGCCGGCGGATTGGGCATCCTGATTTCCTGTCGGGGTATTACCGATCCCCGTGACAGGCAGTTCGTTCAGGGCGTCGGAGGCGTTCGTAAAGCCACGGTCGCGAAGCTCCGCTCCACCCAGGACGGCGATGGGTTGCGGCACATCCGGGCTGACCTGTCTGATCCGTGACCCGGTAACAACGATGTCGGACTGAACGTCAGTCACTCCGCTGTCTTCACTCCGTGTCATCGTTGACTGCGCTCGGGCGGGCGAGGCAGCAATTGTCAGGGCAGTCAGGCTGACGATGCAAGCCAGATTTAGCGTCTTCTTGGATCTGGTCACCCCTTATCTCCCCCACTTTGGTCGTTCAAGCAGCCTATGTGCTCACTACTTTGTGGGAAGAGCTTGTTTACGCCATCCGCTGTTGCGCTTCTTGCAACAGCTGCCGATGTGGCAACCGACCTACAAACGATCTGGCCAATGACGGGACCAGCGCTTCGGCCAGATCGTGCGGAGCCGCGATGCGGATTAATCCCGCAACCGCGGCTAGCCGCGAATGTGCACGGCGGTGACAAAGCTGGCCACGGGAGCGCCGGCGTGTTGCTGAGCGTGGCGGAGTAAAGTCTGGCCAGTGGATAGGCTGATCCCTTTGGGGACGGCCTGGGATGTTCGTCGTGGAGAGCTACGCCGCCGTTCGGCGCTTCGTGTTCGTGGAGGGGCACAGCCGCCGCGAGGCGGCGCGGGTGTTCGGGCTGAGCCGGGCGACGGTGGCGAAGATGTGCCGCTTCTCGCTGCCGCCGGGATATACACGCAAGAAGCCGGCGGCGAAGCCGAAGCTGGGTCCGCTGCTGCCGGTGATCGATGCGATCCTGGAGGCGGATCACGTGGCGCCGGTGAAGCAGCGGCATACGGCCAAGCGGATCTTCGAGCGGCTGCGCGACGAGCATGGCTTTGCGGGCGGCTACACGGTGGTGAAGGACCATGTCCGGGTCAGCAGGGCGCGCGGGCGCGAGACGTTCGTGCCGCTGGCGCACCCGCCGGGTCATGCCCAGGGTGATTTTGGCGAGGCGGTCGCGCTGATCGGCGGCGTGCGTCAGAAGGTCCACTTCCTGTGCATGGACCTGCCGCAGTCGGACGCCTGCTTCGTGAAGGTTTATCCGCGCGAGACGACCGAGGCGTTCCTCGACGGGCATGTCGCCGCGTTCGCCTTCTTCGGCGGCGTGCCGTTGTCGATCCTGTACGACAACACCAAGATCGCGGTGGCGAAGATCTGCGGCGACGGGAAGCGTGAGCGGACCCGCGCCTTCACCGAACTGGTCAGCCATTACCTCTTCCACGATCGCTTCGGCCGACCCGGCAAGGGCAACGACAAGGGCAAGGTCGAGGGACTGGTGAAGCATGCCCGCGCGAACTTCATGGTGCCGATCCCGGAGGCGACGAGCTTCGAGGAGCTGAACGCCCGGCTGGAGCAGCGCTGCCGTGCCCGTCAGGGCGAACGCGCCGGGCGGCGCGCCGAGACGATCGGCGAGCGACTGGTTGCCGATCTGGCGGCGTTGCGCGATCTTCCCGCGGTGCCGCTGGAACCGTGCGAGAAGCGGGCGGCACGCGTCTCGTCGACCGCGCTCGTGCGCTATCGCACGAACGACTACTCCGTGCCGACCGCCTACGGCTTCCAGGACGTGATCGTGAAGGCGTTCGTCGACGAGGTCGTGATCCTGTGCGGCGGGGCGGAGGTCGCGCGCCACCGGCGATGCTATGGCGAGGGGGCGTTCATTGCCGACCCGCTCCACTATCTCGCGCTGATCGAGACCAAGCCCAACGCGCTCGATCAGGCCGCGGCGTTGCAGGGGTGGGAGCTGCCGGACGTGTTCCAGCATCTGCGCCACCGGCTCGAGGCCAGGATGGGGAATCGCGGCAAGCGCGAGTTTATCCAGGTCCTGCGCCTGCTCGAGGCGCTCCCGCTCGACATTGTCGCGGGCTCCGTGACCCAGGCGATCCAGATCGGCGCGATCGGCTTCGACGCGGTTAAGCTGATCGCGCTGGTGCGGGTCGAGCGACGGCCGGCCCGGCTTGACCTGGCAGCCTATCCACACTTGCCGAAAACCGCGGTGAAGACGACGTCCGCCGCCGATTATGCGGTGCTGGCGGCATGAGCAGGGCGACCGGCGATACGATGCCGACGGGCACCACGAGCGGCACGCCGCAGGTCCTGCTCGCGCATCACCTCAAACAGCTCAAGCTGCCCACGGTGCTGAGGGAGTATGACAAGGTCGCCCGCGAGTGCGCCCGCGACGGCGTCGACCATCCGCGCTACCTGCTGCGCCTGATCGAACTCGAGCTCATCGACCGCGAGCGGCGCACGATCGAGCGGCGCATCCGCGCGGCCCGGTTCCCGGCGGTGAAGAGCTTCGACACGTTCGACTTCGCCGCGATCCCCAGCCTCAACAAGCCGCTCGTGCTGGAGCTCGCCCGCTCGGAGTATATCCTGCGCCGCGAGAACGTGATCGCGCTCGGCAACAGCGGCACCGGCAAGACGCACGTCGCGCTCGCACTCGGCCTGGCAGCTTGCCAGAAGGGGCTCACGGTCGCGTTCACGACCGCCTCCTCGCTGGTCAGCCAGCTGCTGGAAGCCCGCGACGAGCGCCGCCTGCTCAAGCTCCAGCGCGACTTGGCAGCGGTGAAGCTGCTCATCGTCGACGAGCTTGGCTATGTGCCGCTGTCGCCCACCGGCGCCGAGCTGCTGTTCGAGGTCTTCTCCCAACGATATGAGCGCGGCTCGACCATCGTCACCTCCAACCTGCCGTTCGAGGACTGGACGTCCGTGCTGGCATCCGAGCGGCTCACCGGCGCGCTGCTCGACCGGCTCACCCACCACGTCAGCATCCTGACGATGAACGGCGACAGCTATCGGCTGAAGCAGTCCGCCGGCCGCCGCCGCTCCGTCGCCAGGGCAGAGCAAAACCAGGCCACCGAGATCGTCGACCCCGACACCGGCGAGATCACCACCTCCTGATCGAGGACGCCAACGATATGGAGAGGGGCCCGATCGGGCCCCTCTCCATATCGTCATGCCCGCATCAGCACTGGCCCACTCTTCCTCCGCCCAGCCGGCCTAAAATCCGGCCGCCGTTGACACGGCGAAGCGGCAACGTAAAAAATGGCAACAGCCGCGGCACGCGCCGCAGCGTCCTGACGCTCGGCACCATGGCGACGTTACTAAGAGCCCGACTCATAATTTGATTCTTGCGATGCGGCAGGTCATGCGCCTGATGGAAGCGATGACGAGCCAAGCTTCGGACGTAGCCGCCGTCGGCATACAGGCTGGCGATCAAGGATAGGCGTCCTGGCAGCGTTCGATAAGTTCCGGGGCGCCGTCGCGGTCCTGGATGTCGGCAGGACGGACCAACCCGTCAAGCAGGTTGCCGGCCGTGTCGGTCACGATGTGACGCTTGCGCCCCTTGATCTTCTTGCGAGCGTCACAGCCCCGCGGCCCGCCCGCTTCGGTGGTCTTGACCGACTGACTGTCGATGATGCCCCTGGCCGGGTCGGCCTCGCGGCCCTCCGCAACCCGCGCGCAGGCCACCAGTACCGCGTTGATGGCGTCGAGCAGGCCGCTGTCGCGCATCCGGTAGAAATTGTACTGCACCGTCGTGAACGGCGGAACGTCCTTCGGCAGCTGCGCCCACTGACATCCCGTCGCCGCGAGGTACTCGATCGTGTTCCACGAATTTCGTGCGCGGTGCAGGCGGGGGCGGCCTACTTTGGTCGTTCGTGCGAGCGGCGGGGCGACGATCGCCCATTTCTGGTCGGTGCAGTCGCTTGCGTAGCGCAGCCCTCTTCTGTCATGCTCGCGACGAGCGGTTTCGGTCCAGCCCATGTGATCTCCGTGGTCTTCGCAAGCCGGTGAATCACATGCTACTGAAATCGCTTAACTCAATTTTTGGTCGGGCTTAAAGGCTATACAGGCAGTGCCGTCGTCGACTTAATCTCCGATAATGCCACCGTAGAATTGATCTCCTGCACGCCCGGCAGTCGTGAGAGCTGATCGAAGAAGAAGCGTTCGTACGCCTCAATGTCCGCTGCGACGATGCGCAGCATGAAGTCGACCGATCCCATCAGCACGTGGCACTCCAGCACCTCGGGATAGTCGCGGATGGCTGAGGCGAACTCATCCAGGTTCGCGCGACCGTGTGCGTTCAGCCTCACCTGCGCGAAAATCTGCGCGTTGAGACCGACGCGGCGTCGTTCGACGAGCGCCACGCGCCCCTTGATAAAGCCCTCGCGTTCGAGCCGGTCGATCCTCCGCCAGCATGGCGAAGGCGACAGGCCCACCCGCTCGGCAATCGTCGCGGTCGAAACCGAGGCATCCTCCTGCAGCGCCCGGAGGATCAGCCGATCATACCGATCAAGTTTGCCTTGCACGAGTTGACCTCTAATTTCTACTCTGGTGGTATAATGGTGCACGATAGCGGCCTGTTCCACAAAGAAAAGGTCAGATATCGCCGTTTCACTCTGCTATTCATGTCGCTTCGACAGCAGGAGCGAACGGAGATGGTTCAGGAATTGGCTTGTGCGGCGCCATGCGAAGAAATCGTTCTCCTCAAAGATCTAGCAGTGCAATTGGAGGGCGTGATCGTCATCCATTCCACTCGGCTGGGTCCGGCCGCTGGCGGATGTCGTTTCCGGACGTACTCGACCGAGCAGGAGATGACACGCGATGGGATGCGTCTGGCCGAGGGCATGAGCTACAAGAACGCGCTCGCCGGGCTGCCGCTCGGCGGCGGCAAGACCGTAATTCGCCAGCCCGCCAAGTCGTTCGATCGTCCGGCTTTGTTCCGGGCGCTGGGCGACGGCATCGCTCGACTACAAGGGCGCTACATAACGGCGGAGGATGTCGGCACCAGCGTTAAGGACATGCTAGCCGTCGCCAGCCGCACGGCTCATGTCGTCGGCCTGCCGCCCCGCCCCGGCGCGCCCGGTGGCGATCCCTCACCATGGACCGCGCGCGGCGTCTTCGGCGCGATGAAGGTCGCCGCGCGCCGCAGACTCGGTACCGACCTCGCCGGGCTTACGATCGGCGTGCAGGGGCTTGGCCACGTCGGTTATGCCCTGTGTGAATTGCTGCATGATGCCGGCGCCCGGTTAGTCATCGCCGAAGCGCGCAGCGACGTCGCGGCGCGTGCGGCCGTCCAGTTCGGCGCGCATGTTATGACCTCCGCGAGCCTGATCCAGGCGCGGCTAGATGTCTTCGCGCCATGCGCGTTGGGCGCCGTCCTCACCGAAACGACCATCAAGACCCTCCGCGCCGCCGTCGTCTGCGGGGCGGCGAACAATCAGCTCGCGCATTCGCATAACGCCGCAGCGCTCGCTCAGCGCGATGTGCTATATGCGCCGGATTATGTCGTGAACGCGGGAGGCATCATCAACGTCGCCGCGGAGCATTTCGGCTGGAGCATCGCGGAAGTGGAGAAACGCGTCGATGCGATCGCCACCCAGTTCGACACTATCTTGAGCCTCGCTGAACGCGAGGGCACGACTCCACATGAAGCTGCCGGCTTGCTTGCCCGGTCGATCATGAACGGGCAGCCGGCGTCGTTCACGAGTACTTCCAAGGCGGCATGAGCGCTTGCCATGCGTTCCGACGTGCCGCCGACGCCTTCGGTCACGACCTTTCTGGTCGTGGCCGATCTCTGCCCCCAACTGCTCTGCCGGGTGCTCGGGCTGTTCGCGCAACAGGATCTGCTGCTTCGATGCGTGCAAGCCCGAACGACGGCCAATACTCAGCGAGTGCTCATTGCCGTCGACGGCATCGATCGTGACAGCGCCGCAATCATCGGAGAGAAGCTGCGCAAGCCGGTTCCGGTCCGCCGTGTGATGACCCGTTGCAACCCGCCCGGAACTTGACCGTAATCTCAGCGACGTGAATGCGCAGGCGCGACCAGACCAGATCGTGGGCAGAGCGCCGGAAAGCCGCCTCCGTCACCGGCGCCGACATTCATACGAAGGCCGGCGTAGCGCTTCCGTTGGAAAGGGCGACGATGACGCTCATGCCCGCGGATGCGGATGACTTCCGGTTCGCGGCCAGGGGGCGCCCTGCGATCCGGAGGTGCAACTCGCCAACCTCGCCGACTGCGACGATCTCGTGCATGTTTGCTGCTGCTGCGGGATCGGAGATCAGCTGTACCTGCGTCGCTTCGAAGCCAAGTCCCGCCAGCGCCACCGTGGCGGCGACGTTGGCGTTCCTAGGATAACGACGGGCGGCTTCGCGGGCGTTCCCTTCGAAGACGACGTGCCGCCGGTCTCCGGGAAGCGCGCGCTCGATCGTGTCAGGCCACGCAGCCGGCGGCTTCGTGGCCCGGTACCGCACGCTATTCAAACCGAGCATCCTCATCGTTCGCAGGCCGTCGATCCCAGCGATCGCGCCGCTGGCGAGGCAGGCCCTGCCGCCGCCGCGAACGGCTGCTTGCCGCAGGGATGCCAGCAAGTCCGCATCCGCGAGTGCGCCGACGGAGAGTATGTAGAGATCCACACCGTTCTGAAGCAGGTGCGCACCGTTGCGCTTCAACGCATCGTGTCCGGCCGCCTCGATCACCGCTCCGCATCGTAAGTCAAGAAACTGTTCGGGATTGTGCACGATCACGGTACGCCGGAGGTCGTCCGAGAGCAACGCTGGCTGGTGCGGTCGAGAACAGATAGCCGTCAGTTCGCAATGTCCGGGCGGTATATTGTGCCAGTTCTCCATGATGGAACGGCCGATCGCGCCAAAGCCAAGTAACCCGACACGTAGCATTGTCTCATCTCTCGCTTGGACGGCATCGTAGCGGGTGGACGGCGGTCGGATAGGCGAGAAGGCGGCAACGGCCCGTTGCGAGAAACGCACGCGTGGGCTCGCGCTCCGTTCCGTGACCGATCCGGCTTCTGGTGGTGCGATTTCGATGTGGCGCGACTATCCGCAGGCCTGTCCGAAGACCCTCACGAAATTGCCGCCAATGACCTTTTCTACGGCTGCCGCCTTGTATCCCCGACGCCCCAGCGCGCTTGCGAGGACGGACATCCTGTCCGGTCCGTCCAGATCGGTCGCCGTCATGTGGCCGGTCATTGCCCGGCCCCCGGGCCAGCCCGCGTTGCGCTTGACGAAGCCGTCGGTCATCCGCCGCACCTTCGCGGATTGCGGGCGGTTGTCGCCTACCACGGGGCCATCGCTGCCGAACCCGGCGATCTCGATGCCGCCCACGCGGACCACGTGATCGATGTGATCGACGATGTCCTCTACCGAGGAAGTCGTGCTGTCCGTCAACCACATCGTCATGTTGTAGACTCCGAAATATCCGCCGCGCTCGGCCAGCGTGCGAATGATCTCGTCGGGTTTGTTCCTTTTGTCATCGTAGAGCGATCGGCAGCCGGCATGGGTGACAGCGACAGGTTTGGTGGAGAGTTTGATCGCTTCGAGCGTAGTCCGATCGCCGCAGTGGGACAGGTCGATTAGCATCCCCAGCCGGTTCATCTCGGATGTCACAATCTGCCCCAGGCGCGTCAACCCCGCATCTTCTCGTTCCTGGTAGCCGCTCCCCAGCGCGTTGGCATTGGTATACGTCAGCTGCAGTACGCGAAGCCCCTTGTCGAAGAACGCGCGCAGCGCCTCCAGATTGGAATCATCGTTGGCGATCGAATCAGGGCCCAGGATGGACGCATCTTGGCAATCCAGGATTATGCCGAGCTTGCCCCGCCGTTTGGCCTCGATGATGTCCCCCGCCTTGCGGACGATCAAAGTCGGCGATCGTGGTTGCGACACTTCGGCCGTTGTGAGTGCGATGGCCTCCATCGCATGCTGATAGTCCCGCGGAGAGGCTTTCAGGTCGAGCACACACGCTGTAAGTCCAGCGCGGATCACCGACGTGGCGTCCGTCGCGCTGACTCGTCCCGGCGTAAGGCTGTCGATGGATATTGCTCGATCATAAATCTCGCGGACCGGATCGTCGCTTGCCTTCGCGAGGGCCAGACCACCGAACATATAAAAAGCGGTGGTGGAGGCGAACATTTGAGAGAATATAGATCTTCTGCTTACGTCAGTCATGGCGCACCTACTGCTGGAAAAATACTCGTGTCATGAGGCGAACGCACCATGTGCGGAATGCTTTGCGTCGACATCGCGAATGGGCGCTGTCTTCCTATCCGGGTAAGCGGCCAGCGCTTCTGACAAGCGCTCAAGTCCGCGCTTTAGTTGCGCGTTGGCGCCGCCAAACCCGATCCGGATGTGTCCAGGAGTTCCGAAAAGCTCACCAGGCGCCAATGCCAAGCTCAGATGAGCCCAGGCCCAGATAGCAAAGGCATGGGTATCCGCGATGCCTTTCAGCTTGGGGAAGCAAATACTGGTGGACGCGGGCAGTGGACCGTCGATCAGCCCGGCATGACAGCTTGCGAGATACCATTCCCCGAGGGCGACGCGGTTTTCGGCGATGACCGATCGCGCGTGGTGCTCGAACGTCTCGATATGCCGGAATATGTCGACACCAAGGGCGTGCCCGATCTTGGACTGTCCAAAATCGACGAGCGGCCGCAAGGCGAGCAGGCGGTCTATGATCGGTTCCGGTGCCAGGATCCATCCGCACCGCAGGCTGCTCAAGCCGTAGGACTTGGTCAGGCTGGAAACGGCGACGATGTTGCTCGACAGAACGGCCGCTGTCTTCACCCCTTCGGAGGATAAGCCGCGGTAGACTTCGTCGACCAGCAACAAGATGCGCCGCGGCCGGAGCCATTCGGCGACCTCCGCTAGCGCGTTGTCCCCCAAGCGGAATCCCGTCGGATTATGCAGATTGGAGACGACAACCATTCCGGTATCCGCGCGGACGAGCCGGGCCAATGTCTCGACTTCGAATGACCCATCCTGAAGCGAACGCGGCAGGAAGGATATCTCCGCGCCGAACTCACGTGCGATCTGCACCAGCATGCCGTAATAAGGCTGCTCGACAATGATATGCCGCTTCGTCCGGAGCGCGTCCCGAAGCACGAGCGCGAAACCGGCAACGGCTCCACTCGTGCAAATCACGGACCGCTGCTGAACATCATAATGGCTGGCTATAGCTTCGAGCAGCGCGGTATTGCCGCGGCCCCGAGTGGATCGGTAGCTGGAATTGTCCAGCAGGGTGTTCGAATGCAGCACGCGGTCGAGCAGGCTCGCAGGTTCTTGCAGACTGGAGTCTGTGAGACCCACCGCGTCCCCGCGCTCAGTGAGCGCCTCCTCCGCTTCTGCCATCCAGCGGTGGTAGCAAGTGTCCCGAGTGAAGGATGAAGTAGCTGCTGTCATGCCGATGGTCTAGCAGACCGCGACACGCGACCGAGGAGCATCCATCTTACAGGGTGTTGCGTTTTTCACTACCCCTTTACGCTGCCCCTCTCTACAGCGTTTGCGCGGGCCGCGGGCAAGGGCATCAGAACGTTCCACAGGACGCGCGATGATATCAAAGAGTCTTCGGTGCTTTCATGAGATGGTTGCCTGCGGATCGATCCGGAAGGCAAGTCAGAAACTGGGATCGTCGCCATCGTCGGTCAGCAGGCAAATATCGATCCTTGAAGGCCAAATCGGGGCCGAGTTGTTCAGCAGGACGCCCACCGGCATCAATCTGACCTACGCGGGTCAGTTGGTCGCCGATTTCGCGGCACCGTTCATCCAGCAATTCGATGATCTGCGACGAGACCTGAACGAGCAGCGCGGCTTGGCGCGTCAGTTGATACGTGTCGCCGCTGTTCCCAGCATCGCGGCCTTTCAGCCGGCCGCGACCGTGCGTCGCTTCCTTGATAGATACAACAGCGTCGTCTTCACGTTCGATACGCGCAATTCCGGCGAAGTCTTGGACTTGGTGAAAGCGGGCGTCATCGATATCGGGCTTGCCAATAGCGCGAGCGAAGATCCGGATATACGGATCGTCAGCCGGATCGGCGAGCCGATGGTTCTGGTGGTTCCTCAAGGCCACGAGCTGGCGCAACGCGGCACCTTCTCCGTGTCGAGCATTGAGGCGACGCCGCTCGCCCTACTTCACAGCCACTTCGCTGTTCGAAAGGTGCTGGACACCGAGTTCAGGAAGGCGAAGCTCTCGCCCAATATCGTGCTCGAAAGCGGATCGATCGCAATCCTTATCGAGATGGTGCGCGCCGGCCGGTGCGCGACATGCCTTCCGCTCCGGACGATTCCGCCGGAAATGATCGGCAAGACGCTCCAGGTCATCCGGCTGGAGGAACCCTCCTTCAACGACAGTATGCTGGACGTCACGGTCAGGGCCGGCCGCCGCCTTCCCAGGCTTGTGAATATCTTCCTTGATGACCTGACGCGCGATCTGAGCGCCATCACGACTTGACGGAAAAATCTTCCTGAAAGCCGGCTGGCTCTCCTCGATCGATGTCTACGTCCTTTTCGTTCCGAGCGATCACCGCCGTTACGCAGCAATTGCTGAAGACGTTTAGGCCGGTACGCCCCATGTCCATCAGCTGATCGACCGACAGCAGCAGCAGCAGGCCGGCATGGGGCAGGTGGAAATGCTCCAGGCTCGCACCCAAAGCGACAAGCGCGCCTCGCGGAACGCCTGCCGCGCCCTTGCTCATGATGAAGACCAGCAGGAGGATCTCAAGCTGGTACGTCACGGACAGCGCGACGCCGAAGACCTGCGCGATGAACATGACCCCGAAGGCGCCGAACATCATCGTACCGTCCACGTTGAACGAATATCCCAGCGGCAGAATGAAGGCGACTAGCTGTGGGGGAACGCCGACCCTGGTCAGCGCCGCGGTTGCCGGGGCGAACGCGGCCTCGGAGCTTGCGGTCGAAAACGCCAGGAGAACGGGCGCGCGGATCGCCTTCAGCAATGTTCCGAATTCGCGCTTCAGGAAGAGGACCGATACGAGTGCGATGACCGACGCCAAGGCGAGAAGCGCGAGGTAGAAGCTGCCGATCAGCCGTCCGTAGACGAGCAGCATTGCCGGACCGTTGCGGGCAGTCGTCTCGGCGAGTGTCGCGAACACCGCAAATGGAGCGAACCACATTACCCGGCGGGTCAGTTCGAGCATCAGCTTGGCGCCCTGTCTGCAGAGTTCCACCAGTGGCGCACAGCTTGGCATGCGCGATAGCGCCAGTCCCGCGAAGATCGCGAAGACGACTACCTGGAGCAGATCGTTGCGGGCAAGCGCATCGAAGATCGATATCGGTATGGCGCCTACTAAGACCTCGGACAACGACTTGACGTGGGCGGGGGGCACTGGCGACGCGAGATCGCCCGAGACAAGCCGCACGCCCATCCCGGGTTGAAGGAGATGGGCAGCGGCGAGGCCGAGGGTAAGCGACACCGCCGACATGCCGATGAACCAGACGAACGCCTTGGCGGCGATGCGGCCGAGCGCAACGCTGCTTCCCATCTGTGCTATGCCCGCCGTGAGACTGAGCAGGACGAGCGGGGCCACGACCATGCGTATCAGTCGCAGGAACATGTTTGAGGCGACGGAAAGCGTCCAGTCAACAACGGGAACCAGGTCCGCATATCCCGCCGTGACGCGCACTCTGAAGACGATCAGGCCGACAGTGATGCCGAGGATCATCGCGATCCCGATCCTCACCGACGTGTGTCTAGCGCTGCCGGACGCGCGGCTCGACATTGCTGCATTTTCGCGCTTCCTGGTCGGGAAGCAATGCTCGGATTGGTCCAAATCTGGTCCTATAGCTTTTGTGAGTTAAAGCCTCGTAGTGCCCGGCGTGTTGGTCGTGACTTAACTGTTGCTTCCGGTAAACGCCGCAACCCGTGCACCGAAAGATAGCGGCCGGTGCGTCGGGTCTGGTCATCAGGCGTGCGCGCTGGCTCGGATGCCGGCCAGGCCGGGGCGAGGAACACGCGGATTTCCCGCAACACGGCCTTCCGGGTGGGCTCGTACGTGTACACCGAGTGGCCGCCCTCATATTCGACCATCCGCGCGCGTCCCCGGGGCAACGGCGTCCTGGCGAACAGGAAACGGACCGCTCCGATACCCACGATGCCATCGTCGAACCCGTTGATACTGAGGTATCGCATCTGCGTATTTCCGTGCATCTGGGCCAGCAGCATGCCAGGCCAGTCGTTGCCGCCCAGCCGATCCGGCGCGCCGTAGAACCAGTTTTCGGATCCCGGAGCATCGTCGGCATAATCGCTCATCGCGGCCGGGATCGCGAGATCACCATGAAGATACTGCGCGAATGCCGCATCCACCACGCGCGGGAGTGGTGCCGAGCGACGCAGGTCCGACCGGCTGGGACTATGGCCGGTCCGCTGCTGGACAACGTCGAGGAAGCGGTCGCGAGACAGGCCCAGGCCGTTCGCGGCGAAGAACGCGGGTTCGATGCCGGTGAGGCGTGCCATCGTAGCGCGAAGTGCGTTCAGCTCGGCGTCGGTCAGCATCTGTTCCCGAGCAAGGGCGGGTAGCAAGGTTTCCGTGGCGAACGCATAGGCCTCGTCCACGATCTGCTCCTCGCTGCGACCGTTGCGCGGCACCATCCCGTGCCACACCGCCGCGATCGCTATGCTGGGAAGGGCCAGCGCGTAGTTGACGATACTGCCCCTTCGTTCCGCCTCCAGCTTCATCGCTGCATTGCCCAGGACGACGATCCCGTACGGCATGACGTCGGGATGCAGGAATTCGGACACCTTGATAGCTCGGACGCTTCCGTAGCTCTGCCCAAGGAGCACGACGGGCGACCGGGCGCGCTCGTGCCGTGTGAGCCACGCGCGGATGAAATCCGCGACCGACTTCGCATCGCCATCGACGCCGTATACCGCGGCGGGGCCGGCATTTCCTGCGATCCTAGTAAATC
>CAXTNG010000002.1:29219-31316 GCA_964245475.1 uncultured Sphingomonas sp. | reverse complement strand
GGGGTCGACGAAGACAACGTCGGCTGCGTCGAGCAGGCAATCGGAATTGTCCACGAGCGCCGACTGAAAACCGACCTCATGCCCGAACGACGGGATGGTGGTGAGCTTCGGTCCGAGCAGGCGCATGTGAAGGACCGCCGACGACGCACTCGGCCCGCCCCCCCAAGCGAAAACGATAGGTCGCGTCGCGACATCAGGAACGCCCCGGCGCAGATAGGCGATCGACACATAGTCCGTCCTCGGCCGCTCTTCCCGCTGTGGCAGTGCAAAGCGCTCCACGACCGCGTCGTACCCCGTCTTCACGCCATTGAATGTGCCTTCGTGGCCTGTCGCGCTGACGAAATCGGTCGCAGGTCGGCCTTGCCCGCGCGCCATCGGAACGCCGACGATAAAAAGTGCCCATAGCGTGGTCGCAAGGAGAGGACGGCGCAGGATTGTTTCTCGTCTCATTGCGAATTTCCGGACAGCTTTCCTGTGCAGCTTGGTTGGATGGGCCAGACCAGCTCGCCGTCGTCTGCCGCGAGGATGGGCCCGGTTGCTCCACGTGTGATGAGCGAAAGCGGACCGACGCTATCCGCGATCGACGGGGCGAAAAGGACGCGACCTCGGGGTCGACGACTCACAGCCACGGTCTGCCGGACGGGTTGCCAGCAGTCCGGCCATTCCCTGACCGAGAAGCAGCGCACACGCGCCCACTTTGACCTACCCTGGGTGAAAACCGCCCAATCGCCGCCATCTCGATCATTGCACTTTGACCACCGCGGTGTCGAGCAATGCGATACATTCGACCTCGACAAGAGCGCCGTGCGCCAGTCCCGAAGCGGCTAGTGCGCTTCGCGCCGGCAGCTTGTCGTTGGCGAAGTATCGAACATACGTGTTGTTGAAGCGCCCCCACGCTCGAATGTCTGCCAGGAAGATGGTGCATTTCACGACGTCAGAATATCTCCGGCCGTGCGCGTGCAACACGGCACCGATGCGATTCATGGCCTTCGCGGCCGCCACGTCCATCCCCTCGGCGAGCGGGTCCGAACCCGCCGGCGCGCGTCCGATCTGACCCGACAGGAACAGCAGGTTTCCGCCGGCGACGGCATCCCGGAACGGCGCCGTCGGCTCGTCGGCGGATGCGGAAACCGGCAAGCCGAAAACGAGCGAGGCCGTCAACAGTCCGCGTCTGAAGGCATCGGCCAGTCCCAACAGAGAACGAAGGTCCAACCTGGCTTGACGGATCATGAACTCCTCCCCTGGCGCTCGTCCGCCGTTTCATACCCCCGAGACATTGGCCGGCCCCCGTTCACGGCACCGCACGATACCGTGCCGAACGATCGATGACGCGGCGGCCGCCCTTCATAACGAAATCGATCCGTTCAAGCGCCGTGACGTCCTGCAACGGGTTCGCTTCGGTCGCGACGATGTCCGCAAACCGGCCCGGCTGGATCGTTCCGACTCGATCCTCCGCACCCAGCAGTTCAGCCGCATTGCGCGTGGCCGTCAGGATCGCCTGCATCGGGGACAAGCAAGCGTCGGTCAGCAGCTTAAATTCCTGCGCGCTGACATCCTTGCCGTCGGGCGACGATTTCAACACATTTCTGCCGTATCGGACGCGCGCGTCCGTGCCGAACCCAATTTTCACCCCGCTTCTGAACGCCTCGCAGGTCCGTCTGCTCTTCCCGCCCACGATCGAGAGCAGCTTCTCCGCAGTTCCGGGGGCGACGCGCCCCGGCCATTCGCTGATCTCCTCCATTCGTTGGGCCGCGATCAACATCGTCGGCACGAGAAACGTCCCGTGCTGTTTCATCAGCCGATAGGACTCCGCGTCCGCGCCGGCGCCATGTTCGACCGAATCGACCCCGGCGACCACGGCCCGGTCGATCGCCCGCTTATTCTGAGCATGAGCAGCGACCTTCATGCCCAGCGCATGGGCGGCGTCGATGGCAGACTTGATCTCTGCCTCCGTCATCACAGTGTTTTGCGGTGAATCGCCTATGCTTCCGACCCCGCCACTCGTCGCGATCTTGATCAGGTCCGCTCCCACGCGGCGGTGCCTGCGCACCGCGGCCGCGAACCCGTCCGCACCATCGGCCACGCCCTCCGCCGGAC
>CAXTNG010000002.1:6226-29209 GCA_964245475.1 uncultured Sphingomonas sp. | reverse complement strand
GTCCTCATAGACGGCAGGATCGACTCCATTGGCCCGATCGGAGTGGCCGCCGGTCGTGCTCAAAATCTCGCCGGACACCCACATTCTGGGTCCGTCAACGGTTCCCGCCGCGATGGCGCGCTTTAATGCAACATCCATCCCGCCCGCAGCTCCAACATTCCTGACGCTAGTGAAGCCCGCGGTCAGTGCCGCACGAGCCGCGCGCGTTGCAAACAGCACCCGGTCGAGATTGTTGAAGGCGAAGCGGTCTTCGTACCCATTCTCTACCATGCGGCTTTCGGTGAGGTGCGTGTGAAGGTTGATAAGCCCCGGCAACACGGTCTCCCGCGTCAGATCGATGATCGACGCACCGGGCGGGCTGACATATCCTTCCTCGATCCTGGTTATATGATCATCATGAATGACGATCGTGACGCGCTGACGTTCTCGCGCGCCCGTCCCGTCGATGAGCGTTCCAGCATGGATCGCAACATCCTGTGCGGACGCCGGAGCGCAAACGAAGGCGCCCACCGCGCAGAGGCCGACAACAATATGGCGTTGCAAGGTCGGGTATCCCAAAGATTGTTCCCGCAGACTAACGGCTGCGCCGGTGACGAGCAGTGCGAAAACCGCCACCCCCCCCTTGCACATTTTGCACCCGGCAAGGGGCGTGGAACCCAGCCGGCCGACTGGCGTGATCTGTCGAGCGGCCCGCAGGCGTCGCCGTCGCAAACCCGAAGCACTTCGGCCGTGCCCGCGCAGATGATGATGCGCTCCTCTGTGATCGGCGCCGGTGCCGACTTCCACGAGCCGGCTCGGGCTGCCGCCGATAGTGCGGATCGCATCGTGGCGCACGGTGACCGTTGGGCGCTATCGAAGATGTCGATCAGACCGTAGGGCGTGAAGCGCACCTTGCTCAGCATCGTCATCGCCCGTTTGCTGTCGCGGTGGAGGTGGCCGATGGCCGCGGCAGGCGCATTTGTCGATCAGCTCGACATAGATGAATGACGCGGTGCGAGGTTGAGGATGAACTGGCGTCGCTGGATACAATCATGCGGTCGCATTCGTTGAACGGCAAGCGGAAGAACTTGCTCGCCACCCGGTCCCAGAACGGCGGGCCGCCGTCCGCCTTCTGCCAGCCGCGCAGCCCGACCATTACCGTTTCGGAAAAGCGCAGCGAATCGGTGCCGATCAGCATTTAGCGCGAGTGTGCTAGCATCTTGCCTGCCGCGCCCGGTCGGCGGTCGGGACGCAGGAACAGCGAGTGGACCTCGGTCCATCCGCTGCATCCGTTGACTGGCACCAGCGCCCAATGGTCGACCCGCGTGTCGATGGCGGCGAAATATAGATCGGATCGAAGGCGGCCTCGGGGACGGCCATCGCGGGCGGTAGCCGTCGAAGGTGTGCCGTGGATCCCCGCCACCCTGCCGTGTGCGGGGTGGCTGGTAGCGATGTAAGCGCCGACCGGGAGCCCGGCGCCGAGCGCCTTGACGATCGCCATGATGTCGGGCGTGCATCCCTCGAACCATTGATGTGCGAAAAGCCAGCCGGTGCGTCCCATGCCGGCTTGCACCTCGTCATGGATCAGCAGGACGCCGTGCGCGTCGGATAGCCCGCGCACCTCGCGCAGCCATGCCTAGTCAAGCGCGCGGAGGCCGCGTTAGTCCTGCACGGGCGCGACGATCACCGCTGCGGTCGTCGGTTGGGCAACGCGTTAGGCAGGCCATCGGCGTCGTCGAGCGGGGTATGGACGGAGCAATGTAGGCGCGGACCGAACCTTTCGAGACAGGACTTATTGCCCGCGGCATTGATCGCGGCATAGGTACGCCCGTGCGAACGCGCCCGTGAAGCCGATCATGTCGATCCGCTCGGGCGCGCAGTTCGCGACATGAAAGCGGCGCGGGTCTTTAGCGCGGTCTCGATCGTCTCCGTTCCGCTGTTGGCGATGTAGACGCCTCGCCGAATGAGGCGAGCACAGCTTACCTGCCAGCCGCTCTTGCCCGCGATGCGGAACAGGTTGGAGGTATCTTGCGCCTGGCGCCCCAGCGCGTCGACCAGCACCGGGTGGGCGTGCGCCGGCGCGTTGGTGGCGCTCCGGGTGACGCAGTCGAGATACGCCTCATCGTGGAGTGTGTTGAGCCACTCACATTCGCTGCGCTCGAACAGCGGCTCGGCCGATCGTAGATCGATATCAGATGGTCGGACATGACAGCCCTCCTGAGAAATCGACACGTCCGATGCCGGCCGGCGCAAACAGCGACTGGACGCGTCCGGCAAGCGCGCGCTCGGCCGGATCGGTGAAGCGGTCGTAATAGGCCTGGTTGCGCGGGCCGATGCCGTGCTCGGCGCTGAAGCTGCCGTCGAAGCGTTCCACGACCGCGCGAAACACATGGGCGCGTGCCGCCTCAAGCAGACCGGGCGGTGGCGCACCACGCGCATGCGGCCACACCAAGTTGAAATGCAGCCCGCCGTCGCCGACATGACCGAAATCGCATAGTTTCAGCCCTGGGAAGTGTTCGGCGATCTCGCCGCCGATCACTTCGCGAAAGCGGCCGACGTCGCCGCGGCGCAGCGCGATGTCGCAGCCGACGATACTGCCTAGCGCCCGCAGCCCCTCCGGCACGGCATGGCGGATCGCCCACAGGTCCGTGCCACGATCGATCACCACGTCGAGGATCGTTCCTGCGTCCGCCAACCACGGCGCCAGCGCAGCGGCCAGCATCTCCTCAAGCTGCTCGGCGGAGAGGGCGTGACCGGCGGACAACTCGATTAACAGGTAATAGGCTCCATCCTGCTCCCTGAATGGACGGCGCAGCCGCGGCGCATGCGCGAATGCCGCGTCGAAGGCAGCGGCCGAGATCGCTTCGAACGCGCTCAGCAGCATACCGCATGCTGTTTCCAGCGCGACCAGCAGCGCTTCCGACTGCCGCGCATCGGCCAGCGCAACCAGCGCGGTCACCGCCACCGCCGGCAGCGGTTGCAAGGCGAAGGTCGCGCGCGTCACCACGCCGAGCGATCCGCCGGCACCGACCAGCATCTGCTTGAGATCCAGGCCGGCATTGTCCTTCCACAACGCCCCGCCTAGCGTCAGGCGCGTGCCCTTCGGATCGGCCAGCACTACGTCAAGGCCAAGCACGTTACGGCGCACGTCGCCATAGCGCAGGAACCGTGCTCCGCCGGTGTTGGCGCCTACCATTCCGCCGATCAGAGGATCTGCGCCAAGATCGATCGGGAAGGTCAATCCATGCGCCGCCGCGGCGTCGTTGAGCGCCGAGAGCGGGACGCCGGCATCGGCGGTTGCGGTGCGGTTGACCGGATCAATCTCCGGTGGCCGGTTCAACCGGTCGAGCCCCAGCAGGATTGCCGCCGCGGTGTCGTCCGCCGCGCCCGCGCCGACCAGGCCGGTGCGCGCACCCTGCGGGACCACCCGCGCGCCATGCGCCGCCACGGCACGCAGTATGGCGGAGACCTCCGCCGCGTCGCCTGGACGCACTAGAGCGCGCGACCGGCCGATCGGGCCGCGACCGTCTAGATCCCGCGCGGCCAGATCGGCGGGGTCGGTCAGGACGTGCGTCTCGCCGACGATCGCACGCAAGGCGTTTAGCACCCCGCACATGTCAGGCTGCGGTGCGCGTCATCGCGAAGATGCCGGTCGCGTTGGCGCTGTCGAAACGCAGATCGATCCGGCCTGTCGCGGGATCGATGTCGCGCGAGATGAATTCGTAGAACGAGCCCGGCACGTCTCGCGTGACCGCTTGCCCGTCCGTATCGATGAACGGGCGCGATACCGTCGCCGCGCGATAGGCCGTCTGTCGCACGCGACCCGATCCCGACACTTCCACGCGGTCCTTGATCGGACGTCCCGCGATGCGCTCGGCTACGGCAAGAGCCTCGACGTCGTCGACGCGGTCGGTGGCGTGGTTGAAGGCATTGCCTTCGGTCGCGATCCAGCCGGCCTCGGCCGATTGGGCCAGCAGCGTTTCATAATGCGTCAACTCCGGCAGGGCGTGCTGCCGGTCGAATGCCGCCACTAGGTCGGCGAGAACCGCCTCCGCGGCGGCCAATTCGAGAGTCTCGCCCTGTTCCAGCCGATGCAGGACCAGTTTCGTCCCGTCGCGCAGTGGATCGCGGCTGCTGCCGAATGTCGCGGTCGCCGCCTTGCCGAATGCCGCGTCGAACTGCTCGACATGCAACTCGCTCAGGAAGAATTGAGGCATCGTTTCCGGCGCGTCGGCATGGACATAAGCCCGGCCGGTCATCCTCAGCTCGGGCAACGGATAGGTATCCGCCGGCACATAGCCGAGCGGCAGCAGGATCCGCGTGAACGCCGCCTCGCCGCCGGGGAGAGCGCCGGTCGGGCCATCGGCGAAGCGTATGGTGCGCAGCGCGCCGTGGTCGAAGCGGATACGCTCGCCCTTGCGCCGGGCGTCGGCCACATAGGCGGCGGCGCTCGGCACGCGATCGAGAAGGCCGGCGAACAGCACGATGTTCAGCGCCGCGGCAAGGGCGATCCGCGCGACGCCGACCTCATTCGCCCCCCCCAGATGCTCGTCTAGGTCAAGTGTCGCGATAGCCCTGTCGGCGCGCGTCCCCAGTTGCGATCGCACCAGCGCCGCGCCCCTGTCGTCATTCACATCGGTCATCAACCGTCCTTGTCCAGCAGAGAGAATTGCAAACTACTGCTATACGGCTTGATGCAAAACGGGCATGTTCTCATCTGTTGATGAGGGATTTTCATGAGGGACATATCCCGCCGCCTTTTGCCGCCAGTGGGTGCGCTACAGTGTTTTGAGGCGGCGGCGCGCACCGAAAGCTTCTCCCGGGCGGGCGACGATGTCGGGCTGACGCAGAGCGCGGTCAGCCGCCAGATTGCAATGTTGGAGGGATGGCTCGACAGGCGATTGTTCGACCGGACCGGCCGCCGCGTCCGCCTGACGGCGGAGGGGCGCGAGTACCTTGATGCGGTCACGCCAGCGCTTGCCCGCCTGCGCCGGGCTACCGCCGCTCTGCTAGACAAGGGCGATGCCAACGCACTCACGATCGCAACGCTGCCAAGTTTCGGAATGCGATGGCTCGCACCTCGCTTGCCGCGGTTCAGCGCACTCTATCCTAGCGTCACTGTCAACTTCATCGCGCGCTCCGACCCTTTCGACCTGGCGGCGACGGGCTATGACGGCGCGATCCACTATGGCCTGCCGGATTGGCGAGGGGCGACGCATACGCTGCTGTTCCGCGAGACATCGTCGCCAGTGATCGCGCCCGCGCTGCTACGCGACCGGAATATCACGGCTCCCCGCGATCTGCTGACGGTGCCGCTTCTTCTGCAACAGTCGCGGCGGGACGCTTGGAAACGATGGTTCGATATTGCGGGAGTTGACATGACACGATCGATCCGCGGCGCAACCTACGACCAATTTCTGATGCTGGCGCAAGCCGTCGCGGCCGGCGCGGGTGCCGCCTTGATCCCGACTTTCCTGATTGAGCCAGAGCTCGCGTCCGGCGCGCTGATGCAGACGTTCGACTTCGCTTTGACCGGCGAGGAAGCCTATTATTTCGTTCACCCGGACCACTCGCAGAGCAAACAGCTCGAGGCGTTCGTGAGCTGGATCGCTCACGAAGGGGGCGAGCCGGCGCGGACGCGATCTTCAGACTAGATCGCGCGCCATGCGCCGAAGACAGCAAACCATTTCGCCGCTATGGTGCCTCCTGATCTACGGTCCGTCTCCATCTACCCTCGCCTTCAATTCGCGCAGGAATAGCAAGAGGCTTCCCGCCGGCGTATCAGCCACCTGCGACAGCGTGGAGATTCCCCATTGTTCCAGTAAAGCATCCCGCACCTGATCCATTTCAGGCGCAAAGAAGAACAAACGAGGCCGGTCCTTCTCGCGACCAGAGTCGCGCCACATTCTCCATAGTCTATGCAATAATAGACGGATGTTGGGGTCCGACAGGCTGTATCCGACGAACAGCAAGCTGTGACCGAGCGAGTCAGACCGAAACTTGATATCGAGTGGCGAGTCGAACGTCAGACGGTCAAGATAATCCGTTTCGGTAAGGACAAGCGATTCATCATCATCGAAGTCGCCATGGTACTTGACGATCTGACGGTCGCCAGCTCGTAGATTCGTCAAATCGCGGACACTGGTTATCTTCTTGAACGAGGCACCATAGGCGCGATATGCGCTCTCCAGATTGCTGTCGTAGTTCGTCGTATAGACGATCGGGAAAGCCAGATCGACCACCAGGCGGTGCACCTCCGATTTCGCGATCGCATCCGGACGGACTGTCCATTCCCGATCCATCCAGCTTCGCAGTGGACCTATGCTACCCTTCTGCAAGCGGTAATATTCCGCAAGCATCTGATACGAAAGGTGCAGACTGGAATCTGGCGGTAGGCCGAGCTCAGAACGGAGATAGTCTATAAGCGACGACCAACTCGGCAGACCAACGCTCATCGACACGCCGGCACCAACGAATAGGATCGTGGTCTTGCTCCTTACGGCTTCTGCCAGTTCATCCACTTTTGAATGCATAGTTCCGCCGATCAAGAGCCGCCGGGCATCGCCGCGTCGCAGTTGGTACAGAAGCTGTCACGGCGGTACTTAATGGCTCCTCGCGGGGCGGGGCGCCGGGGGGATACGTGGCCAACGCGGTCATTCTACGGGTCGCGAGTTATCCGTGAAGCTAGCCATGACGTTTCGACCAGCCGGAGGCCAGGCAGCCTGCCGGTAAAGGCTTCGGGCGGCCTGCGTAAATGCCGTCCGGCTGCTGTCGACTTCGTAGAACATGTGCCCGCCAGGATACACGCGCAACGCGATCCGGTTCGCTGCAAGTTCCGGCGGTACCGTAGCGACCGCAAGAGCCGAGCCATAATACGGCGTTCCAAGATCGAAGTAGCCATGCGCGATTAGCACTCGCATCCTGCGGTTTTTCGCAAGAAGCACTCGCAGCTCGGACAAGTTCTCACGCTCCGTACCCGAACCCCAGTCAAACGTGGCGTTCACCTCGGGGTTGAAGAGGAGATAATTGATGGCCGGCGACCAGCCGAACGTGCGGTGGTAATATTCTGCCATCGCTGATTGAGACAGAGGCGTGTCGGCGCTTGCCAATTGTTCGAAATGTCCGCCGTCGATCCACGGGAACGGATCTACGATATCGTTTCTGATGTCATAGAAGGGAGCCAGGCGGTGGCTATCGCCATCGATCCTCCTCAGAGCGGCATGAGCGTCGAGCCGCGAACCGACGGCTTCCAGATACGCTTCCGGAAGTCCGGTGAAATCGGCGAGCTTGATCGACATACGGCGTAGCGCCGCGTCGTTCCAGCCGGCGAGCAGGTCGACCGCGTAATCGGTACGCGCGTAGCGCTCGATCTCAGGCATAACGACGTCCAGCGACTTGCCCGCTTTCGCCAAGTGACCTGCCGCGATCGTCGGGAGGTTGACGATCCAAGGTACGGGCGAGGTCAAGACGTCCGCGCCATTCCGGACAGCCGTGTTGGTCAACGGTGAAATCATGACTATGCCGTCGACCGGTGCGACATCCTGAAGATTGAGAGCGACAAGGGGCGTACGAAATCCGCCATAGCTCTCCCCCACGATGTATTTGGGGGACGCGACGCGACCGTTTTGAAGGAGCCACTGGTAAATGGCATTCGCCATCCACTTCGCGTCTCCCGCAACATTGTAGAACAGCGTCCGCGCCTCGGCCGATTGGACTGTCGGGCGGCCGAAGCCCGTACCGATCGCGTCGATGAAGACCAGGTCGGTGAACGGCAGCCAGCTTTCCTGGTTGGCGACCGTCTCGACCGCGTTGCCGCCGTCGTCGACGCGCAGCAGCCTCCGCGGCCCCAACGCCATGAGGTTCAGCGCCGCCGAAGCAGATCCCGGACCGCCGTTATACGCCACGGTGATCGGCCGGGTCCGTGGATCGCCGCCGACCAGGCTGTAGGATGTGACGCTTGCTCGCGCCACGACATTGCCCTCCGGGTCGCGAAGCGGCAAGGCTTCGACGGTCGCGGCATACCGAACTCGCTGGCCACGGACGTTAATCGTTAAGGTGGCGCCGGCGCGTTCCGGCCATATCCTTTTACCTGTGGATGCAGCCGCAGCGGGCGCGGCTACCGGGCCGGGACTGGCCCAGGTACCGGCCGCCGCAACGACATGGACCGCGATCGTCGCCGCAAACATGGTCACGCGAGCGAGCGCTCTCGAGGCAGGACTGGAACTGTTCAAGTACGACCTGTTCTACTGCTGTGCACCACGTCGCTTCGCCACGCGAAGGGTGGTCCCTCTCAAGCGAACGCAAATCAAAGTCGAGTGCGATTAGTCGATCACGCTGTTGCGGTTTCGAGGTACGCGGACGATCGCGCATCACAAGACTGTCGAGGGCGACGGCTGAAAGAGCTCGACCGCAACGATCATGCGTGGCGGCGGAGCTTACCATGTTGCGCCGCGCGATTGCTGGAGACGGCGCAGCCGGTGAGCGTGTCGACGACTTTCGTGGCCCACGCATCGCCTCCGGTGCTCGCCGACGCTACCAACGATCACATCCTGCCCGTAGGCGATGAAATGTTTCCCGCAGTAATCGTCGAAGCCTGACCGATGCGGTCGACGTTTCCTTGCGAGGTGATCGGCTTCTCGCCTCGCAGACCGAGCGAGTGCCCGCCGCGGCCGCCCGGCACGGGCTGCCTGTCAAGGTCCATGTCAAGCGCCTTTCCCCTCGCGGCGGCACGCGCACCGCGCGGTTCAGCGCACTGTCGGCAGACCATGCCGAATATTTCCCATTGTCGAGCCAACCGGCTCCGGGGGTGAGAGCCAGGGTTAGAAGGACCGGAAGCCGAGCTTCACGGCACGCTTTGGCATCTATGAGCGCCTCGTTGTGGGCCGATGCAGCCTGCTAGCTCATGGTATCGCCCCCTGAAGAACAGCAGGGGCGTACCGCATGCCCGCTTCTCAAGTGCCTGGACCGCACCGACCACGAGGAAATGGTCGCCCACTTCGACCACCGAGATGATCGAACATTCGATCCAGGCCAGTACATCATCGAGCAGCGGCAAGCCCGCCGGGGTCGTGCCATGTTTAAGCCCGGCGAACTTGTCGTTACTCCGAGCCGCGAAGCGGGTGGAATGGTGGCGCTGATCGGCCCTCAGGATGTTGGCGCAAAAACGGCCTGTCGCTGCGATCCTCGCCCAGCTCGACGACCCCCTGTCGGGGAAAAAGCCGACGAGCGGAGGATCCAGCGAAATGGAAGTAAAGGTGCCCACGACCATGCCTTGACGCGCTCCGTCGGCAGCCGACGCGGTTACCACGCAAACTCCCGTCGGATAGCAGCCGAGAACGTCCCGGAAATGCTTGGGATCGATGGCGTCCGCCATACCCACACCCGTTGTGATATTCACCATGGACGGTCTTCCGGAGCTAAGCAGGATCAGTACGCACCCGCGAGCTCAAGCCCGAACCTCTCCTGACCGACCAGGGAATAGATCACCTGCGTGTCGAGATTCACGTGGCGCGCCGCCATGTTTATGTCTCGCCAGTGCCGCTGCAGCGGCGAGTCGAGCGTGGTGGAACCAGATCCCGCATTTTCAAATAGCTTCTGGATGGCGGCAGACGTCTGAACAGCGACAAATCCGAAGGCACGACGCACGTCGATCCGCTCCCGGACGCTGGGCTCCTGATCCGCGAGCAGCTTGTTCTCGGCCGTTTCGAGCGCGTCCAACAGGAGGAGCAGGGCCGCATCGATCGCGGCTGACGTCTCGCCCACGACAAACTGCGCAGCCGAGGTCTGCGCGACCGAACCGGGCGGACCTCCAGCGAAGGCCTTGTTCTTAACCTTGCTCTTCATCTTGGCAGCGAACCAGTCGAGTCCGCCCAGCGCCATGCCGAGCATCGGTGCGACAAAGCCGGTCGCGCCGAAGGTGGTGATATTGAACTTTGCGAGCCGATTGTTCTCGATCGCCCTGCCTGGCGTGCGGCCACTTACCACATCGGCGAAATCGAGGTGCCGGTGCGCCGGGACGAACCGGGGTTCATCCACCGCGATCGTCTTGCTTCCGGTGCCTTTGAGGCCGGTGACGTTCCAGCTGCCGTCGACGATCCTGACGCATTCTCGCGGCAGCAGCATCACCCCCACTTCGGGCGGGGTCCCTTGTTCTCCATCAACCCGGCGTCCGCCGAGGAAAAACCATTCGGAATTGTCGGAATTGCTACCGTAGGGCCACTGACCCGGCTGCAGCTCGTAGCCGCCGGGAACAGCGCGATATCCGCCGATGGGAATCGGTACGCCGCAAACGAGGTTTTCGGGGTCGGTGCCCCAGACGTCGTTCTGCGCCTCCTGCGGCCAGTTCGAAACGAATAGCGAAGCCATGTTCGCGATCATCATGCACCAAGCTGTGCTTCCGCAGCCGCGGCCGATCTCAACCCCGGCGCGCAGGATCTGGCTCGGCGTCCATTCTGCGCCGCCGAACCGCGCGGGCTGACCGAGGTTCAGAAGTCCGGCCTGCTTCAGAAGCGCCGTCGTTTCCGCCGAGACGCGGCCGGCGGTCTCGGTCGCGAGAGCCTGCTCTTCAAGTTGCGGCCTGATAGCGCGTGCGCGCTCCAGCCGGTCAAACAACGGATCGCTACCTTCCAGCTGGACGGCTGCCAGTTTCATGCCAGTTCCTCTCCGCAAGCCCATTTTGTTTTTGTCGCGCGTCGTCTTATCGGCGGCTGAGAAGGGGCGGAAACTCGCGGTTGAAATACACCTATCAGCCACGGCGATAGTCGTTTCCGCGACTGCGGACCTCTTGCCGTAGGGCAGCTGCGAATTGGCAATCACGTGCGGCTGCGAGGCGCTCTAGAAGCGAACCTTGTCCTTGCCTTTGAGATCCAGCCTCTCGCGTGCCTCAGCCGGCGTAGCGGGCTCATGACCCATCTCCGCGAGAATTCGGACGATCTTACGGACCTGCTCCGCGTTGGAGACAGCGAGCTTGCCACGTTCGATGAAGAGGCTGTCCTCAAGGCCTACGCGCACGTTTCCACCGAGCAACGCGGCCTGAGTGAGGAACGGCATCTGATGGCGTCCGGCGGCGAGTACCGACCACTGGAACGCGTTGCCGAAGAGCCGATCCGCGGTCTGTTTCATGAACATCAGATTGTCGAGGTCGGCACCGATCCCGCCCAGCACGCCGAAAATCAGCTGAACGAAGAAAGGCGTCTTGACGAGTCCCCGGTCGAGGAAATGCGCAAGCGTGTAAAGATGACCCACGTCATAGCATTCGTGCTCGAACTTCGTGCCATCATTGCCAAGGGTCTCAAGAATGTAGGCGATGTCTCTAAAGGTGTTCCTGAAGACGAAGTCCTCGGACGCAAGGATATATTCCTTCTCCCATGCAAACTTCCATCGGTCGATTCTCCTAGCGGCAGGAAACATCCCGAAGTTCATGCTGCCCATGTTCAAGGAACACATTTCAGGCTGAAATCGGTTCGCGGCGGCGAGCCGCTCCTGTACCGGCATCGCCGGGCTGCCGCCGGTGGTGATGTTCACAACCGCATCGGTCTGCTGCCGGATGGCAGGCAAGAATTGCGCGAAGATGTCAGGGTCGCCCGTGGGCTCGCCGGTGGCGGGATTGCGGGCGTGGAGGTGCAGGATCGCGGCACCGGCCTCGACCGCCTCGACCGATTGCTCCGCGATCTGCGCCGGCGTAATCGGAAGCGCCTCCGACATCGTCGGCGTATGGATGGCGCCCGTTACGGCGCAGCTGATGACGACCTTTGCCAAGTCTTGATCCTCTCGATCCCGCTGGCGATTTCGGCAGGGGGTTGCCTCAGCCCGCCAATGTCAGGGTCAGGAAGTCGAATGTCGCGTCGTTCGCGCTGGTCGCGGCAGCTTCGTTCCACATTGGGCTGTTCGGGCGGGCAAAAGCGTGCCCGACACCCGGGTGCGTTTGGAGGCTGAAATTCGCTTTGTCGGCGAGCACCGTCCGCAGCTCCTGCTGCGCATCGCGGTCGCAAAGATGGTCTTCCTCGGCGACGTGCAGCAGCACGGGAACCGAGATCCTGTCGGCCAAATCGAGCGAACGGTGGATGGCAACGCCATAGTAGGACACGGCGCTGTCTATCAGGCCCGCAGCCGCGGCGAGATAGACCAGCCGGCCGCCCAGGCAATAGCCGATAGCCGCGACCTTCCCGTTTGATGTGTCGAGCCCCTTGAGGACGGAGGCCGCCAACCGAACATCAGCCAGTGCGTCCTGCTCTTCCAGTCCTTTCATCAGCGCCTCGGCGCGCGTTCGGTCCTCGGGGCTGGTCGGATCGAGTTGTACGCCCCGCTCCTGACGCGAGAACAGATCCGGCGCGAGCACGTCATATCCGCGGCTTCGGAAATCCTCGGCAATCGCGCGCATGCTCGCATTCAGGCCGAATATCTCGTGCAACAGCACGATGCCGGGGCGTGTTGTGGCGCCATCGGCGCGCAGCAGAATGCCAGCGCCGCCGCCGTCGTCACCCGGATCGTTCGGTTTTCCGACGCTCATTTACATTCTCCATTCGCATCTTGGTGTTGCAGCGGCAGGGTGGGGCGCGGTGGGGCCAGTTTCATATGAATACTCAAAGTTCTTCATCCGATGATCGGGAGCCGGATCGGCTGCCGGCCAAGCCTCACCGCGTGATCAAGGCCTACGGCGATCGATTCTCCCCAGAAGGCCATTTCGCCTTCCTTTTCGTCGCGTAACTGCACTTTCACCGCATAGACGGCGTCCTCATGAAGGACGTGCTCCAGAACGGCGGGATCGCTCGCGTCGAAGATGATCATGGGTCGATCTTCGCCGAGGGCGCGGGCGTGGATGACCGGAACGGCGCGATAGCGCGACCCCTGTGATTGCTGGGCGTAGATCGCCAGCACATCTCCCATCGTCGCGCCGGCCTTCATCGAGCCGAGGACGACTTCGATGCTCGCCGTGGCGAGCTCGAACATCGCCGCGAGGTTCGCGCTGGGCGCTCCCAGGCTCGCGGTGCGGGTGATCTGGCCGACATATCCCGAGCTGCTGCGTGCTTCGATCTCGCAGTAGATCGGCTCGCCCTGACGAAGCCGTTTCCCCGTGGGGAATGGCGCCAAGCTGAACCCGAAATTCTTTCCGGATGCCCACATCAGGAAATTGCTTGGCAGCGATCCCTGTTCGATCAGGTGTCCGACCATCCTGCCATAAAGAACGCGCTCCGGAATGCCGGCGCGCGCTTCCGCGAGCAGAACGTCAAAGGCTGCTTCGGCCATCGCCACCGCCTCGCCCACCGCGGCGCGCTCTTCGGCGGTCTTTCGCGCGCGCAATCCATCGAGGAGATCGGTGGCATCAACGAGCGAGGCACGAGGGAACTCGCGTCTGATCAAATCGACGAAACCTGACGGCGCCAAGCCGTCGGGGAAGCGCGGGCTGCCTTTCAGGCCTGGAATGCCGATGCGCCCTCGACCGATGTCGAGTTCCTTCAGGCGCGCGACGGCCCCATCGCCAACCGCCCAGTGGGTCGCGCGGACGTCGGTCGTCCAAGTCTGCCAGGCGCGCCAGAAGGCTGCAGAGGGGACCGGCCCGACGACGGCGGTCACCTCGCCCTCGCGCGGGAATATCACCGAGACCGGCGCGTTGTTGCCGCCTACCATCGAAAGGTAGGTCGCGTGGGCCTGGAGCTGATCCCAGAACCCCGGATTGGGCGGCGTCACGAGAACGTCGAGGTCGGCTTCCTTCATGGCCGCGCGGACGCGATGCCATCGCCGGTCGCGCTCGTCGAGGCTCAGTTCGCCGTCGCGCCGATAGTCCAGGAGATCCGATTGTGCTCGTTCGGCGTTCATCGCTGATCTTTCCACCGGCTGGCCGCGCAGCCATTGAGGCGAGTTGCGGCGGGGGTCACCAGTGGACCATCGGCAGACCTGCCACGGGTGAGCAAAAGGTAGGTATCCGCGTCGCGCGTAGTCCTCCGAGCATGGCAGTCTTGAGATCGGGGCCGCCGAACGTGATGCTGGCCATCCACGGACAGATCGTTCCGCCGGTCGCGTAGAGGGTGTCGAAGGATACGGGCCTGCCGGAGGCGAACTCAGCCTCGAACACATCCGTCGCCTGCCGGTTGCCATCGTCCAGCAGCTCGAGCAGCTCGCCATCGGGCGTGATCGCGACAAGCCGGTCGGCGAACACCATCGTCGCCCACAGGTTACCGTAGACATCGAAGGCTATTCCGTCGATGACGCCCCGGCCCAGACTCTCGGGCCCATAGGTTTCACGCGGCCCCAAGCCATCGGCCGTGACCCTGTAGCGGGACACGCGCTTGCCAGTAGTTTCCGCGGCGTAGAGCCATTGTTCATCCGCATCGAGCCGTACTTCGTTGGTGAAATACAGGCCATCGGCGACGATCCGCGAGCCACGCTCGTCGATCAGTACGATCAAGCCGTCGCGCACGGACCCTGTAATTGCGTCGCTCCACGGATTGATCTTCGTCGAGATGGTAACCCAGAGGCGGTTCTTACGATCGCGCAAGACGAAATTGACCTTGCCGAGCCACGCGCCATCGATGCTATCGAACAGCACCGACGTATTGCCGTTGCGGTCCATGCGTTCGAGCCGGTCGGTCCCGAAATTGGCGATCAGTAGGTCGCCGTCGTCGGCGAACGCGAGCCCATTCGGAAGAGTGCCCGTCAACAGGCTTGCCGCGGGGTCGACGTCGAGGTCGAACTGCGAGCTGATCTTCTGGGTGATCAGGTGCTGCTTGCCTGTCGGATCGATCCTCATGACGCCACCCCGGGCGTCGGCCGACCAGATCGTCCCGTCGCGCTCGGCAAGAATGCACTCCGGTCGCTGGAGATCCTGGCCGACATAGCTGATCTGGGATTGGTCGACCGACCAGCCCTTGAGGGGATTGCTTGCGGTCACTCGCATCTTCCTCTCGCTCCGGGACACCTTGTGTTCGAGGCTTTCTGCGGCCCGTGCCCAGGGCTGGGATGAAGGGCGGATTGTCTTCCGCCTGCCGGACTGAGGGGAGCCCGGCGCGGCTCGGCCGCTCGCAACAGAAGCGAAGCGACCAGCGAATACCTCTGCGTATTCGAAGCTCCCAGTCCAGGTCGAGGACGGCGTTGGGCGCTGCTCAAGCCGGCTGAGATCCGCTCGCGGCGGCAGCGCGCGCCGCAAGTGCTCCTTCGATCGCGGCGGTCCAGCGCGGGATGGTGCTGGATTCCAGATACTGCTTCTGCATATATTCCGTGAGGATTTCGAACATCACCTTGTTTTCGATCCACAGCTCGATGACATCGAAGCCGAGCTTGCGAAACAGCTTGCGGGTCGTCCATCCTTCCCGCTTGCCGAGGGCCTCGACCTCTTCCGGCGTCATCGATGTCGCCAGGGCCAAGTGCGTGGCCGTAAGCCCGGTCGTGCCAGGCTCGAAGTTCATCCCCCGCTCGCCGTCGAGGGAATAGACCTGTCCGCGGGGATAGACTTCCACTGCGCTGTTCCGATCATCCGGCCCGAGCGCGATCCAGGAGCCGTTGTTAAGCGGCACGAACTCGAGCGCGATCCCTCCCCAAAGTTCGGCAATGACTTCCGACACGTGCTTGGGATCGTCCGCGGCAATCGAGGCGTGGAAAATCATGATCAACTCCCAAGTTCAGGCAGCAGACCCGACTTTCGTCAGTCGCTCTTCCCGGCATATCCTCCCCCCTGAACCGGTCCGTGCTCCGCGCAATCGGAAGCATTCCATGCTGCTCCCGATCGCCAGCGTACGCCGCTCAGTGTGGCATTCGGCCAATAACGCTGTGGGGCTGGCGATGCACATCACGTGGTCCAATAGCACTATCGGCTGACGCGATGCGGGCGCAGGGCGTGACGATGATACGTGAGCCCACGATGCAAGAAGCGCTGCCGATGCGCCTTGTGCTTATGTCGGCAAGACCGGAGTTAAGATGCAGTTCCACCTTGATGGCTTCCGCACCGGCGATCCCGAACTCGCCGAGGCGGGCGACAAGGTCGAGAGCATCATGTCTGAGGCCGAGGGGCTGCCCGCTGAGGTCGACGTGCTCATCGTTGGGACCGGGCCCGCAGGCCTCACCCTCGCGGCGCAGTTGGCAGTATTTCCTGAGATCACGACCTGCATCGCCGAACAGCGATCCGGTCCGCTCGAGCTTGGCCAGGCAGACGGCGTCGCTTGCCGGACGATGGAGATGTTCAACGCGTTTGGATTCGCCGACCGCGTCCTCAAGGAGGCCTATTGGGTAAACGAAACATCCTTCTGGCGGCCGGGCGACCTAGCCAGCGGCATCGTCAGGGGCGGTCGGGTGGAGGACACCGAGCGCGGCCTTTCTGAATTTCCGCACGTCATCCTCAACCAGGCGCGCGTCCACCAATTCTATCTCGACGCAATGCGCAAATCCCCTTCCCGGCTCGCGCCGCATTATGATCGCAAATTCGTACGCCTGAAAGTCGATGATGGCGGCGAGCCTCGCAATTATCCCATTACCGCCGAGTTCGAAGTTCAAGGGGAGAAGGGCGAGCCACGGTTCGAAACCGTGCGCGCACGATATGTCGTGGGGTGCGATGGCGCCAGAAGCCTGGTGCGCCGATCGATCGGCCTTGAGCTGGAAGGAGACTCGGCACGTCAAGCGTGGGGCGTGATGGATATCCTTGCCGTCACCGATTTTCCCGACATCCGCCTCAAGGCGGTGATCAATTCGGCAGAAGCGGGAAGCGTTGTTTTGATCCCGCGCGAAGGGGGTTACCTGGTCCGTATTTACGTCGAACTGGACGAACTGCACGGGGACGAGCGCGTCGCCGACCGCGATATCACGTTCGACACGGTTCTGGACGCAGCGCGGCGGATATTCTTGCCTTACCAAATCGACGTGAAGCAGGTCCCCTGGTGGTCGGTATACGAGATCGGTCAACGGCTTTGCCCGCGCTTCGACAATGGAACCGGCCAGCGACACCCGTCCGTTTTCATCGCCGGGGACGCCTGCCACACGCACAGCCCGAAGGCTGGGCAGGGGATGAATGTATCGATGCAAGATGCCTTCAACCTGGGGTGGAAGCTGGCCGCCGTGCTCAGGGGCAGCGCTCCCCCTGAGTTGCTGGCGACCTATTCGACCGAACGACACGCGATCGCGGGCGAGTTGATCGAATTCGACAAGGAATGGGCCGCCATGCTGAGCGCGCCCGTCAAGACGGCCGACGATCCCGATGGCGAGGGTGTCGAACCTGCCGCCGTTCAGGATTACTTCGTCCGATCGGGTCGCTACACGGCTGGAACGGCGACGCGGTACCGTTCTTCGATGATCACGGCGGAGCCGGCCTTTCAAGCCCTGGCATCCGGCTTTCCGATCGGCGAGCGCTTTCATTCGGCGCGCGTCATCCGACTTGCGGACGCCAAGCCGCTGCATCTCGGGCATGCGATCGAGGCCGACGGCCGGTGGCGCATCTTTGCCTTCGCAGGGATGGCGGATCCATTGCTGCGCGCTTTTTCCGACTTCTTGGAGAGGGACGGCAGATCGCCCCTTGTCCAGGCAAATCCGGCTACATCAGACGTAGATTGCCTCATCGACGTCCGCGCGGTCTTTCAGCAGACGCACCGCGAACTCGCGATCGAAGACATACCCGGCATTCTGCTGCCGCGCAAAGGCAGGCTCGGACTGCGGGATTACGAAAAAATGTTCTGCCCGTGCATCGACGGCAGCGGTGACATCTTCGACTTACGGGGGATCGATCGGCAGCGTGGATGCATAATCGTCGTGCGCCCCGATCAGTTCGTGGCCAACGTCCTTCCGCTCACAGCATATGAAGAGCTGTCCTCCTTCTTCTCGGGCGTCCTGCTGCGGGCCCGAGCCGGCGGTGACGCCGCCGTCCTGGCCGGCAGCACCGCGCGAGCTGTGTTGGCCTGTTACGAAGATGCGTCTTGAGCCAGGGCGCTGAAGCATGACACAGCAGCGTGACGCCACCGTTGACCTGGTCTCGACGCTCGTGACCGCCAATCACATCCTGTACGACCAGGGCGTGGTCGACAGCTTCGGACACGTCAGTGTCCGGCACAACGAGCGCGACGACCGTTTCTTCCTGGCAAGGAGCATGGCACCGGGCGACGTCAAACGTGAGGATATCCTCGAGTTCGGGATGGATGGCGAGGCTTTGTGCGCCAAATCCGAAAAGGTCTATTTGGAACGCTTCATCCACAGCGAAATCTACAGAGCTCGTCCGGATGTGCGGTCGATCGTTCATAGCCACTCGCACTCGATCGTCCCGTTTTCGGTCTTGAAGCAGATGCCGCTCCGACCGGTGTGCCACATGGCCGGCTTCATCGGGGCAGGCGCTCCGCTTTTCGAGATACGCGATAAATTCGGCGGCAGCACGGACCTCCTGGTCCGGGACGCCGAACGCGGGAAGGCCTTGGCAGACTCGATTGGAGACCATGCAATAGTCCTGATGCGCGGCCACGGATCAACGGTGGTGGCGGACTCGATCGAGAAGGCGGTCTTTCGCGCGATCTATGCGGAAGTGAATGCCCGGTTGCAGCTGAGCACAGCGGCGCTGGGTGAGGTGACCTTCCTGAGTGAGGCCGAAGCCGATGCGTGCATGCGCATGAACGAGTCCCAGGTCTCGCGACCCTGGGATTTGTGGTCGCGGCGCGTGCGGGAGTGAAGAAACGAACGCCTAGAACTCATATCTAAAGGGAAACTACTTCATGACGACGAACAAGCTGCCGAAGCTAATCGGCATAAGCGGCAGCCTTCGCGCGGGATCGCACAACACGGCGCTGCTGAACACTCTGGCGTCCCGCCTCAAATCGGGGGGGAAGGCGGAACTTGAGGTTTTCGCGCTGGGCGGCGTTCCACTCTATAATGGTGACCTCGACGGCGACGAGAAGCCCGAGCCAGTGGTGGTTCTCAAAAAGGCAATCGCCGATGCCGATGGTCTGGTGCTAGCCAGCCCGGAGTATAATTTCGGCATATCCGGCGTCCTGAAGAACGCCATCGATTGGGCCTCGCGGCCGGCATATGGCTCGGTGCTGAAAGGCAAGCCGTTCGTCGTGATGACAGTCTCACCGGCCGCGACCGGAGGCGTGCGCGCCATCGCCCAGGTGCGTGAGTCGCTGTTCGGCTGCCTGGCCGAAGCGGTGCCGACTCCCGATGTTGTCGTCCCGGCGTCCTACATGAAGGTGAAGGATGGTGCGTTTACCGATGAGGAAAACCTCACTTTCGCTGAGGCAAGCGTCCAGGCGCTGATCGAGCGCATCCAGACTAGAGCGCAATGACCGGACGGCTCGTCTTAGGGAACCGATCCGTTCCGGTCTCCGGCGGCCGCTATGCACGGGCGCCTACACGACAGATCCAGCGGATATGGCAGCCGCGCGATGATCGGAACGCCAGGTCGCTGGTTCGAACTCCATCGATACAGTCAAACCTAGCTCCCGCCTCTTGAATGTAAGAAGGGGTAAGTTGCGACGCGTTTCCGACAGGAGCTCATGCTCCACCATTTAAAGTACTTCATATGTTAAACGCGAAATCGCCTATCCCATATGGCGTATGAGAACTCTTACGAGATCAGGGTTTTCTCCTTCCGGGGCTCGGCGCCCTTTGAGAGCCAACTAACAAAGGTCCGGCAGCTCGTATCGATTTGGAAGCAATGTTGGGCTTTCTTCAGGCCGATGTCTTCTTCAGTCGAGAAAAACAGAAGTGGGTTTTACGCACTTCATGGGATAGCAACAAAAGCGAGTCATCGATATTCGCCAGTAATAGCGAAGCGAACGTAATAATAAAGTAGTTGACCGACACGACCGATCTCATTCGCGTCCAGCTCTGACTTCTGCCGCGCATATCACTGCAATCAACAAGCTTTATGCGCACAGTGCGCCGATCCAGATTATGTCGAGTCCCTCCTCAACGAGCGAGGCACCGGTCATTTGCCTTGGCACGCCCTCGAAATTTAATACCAAGATCAAAGGCCCGCGCGGTGCCGACCTCTCCCACCGCCGCCAAAAAAACGAGGGCATGTTCGGTAGGCCGAACACTAGTGCCGCACTTACCCCCCTTTGATCGCTATCGCCGCAAAGTCATCTCCTGGCTAAATCTACGAATCCCGATTCTAGATGTGAGCTGGGATCGAACTCAACCGAGGTGACCGGGGGGTTCAGGTAGCGCTGTTTTTCTGATCTGAGATGCTGGCCGGAACGTGGTTTGTATGTGCAGGCAAGGCCGATTCAGAAGATCTTCGCTGGCGGGTGGCTGCCGCAGCGGACTGGGCGATGTGTGTGAAGCGGGCGACGATCTGATTGCCGTCGCCGGCCCGCGTGGCGAGCAGAAGGTCCGTCATTGCCTCAGTGTCGGCGAGTTGGCGGAATACAACGTGCGCGACGGCGATGCATTGCAGCTCAGACGGAACGATTGCAATCCCGAGCCCTGACGCTGCGAGGCCGATGATTGTCGCCGGCTCCTGTGCTTCTTGGCCTCCAGGCGGGGTGAAGCCGTGCCGCGCGCAGCGCCGAACGACATGCTCGTAGAGGCCAATACCTGACTTGGCCGGGTAGAAAATCAGCGGCTGATCGCGCAAGGCCTCGATCGCCAGCGTTGCCTGGCGCGCAAGCGGGCTGTCGTCGCGCATCGCAACGACGAGCGGGTCGCGCAGTAGCTTGATTGTCGTTAGGTCGGAGCGGTGATGCGCGCCATGGCTCCGGATGATCGCGACATCAATATCGCGCCGCTCCAGTGCCGCGACCTGCCCGGTGGAGGGCATATCAAGCAGCGTCACCTTTACCTTCGGGTAACGAGTGCGGAATTCGCGTATCATCTGCGCAAAAAAAGGCAGGAGCGATGATGCGCCGGTGAAACCGATGCGTATCTGCCCCGAATCACCGGAAACCATCTCGCCAATGTCTGCCAAGCTGCTGTCGAGCCGCCGCAGTATGGCCAACGCGTGGTCTCGAAACACAGTGCCGATTTCGGTGAGCGAGACGCGCCGCTGCGTGCGGTGGAAAAGCTGTCCGCCCAATTCGCGCTCCAGGTTCTGGATCGCGACCGAAAGCGGCGCCTGAGTGATGTTAAGCCGTTCGGCAGCGCGCCGGAAGTGAAGCTCGTCAGCCAAAACAACGAAATACCGCAGCTGCCGCAGGTCCATTGATGCTGCCGTCCAATCAATTGCGCCAAACTATGATAACATCGATTGGCGGGGCACATCAATGCCCGAACGTTGCGGCTCGGGGGGCGAGACCGTTCGGCGGCCTATGCTGGATTGGTCATATGTCGCAGAAGATAGGGACGGAACGCCATGTAAGGTTCGGAGCGGGACGATAGACGACCCGCCTCGTAGAGGCAAAGCTGGCGCGTAATCGCCGGGGCGTCCAGACGCCGCAGGACCAGTCCCATCGCCTCCGCCAAGGGCAGCACGTAATCGGGCGAAAAGGTCAAGCCTACGCCCGCCGCCGCGAGGCCAAGCGCGGTGGAGAGATTGTCGACGATATGCAGGCTCGTCATGCGTACCGCATCTGGTCCCTCGCCCAGCAGCGGCAGGATGCTGTGTTCGTGATCGCGGCCAGCGGCATAGACATCGACGGCGGTGAGATCGGCCCAGTGCAGCTCGGCCTTTCGTGCCAGCGGATGATCGGGGGAAAGCCAGGCGACCCACTCGGTCGCGAACAGCTCGGTTCGAACCACGTCGGCCGGCACTGCGCGGTCCGGACCCAGCGCGAGATCCGCCTCACCCGTCGCGACGCGGTCGCCCAGCCATTCGACGCCGGTGTCGATGACACGCACGACCGTCCGTGGCCGCACGGCGGCGTAGCTGGCGATCAGCGGCGGCAGCAAGAGCGCCGCGACCGCCATCGGCGCCGCGACGCGCACCACGTCGGTCGCATGATCGCGGATGTCGGCCGCGGCCGCCGCCACGCGACCGATCTGCTGATGGAGCGCGATTGCCGCCGGAAGGAATTGTCGACCGGCGGTCGTCAGCACCACCTTGCGCGTCGTCCGTTCGAATAGGCCGAACCCCAATCCGGCCTCGAGCTCGGCGATCAGGTTGCTCACCGCCGAAGACGAGAGATGAAGGCGTCGCGCCACCATCGTGAAATTGCCGATTTCAGCGGCCGCGAGGAAGACCTTGATCTGTCGCGGGGTAAAATGCGGCTGCGTCATGATAGCGGATTATAGCGCTATTGGGGATAAGCATCCATGATCTTCCGCTTTTCCTTGCCACCGATTTTGGTAACTGCGTGGCCGGGAGCGCTGCCGCGCTTCACGGGAGAGACTTATGCGCACCATGCTCGCCGCTCTGGCGCTGATCGCGGCAGCACCTGCGTTCGCGCAGGCCGGCCGGCCCGATGTGGGAGGTGTCGGCGCCGGGACTTACGCTGTCGATCCGAACCACACGCAGGTCATCTGGAGCGTGAACCACCTCGGCTTCAACGTCTATAATGGCCTGTTCGCCGGGACGACGGGCACGATGACGCTCGATCCGGCCAAGCCTGCCACGGCGACGGTCGTGATCCAGATCCCGCTCGACAAGGTAGTCACGACCAGCGACGCGCTGACCGCGCATCTCAAGCGTCCCGACTTCTTCGACACCGCCAGGTTTCCGGTGGCGACGTTCAAGTCGACGAGCGTTGCCGTGCGGGGCACGGCCGCCACGATCACCGGTGATCTGACGCTGCACGGCGTGACCAGGCCCGTCACGCTCGAGGCCCATTTCGTCGGCGCGGGCGACAATCCGCTGTCGAAGGCGGCGACCGTCGGCTTCGAGGCGACCGCGAGCATCAAGCGCAGCGATTTCGGCATCACGTTCCTCGTGCCGGGGGTCGCCGACCGGGTCGACCTGCGGATCACCGCGGCGTTCGAGCGCAAGTGATGGCGGCGGATGTCCTCGAGCGCGACGAGGTCCGGATCGGCGACGTCGCGATATCGTCCGCGCATTATATCGAAGGCCGCCGCGTGGGATCGGCAGAGCGCTTCGCCTTGTTCTCGCCGGTCGACGGACGCGACCTCGGCACGATCGCGCTCGGCGGCGCCGAGCAGGTCGCCGAGGCC
>CAXTNG010000002.1:0-6216 GCA_964245475.1 uncultured Sphingomonas sp. | reverse complement strand
AGGACGACGTGGGTCATGGACGGATTTCGTTGGCGTGGGCGGCGCGCGGCTCGGGGGGACGCTTGCGGTACCTCATGCGCTTCGCCGCCGATTGCGGCGCGCGGGCCGACGCTCTGTGCCTGGCCGAATCGAACGACGCGGGCGTGCTGTTGTCGCGGATGCGCCACGGCATCGTGCCGCGCGCGATGCTCAACATCACGTTCTTCGCGGAAGCGGCGCTGACGCTTCAGGATCGCACGATCGAGACGGCGCAGGCGACGCACCACGTCCGTCACGATCCGGCCGGGGTCTGCGCGATCATCACGCCGTGGAATTCGCCGCTGATGCTGTCGACGTGGAAGGCGGGGCCGGCGCTGGCGACCGGCAACACGCTGGTCGTGAAGCCGCCCGAATGGGCGCCGCTGACCTGCTCGCTCCTCGCCGACGCGGCCGACGCCGCCGGGCTACCGCCGGGCGTGTTCAACGTCGTCCAAGGCACCGGCGCGGTGACCGGCGCGGCGCTGGTCGCCGACCCGCGGCTCGCGCGCATCTCGTTCACGGGATCGGTGCCGACGGCGCGGATCATCGCGCGGGCGGCGGGCGCCAACCTGACGCCGTGCAGCCTCGAACTCGGCGGCAAATCTCCCTTCGTCGTGCTGGCGGACGCCGATCTCGACGCCGCCGCCGCGACGGGCGCGCTGATGTATCGCAACGCCACGCAGGTGTGCCTCGCAGGCACGCGCTTTTTGATCCACGAAACCGTGCGCGACGCGTTCGTCGAGAAGATGCGCGCGATCGTCGAGCGGCTCGTGGTCGGCGATCCGCGCGATCCGGCGACCGAGGTCGGCCCGATCATCCATCCGCGTCAGATCGAGCGAATCGCCGGCTACGTCGAACGCGCCAAGGCGGCGGGCGCGACATTGCTGTGGGGCGGGGCGGCCGATCCCTATGGCGCGCTCTATTACCAGCCGACGATGCTGACCGATGTCGCGCAGGACTCCGAGATCGTGCAGGAGGAAGTGTTCGGCCCGGTGCTGGTCCTCCAGACCTTCGCCGACGACGCCGAAGCGATCCGCCTCGCCAACGACGTCGATTACGGGCTGGGTGGGGTCTGCTATGGCGAGCAGGCGCATGCGATGGCGGTGGCAGGCGAGATCCGCACCGGCTTCATCTGGATCAACAGCTTCGGCATCCGCGATCTGGCGGCGCCGTTCGGCGGCTGCAAGAACAGCGGCATCGGGCGCGAGGGCGGCGACTGGAGCTTCGAGTTCTTCAGCGACGTCAAGGACGTGGTCGTGCCCAAGCAGCCGTTCACGCCGAGCTTCAGCCACCGCTAGCCGCGCATACGGAGGTCATCGCATGGGTGAGATCGTCGGCGCAGCGCTCGTTTCGCACCACCCCGGATTGATGCAGGACGAGGCGTTCCGGATCGCGGCGGGGAACGGCGCGGATTCAGACCTGATCCCGGGCTTCGACCGGCTGCGCGCGCGGATCGACACGGTGCGCCCGGACGTGCTCGTGATCTTCGACACGCACTGGTTCACCACCGGCTTCCACCTGTTCGACGGCGCCGAGGGCTATAGCGGGACGTACATCTCCGACGAGATGCCGTGGTATCTGTTCGGGCAGAAATACGATTATCGCGGGGCGCCCGATCTCGCGCGGCTGTGCCAGACGGTCGCGGAGGAGCGCGACGTGCGCGGGCGCGCGGTCGAGGAAGCGACGCTGACGCGTCATTATGCGACGGTCAACGTCGTCAACCGGCTGCGCGCGCGCGAACGGATCATGACCGTGGGCAATTGCCAGAATTGCGACAGCGCGCACTTCCTCGAATCTGGCGGCGTGATCGGCGAGGCGATCCGGCGCAGTCCGTATCGCGTCGTGCTGCTGGCGTCGGGCGCGCTCAGCCACAAATTCAACGGGATCAACTGGGTGCAGAAGAATCCGCGTATCTATCATCATGAGAACGTCTCCAGCCCCGCCAACATCGCGAGCGACCGCGAGGCGATGGAACTGCTGTCGCAGGGGCGTCACGACGTGATCGTCGCGCGCTTTCCGGACGTCTACGCGAAGATCCCGTGGGAAGGCTTCGGCGGACATTATCTCCAGATGGTCGGCGCGATGGGTGGGGGAGGCTGCCGCGCCAGGGGCACGCCGCTCTCGGACTACGAAAATGCGCGCGGCACCGGCAACGTCCATATGTGGTTCGACGTCGCGTCCGAAACGGCCACGCCGGCCGCGCTCGAAGCGATGACGCAGTGAGCGTTCTAGATGGTCCGCGCGTCGAGCGCCGCCGCGTCGTGGTGGACGGCAGCGCCTGTTGGGGGACGATGCTCGACCCCACGACGCTGCGGCTCGACGACGGGCGCGGCGTGGATTCGTCCGCTTTGGTCCACCTGCCCCCCTGCGCGGTGCCGCCGAGCAAGATCATCGCGGTGCATCTGAGCTATTCCTCGCGTGGCATCGAGACGCGCGACAATCCCAGGCCGACCGAGACGCCGACCTATTTCACCAAGCCGTTCACCTCGCTGAACGGCCATAACGGCCAGCTCGTCAAGCCGGATGGGATCACCTACCTCAACTACGAGGGCGAATTCGCGGCGATCATCGGGCGGGTGACGCGCAACATCCTGCCCGAGGAGGCGTGGGACCATATCGCCGGCTTCGCGCCGGTGCTTGACATGGGCGCGCAGGACTTTCGCGACACCGATCAGGGATCGATGCTGCGCGTGAAGGGAATGGACGGCTTCTGCCCGATCGGCCCGGGCATCGTCTCGGGCGTCGATCCGCGCGACGAGACGCTGCGCACCTATCGCAACGGACGGATGGTGCAGGAAGCGAGCATCGGCGACGAGATGGTGTGGGGTCCCGATTACATGATCGCGGACATCGCGCGCTACATCACGCTGCTGCCCGGCGACATCGTCTGCACCGGCACGCCGGCGCATTCGCGCTCGATCGATCCGGGCGACACGATCGAGGTGGAGATCACCAATATCGGCCGGTTGAAGAACGTCGTCGTCGCCGGCCCCGCGCCGCGCGCGGGCATCGGTCATCCGCCGATGGACACGCCCGAAGTGCGGCGCGTCGCGCTCGGCCACGATCCGCGCGTGCGCGAGGACCTGAAGGCCAACTACCGCGCCGCCGCCGCCGATCGCGCGTGATCGCGCTCGACGATCTTGCCGGGCGGTTCTCCGGCCGGATGCTCGTCGAGGACGACGACATGGCACCGTTCCTCGTGGACTGGCGCGGGCTGTGGCACGGCCGCGCGATCGGCGTCGCACAGCCCGATACGCCCGAGGGCGTTGCGGCGGTCGTGCGGTGGTGCGCCGAGCGCGGGGTGCCGGTCGTTCCGCAAGGGGGCAATACCGGCCTGTCGGGCGGCGCCACCCCCGATGCGAGCGGTAATGCCATGATCCTCTCGCTCACGCGGCTCGATCGGGTCCGCGCGGTCGATCCGCTCAACGGCACGATCACGCTCGACGCCGGGTGCCTGCTTCAGCGCGTGCAGGAGGCGGCGGACGCGGTCGACCGCCTGTTCCCGCTCAGCCTGGCGGCGGAGGGCTCGTGCACGATCGGCGGCAATCTGGCGACCAATGCGGGCGGCACGGCGGTGCTGCGCTACGGCAACGCCCGTGAGCTTTGCCTCGGGCTGGAGGTCGTCACCGCCGCCGGCGAGGTGTGGGACGGGCTGCGCGCGTTGCGCAAGGACAATAGCGGCTACGATCTGCGCGACCTGTTCATCGGATCGGAAGGCACGCTGGGGGTCATTACCGGCGCGGTGATGAAGCTGTTCCCCAAGCCCGCCGCGCGCGTCGCGGCGTTCCTGGCGGTGCCCTCGTCGGCGGCGGCGCTGGCCTTGTTCGATACGGCGCGCGCGCGCCTCGACACCGCTGTCACCGCGTTCGAGCTGCTGTCCGAACAATGCCTGGCGCTCGTGATGGCGCATGTCGCGGGCACGCGGCGCCCGCTGACGACGGCGGCGCGCTGGTACGTGCTGATCGAGCTGACCGATCTCGCCAGCGAGGAGGTCGCCCGCGCCGCGCTGGAAGCGCTATTGGAACAGGCGTTCGACGCCGCGCTTGTGCTGGACGGCGCGGTCGCCCAATCGATCACGCAGAGCCGCGATTTCTGGCGCCTGCGCGAGACGGTGTCCGAAGCGCAGGGGCAGGAGGGCGAGACCATCAAGCACGACGTCGCGGTGCCGGTGTCGGCGATGGCGGACTTCCTGACGGAGGCCGACGCCGCCGTCACCGCGCGCTGGCCGGACCTGCGCCTCGTCACCTTCGGCCATCTCGGCGACGGCAATCTCCATTACAATCTCTCGCCGCCAGCGGGCGGATCGGGCGATGGCTTCCTCGCGCGGCAGGAGGCGATCAACCGCGTGGTGCACGACATCGTCGACCGGCATCGCGGCACCATCTCCGCCGAGCATGGCCTGGGCGTGCTGCGCCGCGACGAGGCGGTGCGCTACAAGGCGCCGGTCGAGCTGGCGATGATGCGCGCGATCAAGCGCGCGCTCGATCCGGCGGGCATCATGAATCCGGGGAAGCTGCTGGCATGACCTTCGACGACGATCTGGTCGAAACGCTCGCCGCCCGCCTCGACGCGGCGGAACGGTCGCGCGTGCAGACCGGGCATTTCTCGGCCGAATATCCGGCGATGACGATTTCCGATGCTTATGCCGTCCAGCGCCGCTGGGTCGAGACGAAGATCGCGGGCGGCCGCTCCGTCATCGGCCACAAGATCGGCCTCACCAGCCGGGCGATGCAGCGCGCGGGCAACATCACCGAGCCCGATTACGGGACGCTGCTCGACGACATGCTGCTGCCCGACGGCCGCGACGCGGACTTCGACCGGTTCATCGAGCCGCGCGTCGAGGTCGAGCTGGCCTTCATCCTGGGCAAGCCGCTGGCCGGCCCCGGCGTGACGATCTTCGAGGCGCTCGCCGCGACCGATTACATCGTTCCCGCGCTCGAGATCATCGACGCGCGCATCCGGCGGGTCGATCCGGAGACCGGCGCGACGCGCAAGGTGCTCGATACCATCTCCGACAATGCCGCCAACGCCGCGATCGTGCTCGGCGGCCGTCCGGTGCGGCCCGATGCGATCGACCTCCGCTGGGTCTCCGCCTTGCTCTACCGCAACGGCGTGATCGAGGAATCGGGCGTCGCGGCGGCCGTGCTCAATCATCCCGCGAACGGCATCGCGTGGCTGGCGAACGCGCTGGCGCCGCACGGCGTTTCGCTGGCGGCGGGCGAGATCGTCCTGTCCGGTTCGTTCACCGCGCCCGTGCCGATCGCGCGCGGCGATACGTTTCATGCCGATTACGGACCGCTCGGCGCGATCGCGCTGCGCTTCGCATGAGCGATCCGCTCGCCAACCCGTTCAAGGCCGCGCTCGTCGAGGGAAAGGGGCAGATCGGCCTGTGGCAGGCGCTCGCCAATCCCTACACGGCGGAAATCTGCGCCGGCGCCGGGTTCGACTGGCTGCTGTTCGATGGCGAGCACGGTCCCAGTGACGTGCCCCTGCTGCTCGCCCAGCTCCAGGCGGTCGCGCCCTATCCGGTCCACCCCGTCGCGCGCCCGCCGATGGGCGAGACATGGCTTATCAAGCAGTATCTCGACATCGGTTTCCAGACTTTGCTCGTGCCGTTCGTCGAGACGCCGGAGCAGGCGACGGCATTGGTCCGCGCGATGCGCTACCCGCCCGCCGGGGCGCGCGGCCTCGGCGCGGGGCTGTCGCGGGCGGCGCAGTGGAACCGGGTGCCGCATTATCTCGAGCGCGCCGACGCCGAAACGTGCCTGCTCGTCCAGATCGAAAGCGTGCTCGGGCTGGCGAACCTCGCCGCGATCGCCGCGATCGAGGGCGTCGATGGCGTGTTCGTCGGCCCCGCCGATCTGTCCGCCGCGTTCGGCCATCGCGGCCGTCCCGATCATGCGGAGATGGTCGTCCGCATCGAGGGTGCGATCGCGACGATCCGGGCGGCGGGCAAGGCGGCCGGCATCCTCGCGGTCGATCCGGCGCTGGCGACGCGCTACGCCGCGCTTGGCTGCACGTTCATCGCGGTCGGCACCGATACCGGGCTGCTTGCCGGGGGCAGCGCGGCGCTTGCCCGGTCCGCCGCCGCCAGCCTGTCGGAAACGGAGTAGGATATGCGGGTGGGGATCGTCGGGGCCGGCGCGATCGGCGGGTGGCTCGGGGTGCGGCTGGCGCGCGCCGGGCATGCGGTAAGCG
>CAXTNG010000001.1:56389-60426 GCA_964245475.1 uncultured Sphingomonas sp. | reverse complement strand
CCTCGTCGAGCGTGCGCTCGACCATGTAGCGAAAGGTGCGGCCCTCGGGCGGCGCGAAGGCGGCAGTGGCGAGCGCGAGCGCGATCACCGGCCCGGGGCGCCGCCGAGGCGGTGGGCGGCGCAGACCGTGGCGATCAGCAGCAGCGCCGCATTGGCCTGATGCGCGACGGCGACCTCGATCCGGACGCCCGACAACAGCGTGGCGATGCCGAGCGCGATCTGAAGCGCGACGAGCGCGACCACCGCCAACCCGGCGGATCCCTTTGCACGGGCGGCCAGCCAGACGAGACCGGCAGCAGCGACCCAGGCGAACCAGCGGTGGATGAACTGGACGACGATCGGGTTATTGACCGCGTTGGCAAGCGGGGGCACGCCGGGAGCGCCCGCCGGGAACAGGCTGTCGCCCATCAGCGGCCAGCTGGAGAAGGCGAAGCCCGCATCGAGGCCGGCGGTGAACGCGCCCCAGGTGATCTGGACCGTCAGCAGCAGGAGTGCGGCCGCGGCAACGCCGGTGAGCCGCGCAGGCGCGGCGAAGGGCGAGCGGTGGAGCGCATAGAGATCGAGCGCGGTCCAGACGATGCCGCCGAGCGTCACCAGCGCGGTGAGCAGGTGGACCGCCAGGCGCAGGTGGCTGACGTCGGTGCGCACCGTGAGACCGGACTTGACCATCCACCAGCCGATCGCGCCCTGCAGCCCGCCGAGCGCGAGCAGCGCGAGGAGGCGCGGCGCATAGCCTTGCGGAACATGGCGGCGGAGCCAGAACCAAAGCAGCGGCAGCACAAACGCCGCGCCGATGGTGCGGGCCAGCGCGCGGTGGAGATACTCCCAGAAGAAGATCGCCTTGAACCCGTCGAGCGTCATGCCGCGGTTGATCTGCTGGTATTCGGGGATACGCCGGTAGTTGGCGAACTCCGCCTGCCACTGGACGTCGTCGAGCGGCGGAACGATGCCGGTCAGCGGCTTCCATTCGGTGATCGACAGGCCGGAGTTGGTCAGCCGGGTGATGCCGCCGACCACGACGATGCCGACGATCATCGCCGCGACGACCAGCAGCCAGCGCGCGACGGCTCGCGGCCGTGCGGGCGAGAGGAAGGCGGCGCTGGGCTGGAGCATGGGCGGGTAGTTAGTCGCTCCGGCGCTGTTCCGCCAGCACGGCCGCATGATCCGGGAAGTTGTTCCCGCAAGCCGATAGAAAATCGGCGAAGTCGGGCACCGGCGGGCCGGGATGCCGCGGGTCCGGAAACACGCCATAGCCCGCGAGCAGGCAGCCCCAGGACAAAGGCGCATAATAGCGGGCGATGTCCTGGCGGGCGATCTCCTCGGCCAGGTCGCCGCCGGTGAACCAGCAGGTCATCACGCTCTTGAGGCTGTCGGAGAGCCGGTCGTGCCCGGTTGCGTCGCGCCAATATTCGGTGTCCGAGCGGCGGGCGAGGCGGTAGTGGGCGACGATATAATCGCGGATGCCTTCGAGCCGGGCAGCGATGCCCGCGTTGAAGGCGTCGCGATGGCGAGGCGTCAAGCCGCCGTCGGTATAGGCGTGGACGAAGCCTTCCAGCGTGGCCTGTACAACGTGCAGCGCCGTTGCTTCCAGAGGTTCGACGAAGCCCTGCGCGAGGCCGATCGCGAGGCAATTGCCGGTCCATGTCGTCTCGACGCGGCCAACCTTCATCTGGAGATGGCGCGCTGGCACGTCGTCGCCGACGCCGAGATGAGTGCGGAGCTCGCGCTCGGCCCGGTCGGGGTCGATGTAGCGGGAGGAATAGACATAGCCGTTGCCGGTTCGGCTGGTCAGCGGGATGTCCCAGGCCCATCCCGCCGAAAGCGCGGTCGCCCTGGTGGAGGGGCGCGGGCCGGACGGCCGCGGCGGGGTCGGCATCACCACCGCGCGGTCGTTGAACAGGTTGTCCGCGAACGGGCGAAACGGGATGCCGAGCGCTCCCTGCGCAATCACCGCACGGAATCCGCTCGCGTCGACGAACAGGTCCGCCTCGATCCGCTCGCCGTCGTCGAGGACAAGCGCCGTCACCTGCCCTTCAGCAACCTCCACGTCGCGCACCGTGCGCGCGAGGTGGATGAGACCGAGCCCGAGGGCATGATCGCGGAGCACCTGCCCGACCTTGTGCGCGTCGAAGTGATAGCCGTAGCCGGCCTGGAAGGGGAAGTGCGCGGGCGGCAGCGGCGCCTTGCCCTGATGCGCGAGCCAGGTGTTGAGGAAATAGCCGTCAGGGTGCGCGGGCACGTCGGCGCGCGCGCGGCGAAGGCGGGCGGCGGTGTGGAAGGCCGGCTCGGTGTGGAGATCGACCGCGTTGGCGAAGGGGTGGAAATAGGATGCGTGCCCGGGCCGGTCGGACCAGCCGTGAAAGCCGATCCCCGCCTTGTAGGTCGCGTCGGCGCGGGGCATCCAGTCGGCGTCGGCGATGCCGAGATCGGCGAAGAGCTGCGCGAGCTGCGGAGTCGAGCCTTCGCCCACGCCAATAATCCCGATGTCGGGCGATTCGATTACGGTGACAGCCGCGGCGGGCCAGGCGCGCGCAAGGATGCATGCCGCCATCCACCCCGCGGTGCCGCCCCCGAGGATCGCGATCCGCTGCCCTGCCCCCGTCTCCATCCACCATTCCCTATCCCGATCGGCAGCAGCAAGCCACTGGCGGAGCGCAGCGCTGCTCCGAAGAGGATCGCCATGCAGGGCGATGCGCAAGACGAGGTGCCCGAGAACGAGGCGGCGCTGGCCCGGTGGCTCGATCGCCATCCTCGCTCGGCGATCGGCCATGTGCGCAAGGGCGACGCGCGAGCACGCGCCGGGGACGAGGCGGCCGCGATCTTGCTCTACACCCGGGCGCTGCGGCTGGCGGAGGCCCAAGAGCTGTCGGACGAGGCCGCGGCCGAGGTCGTCCGGGGCACGGACGCGCTGGCCCGGTTGCAGGCCGGGGCGCATAGCCGGCGCGAGGCGACCCTGGCCACGCGCGGCCTGCCTGCGCGGGGCTGGAGCCCGCGGTTGCGTCATGCGCTCGAACTCGCTGCGGGGCGGCGCAGGCTGTACCATCAGGAGCCGACCGCATTTACCTGGCCGGGGCTGCCGCATATCTCCTTCTTCGAACCCGCTGACTTCGCCTGGGCGGCAACGATCGAGGCGGCGGCGCCGGCGATCCGCGATGAGTTGCTCGCCCTGCTGGAGTCGCGCCGCGGCGATTTCCGGGCGTACATCCAGTCGGACGATGGATCCGGGCCCGCTCGGCGGCAATGCGGCGCTGATCAACAACGCCGACTGGAGCATCCTGCCGCTATGCGAGCAGGGCTGGCTGACTCCCGATGCGGTCCGTCGCTGCCCGCGGACCTGGGAAGCGGTGCTCCAGGTGCCGCTGCCGCGCATCTCCGGCTGGGGGCCGACAGTGGTGTTCTCGCTTCTCAAGCCCGGCGCGCGGATCGCGGCGCATACTGGCATGTTCAACACCCGCCTCATCTGCCACCTGCCGCTGATCGTGCCCCCCGGGTGCCGCTTTCGCGTCGGCGACGAGGTGCGCGAGTGGGAGGAGGGCAAGCTGCTGATCTTCGACGACACGATCGAGCATGAGGCGTGGAACGAGGGGACAAGCGAGCGCGTGGTGCTGATCTTCGACGTCTGGCGCCCGGAGCTGAGCGAGCGGGAGCGGTACGAGCTGACGGCGCTGTTTTCCGACTAGCATAGAATGAGATATTGTATCGCCGCGCGACACTCGCCATAGAGACGGTGATGACCGTCGAGCGCGCCTTCAGTCTGGATCGAGTCGCGATTGCGCTGTCGGGGCTTTGCGTCGTCCATTGCCTGGTGACGTCGGTACTGCTGGCGCTGATGTCGGCGGCGGGCGGCGTGCTGGGCAGCCCGGTGTTCCATGAGGCGGGGCTGGCGCTCGCGATCGTGCTTGGCGTGGTGGCGCTCGGCCGTGTCGCCTCCGGCCTCTTCGGCCAGCCCACCGCGTGGGTAGACGTGATCCGCCGCGTCGCCGAGCGCACCGGAGACCGGTGCTGGCCGCTTCCGCTCTACGACGAATACGCCGATC
>CAXTNG010000001.1:52947-56379 GCA_964245475.1 uncultured Sphingomonas sp. | reverse complement strand
CGCGCTGGCGCATGGCCTTATGCTGCCGACCGCGATCGGCTCGCTCGGCATCGGCGTGATGGCCGGCGCGCTGACGCTGCCACACGGCGCGGGCGAGACTGCCTGGACGATGGTGGGCGTCGCGCTGCTCGCGGGCGCGCACCTGCTCAACCACCGCGGCGCCGCGCAGACCGCCTTCCTCTAGGGCGCCGCCGCATCGCCTGGATCATCCTCGTCGTCGCCGGGTTGCTCGAGGTTGTCTGGGCCTATGCGATGAAGCAGAGCGCCGGCTTCACCCGGCTCGGGCCGAGCATCGTCACGATCGTCGCGATGATCGCCAGCTTCAGCCTGCTGGCGGTATCGATGAAGACGCTGCCGCTCGGCACCGCCTACACGATCTGGACCGGCATCGGCGCGGTCGGCGCCTTCGTGCTCGGCGTCGCGTTGCTCGGCGAAGCGGCGACCCTCGCGCGGATCGCGGCGGCGGCGATGATCGTCGGCGGGCTGGTCGTGATGAAGCTGGCGAGCCCCTGACCCGGCTGTTTGCGATCGCCGCAACATGGATTATTGCTCGACCGCAATGACCGGAGAGGCAGAGCCGAGAGTACGACCCTTACCCCGGTGGCGCGTTCTCGGGCTGGCGCTGCTCGTCACGGCATGCGGCCCCTACCCTCGCGACATTGCGGGCACCAGCGACCGGGTGGCGGCCAGCAAGGTGATCCGGGTCGCGCTGGTCGCAGGCGGCGATGCCGGAGAACGGCCAGCGATCGAGCGCTACATCCGCGCGCTGGAGTCCGAGACGGGCGCCCGCGCGACCCTGACCGGCGGCGCGGCGGAACCCCTGCTCGCGGAGCTGGAGGAGGGCCGTTACGACGTGGCGTTCGGCAGCTTCGCGATCGACAGCCCATGGATCGACGACGTGACGCTGATCGAGCCGCCGCTCGCCCGCCGCCGCGTCGGCAAGCGCGACGTCGGGCTGATGCCCGTCGCACGCAACGGCGAGAACCGCTGGATCATGCGGCTGGAGCGCATCGCGCGCGAACAGGGCGGCGGCAAATGAGCGAGAAGCCGGGGCACCCGCCGGAGATCGCCGACGATGTCCGCAGGACGGTGCGGCTCGAATGGTGGAACGTCGGCTGGACGATCAGCGTCATCCTGGTGATGGGCATCACCATGGGCGGCAGTCAGGCGATGAAGACCGCCTGGGTCGAGGACACCCTGGGGCTGGTGCCGCCGATCGCCTTCCTGATCGCGATCCGCTGGGAGGCGCGCTGCGCCGACGACCGCTTCCAATACGGCTACGACCGCGCCAACGGGCTCGGCTTCCTGATTGCCGCGGTTGCGCTCGCCGCGGTCGGCGTGCTGCTGCTCAAGGATGCGGCGACGTCGCTGCTGGCCGCCGAGCACGTCACCATCGGTTCGGTGCGGGTGTTAGGGGGCGAAATGTGGCTCGGCTGGTTCATGCTCGCGGCGCAGGCCTATTCGATAATCCCGCCGCTGATCGTCGGGCACAAGGAGCTGCCGCTGGCCAAGCGGCTGCGCGACAAGTTGATCCACACCGATGCGTTGATGAACAAGGCCAATTGGCAAACCGGCGTGGCCGGGATCGTCGGCGTCGCGGGGCTCGGCATGGGCTGGTGGTGGGCGGATTCGGCCGCCGCCGCCTTCATCTCGCTGTCGATCATCTGGGATGGCTATGGCGCGCTCAAGGTCGCCACCGCCGAGCTGCTCGACGGGGTGCCGCGCGAGCTCGACGGCAGCGGCTGCTCGCCCGAAGCGGACAGGATCGCCGACGCGCTGCGCAAGGCGTTCCCCGATGGCCGCATCCTGATGCGCGAGACCGGGCGCTACATCCGCGCCGAGGTGGTGGGGGTCAAACCGCCGGAGGATTTCGACTTCGACCGCTTCGACATCCCCGACCTCGACTGGCGCTGGCGGCTTGACAGCATCGCCTTCCGGCCCTGAAGGGGACGCGTGACGGACGCGCGCCACATCCTGTCCGTCGATCAGGGCACCACCTCGACCCGCGCGATCCTGTTCGACGCGGACGCGCGGCCGGTGGCCACGGCGCAGCGCGAGTTCGCGCAGCATTATCCGCGTCACGGCTGGGTCGAGCACGACCCGGAGGACATCTGGCGCGATGCGCTCGCGGTGATGCGCGAGGCGGTGGGGCAATGCCCCGGCGGCGCGGGTGGAATCGCTGCGATCGGCATCACCAACCAGCGCGAGACGGTGGTGGTGTGGGATCGCGAGAGCGGCAAGCCGATCCACAACGCGATCGTCTGGCAGGACCGCCGCACCGCGGACGTCTGCGCGCGCTTGCGCGCGGACGGCGTCGAGGAGCTGGTGACCGAGCGCACCGGATTGCTGCTCGACCCCTATTTCTCGGGCACCAAGCTCGCCTGGATCCTCGACAACGTCGACGGCGCACGCGCGGCGGCCGAGGCCGGCAAGCTGGCGTTCGGCACGATCGACTGCTTCCTGCTGTGGCGGCTGACCGGCGGCACGACCCACGCGACCGACCCGACCAACGCCGGCCGCACATTGCTGTTCGATATCGACCGCTCCGACTGGGACGACGAGCTGCTCGCACTGCTCCGCGTGCCGCGCACGCTGCTGCCGGAGGTCAAGGACAACAGCGGCCTGTTCGGCGAGACCGCGGAGGGGTTGTTCGACCGGGCAATTCCGATAACCGGCATGGCGGGCGACCAGCAGGCGGCGCTGATCGGCCAGGCGTGCTTCGCGCGCGGTATGGCCAAATCGACCTACGGCACCGGCTGCTTCATGCTCCTCAACGCGGGCGAGAAGCGGGTGCGCTCGGCCAACCGCCTGCTCGCCACCCCCGCCTACCGGCTGAACGGAAAGACCACCTACGCGCTCGAAGGCTCGATCTTCGCGGCCGGTGCGGCGATCAAATGGCTGCGCGACGGGATCGGCGTGATCGCGCATGCGTCGGAGACCGGCGGCATGGCGACGCAGGTCGAGCATAACCACGGCGTCTACATGGTCCCGGGCTTCGTCGGGCTGGGTGCGCCGCACTGGCGCCCCGACGCGCGCGGACTGATCGCGGGCCTGACCTTCGACGCGACCGCGGCGCACCTCGCGCGGGCGGCGCTGGAATCGGTCGCCTACCAGACGCTCGACCTCGCCGAGGCAATGGCGGCGGACGGTGCCGGGCATGCGCGGGCGCTGCGCGTCGACGGCGGCATGGCGGCGAACGATTGGCTGTGCCAGTTCCTCGCCGACATGCTCGAGGCGCCGGTCGAGCGCCCGACGGTGGTCGAGACAACCGCGGCGGGCGCGGCCTTCCTGGCGGGACTGGCGGTCGGCATCTGGCGAGACCTGGACGCGATCGCCCAGGCCTGGTCGCTCGACCGCCGCTTCGAGCCGCGGATGGGCAAGGCGGAGCGCGACGAAGCGCTCGCCGGCTGGCGGGACGCGCTCGCCCGGGCG
>CAXTNG010000001.1:24480-52937 GCA_964245475.1 uncultured Sphingomonas sp. | reverse complement strand
TGGTGCTGCAGAGCGAGAACGGCATCCTCGGCGTCGGGCCGTACCCCTATCCGGGTGAGGAGGACCCCGACCTGATCAACGCGGGCAAGGAGACCGTCACCCTGGCCACCGGGGCGAGCATCTTCGACTCGGCGACCTCGTTCGGGATGATCCGCGGCGGGCACGTGCAGGTCGCGATCCTCGGGGCGCTCCAGGTCTCCGAGCAGGGCGACCTCGCCAACCACACCTCGTCGGCGAGCACCAAGCTGATACACGGCGGGCTGCGCTATCTGGAGTATGGCGAGTTCCGGCTGGTGCGCGAGGCGCTGATCGAGCGCGAGCGGCTGCTCGCCATCGCGCCGCACATCATCTGGCCGTTGAGCTTCGTGCTGCCCCAGCGCCACTCGCCGCGGCCCGCCTGGATGGTGCGCTTGGGGCTGTTTCTGTACGACCATCTCGGCGGGCGCAAGCGCCTGCCGGCGACGCGTACCGTCCGGCTCGGCCGCGACCCGCTCGGCGAAGGGTTGCAGCCCGGCATGGGGCTGGGTTTCGTCTATTCGGACTGTTGGGTCGAGGACAGCCGCCTCGTCGTGCTCAACGCGGTCGATGCGAAGGAGCGTGGTGCCACGATCCGCACCCGCACCCGGCTGACCGCGGCATCACGCGGTGCCGAGGGCTGGACGGCGACGATCGAAGGCGAGAATGGTGCCGAAACGGTGTGCGCCCGCGTGCTGGTCAACGCGGCCGGCCCGTGGGTCGATCAGGTGCTCGATCTCGTGCCCGAGGCATCACGGCCGAGTCGAGTACGGCTCGTCAAAGGAAGCCACATCGTCGTGCCGCGGCTGTTCGCGGGTGCCCACGCCTTCCTGCTCCAGAATCCCGACCGCCGCGTGGTCTTCGCGATCCCCTACGAGGGCAAGTTCACCCTGATCGGCACCACCGACGAGCCCTGGGAGGACGAGCCGGGCCCTGCCAGGATCGGTGATGCGGAGATCGATTACCTGCTCGCCACCGCCAACAGCTATTTCGAGCGACAGATCGGCCGCGGCGACATCGTCTGGACCTATTCGGGCGGGCGCCCCCTGCACGACGACGCCAGCGCCAACGCCTCGGCGGTGACACGCGACTATGTGCTCGACGTCGATGCCGGCGACGGCCGCGCGCCGATGCTGAGCATTTTCGGCGGCAAGATCACCACCTATCGCAAACTCGCCGAGCATGCGCTGGGCGAGCTCGGACGCTTCTTCCCGCAGGCGGGCAAGCCTTGGACCGACACGGCGGCGCTGCCCGGCGGCGATATTGCGGAAGGCGACTTCGACGCCTTAGTCGCCGCGCTGGTCGAGGAGAGGCCGGGCCTGCCGCCGACGCTGCTCCGCCGCCTCGCCCGAGCCTATGGCACGCGGGTCGCGGACGTGCTCGGCGCTGCGCAGGACCCGGCGGACCTGGGCGAGGACCTCGGCGGCGGGCTGCATGCGCGCGAGGTCGACTATCTCGTCGTCACCGAATGGGCGCGCACGGCCGAGGACATCCTGTATCGCCGCAGCAAGCTCGGCCTCCATGTGCCCGGCGGCAGCGCCGAGCGGGTCGACGCCTATCTTCAGGCCGCCTCGCTCTCGCGATAGCGTAACGCCGCGAGCGCTCCTGCGCCGACCAGCGAGCCTAGCGCCATCGCGGGCGCAACCCAGGCGAGCGGCCAGCCGGCCGTGAAGAGCAGACCGGCCAGCACCGGGCCAAGCGCCGCGCCGCCGCGGCCGACGCCGATGACGAAACCTGTGCCGCCCGCCCGCAGCCGCGCGGGAAAGGACTGCGCGAACACCGCGTACAGCCCCGCCGTCGCGCCGTTGATGAAGAAGCCGCCGAGCAGCGCCACCGCCGACAGTCCGAGAAGCGTGTGCGGCACCTGCCCCATGGCGGCGATCGCCCCGACGCCGACCAGCATCGCCGCGATCACCAGCGGCCGGACACCGAAGCGCTGGGTCAGCAGGCTGATCGCGATCGATCCGCTTGCCCCGCCGACATTCGCCCAAACCAGTACGCCGCCAGCTTCTGCCGGCGAAAAGCCCATGTCGGCGACCACCTTTGGCGTCCACTTCATCAGGAAGTAGAAGGTCATGATGTGCGCGAAATAGGCGATCGTCAGCAGCGTGGTGACCCCCGCCATTCCCGGCGCGAAGGCCTCGGCGAGGCTCACCCGCTTCGCCCCTTCGTCGCGCGGCGGCAAGGCGGCGATCGGCGGGTGGCCCCAGCCGGCCATCGTCCGATTGACCCGGTCGAGCGTCCCCGCGGGCTGGCGATGGACGAGGAAGGCGACGGTTTCGGGCACCAGCCAGAACACCAGCGGGATGAACACCGCGGTGGCGAGCGCGCCGAACTGGAAGATTGTCTGCCAACGGCCGCCGCCGGCGAGCAGCGCGGACGCGATCGCGCCGCCGACTACCGCACCCATCGGGTAGCCTCCTGCCATGATCGCGACCGCCAGGTTGCGCCGCCGGGCATTGGCACATTCGGCGACGATCGCCGCGGTCGACGCGAGCATGCCGCCGATGCCGATGCCGGTGAACAGCCTCAGCGCGGAGAGCTCGACGAGGTTGCGCGCCACCGAAGCGAGCCCCATCCCAAGCGCCATGATCGCCAGGCAGGTCAGGATCGTCGGCCGGCGCCCGAACCGGTCGGCCATCGCCCCCAGCCCGAACGCGCCGAAGCCCATCCCGATCAGCTCCATCGACAGCACGACGCCCAATGCCGCCCGGTCCACCCCCCATTGCGCGGCGATCCCCGGCGAGGCGAAGCTGATCGACAGCACGTCGAAGCCGTCGAGCGCGTTCAGCGCGGTGGCAATCGCAATGGCAATCACCTGCCGCGACCGCATCGGCGCGCGCGCGATCAGCTGGCGGGGGTCGTCGATCTGCATGCCGCGCTATCCGCCGCGGACGTGCGCGCGGTCAAGCGCCGAACGGGCCGGCATGCGTCACGTCCGCTGCCGGAACAGCCAGTCGCGCACGCCCTCCATCCCATAGGCGATCCGCCACGTATTGACGTGATTGGAGCCGCCGTTGTCGGGCTGCCCCGGCGGAACCACGGTGCCCAGGCGCAGCGCGACATAGTGGATCGGTGCGCCCTTCGCCTCCAGCTCATGGGCCGCCGCGGTGAACTGGGCCGGCGTCCAGGTTCCGTCCCACACGGCCCGGCTGACCTTGGCGCCTTCGCCTTCGAGCACAGCGGTGATGGCATTCTCCCCCGGATAGGCCTTGAGATCGCCTTGCGACACGACGATCCACAATTTGTCCTGCGCCAGCGGCTTGACCAGCGCCGGGTTCCACTGGCCGGCGACGATCCACGAGGCCGCGAACAGCCCGGGATATTGGATGTTGAGCGCGATCGTCATCATCGCCCCGCCCGACTGGCCGGTCGAATAGATGCGGCCGCGATCCACGCTCCACTGGCCAAGCAGCGACTGGATGAGCGCATACGTCGTTTCGCGCGCGCTCGACGCCTGCGAATTGTCGTTGACGATGATCGTCTCGTATTGCGGCGCGAGGACGAAGCAGGGGTGCTTGGCCTGCTCCTCGGGACTTGCGAACACCACCGCGCCGAGGCCCTGGCGCAGCGTCGTCCGGGTGTCGGGACCGGTTGCTCCGGCATCGTGCATGAACAGCACGAGCGGGTAGGTCCGCGCCGGATCATAGCCCTTCGGCACGAACAGATTGTACTTGAGCGTGTCGCCGCTCGCCGGATCGCGAAACTCGAGCTGGCGAAAGTCGTCGACGATCAGGTTCTTGACCGCCGAGGTGACGATGGGTGCAGATGGAGCAAGCGCCCTGCCCGACGCCGTCGCGATCGGCCGAGTCTGGCTGATCGTAGCGGTCGCCGGGCGATACCGCGGCCCGCCGTCGCGGGGTTTCTCGCCGATGTCGCCCATGCCTCCGCCGGGCGGGCCGTCGGGTCGGCCGGGGCTGCCGGCACCGGCAGGAGGCGGCCCGCCCGGACCACCCGGTTGCCGCCCCTCCTTCAAGGCCGCACCGGCATCCTGCGGCGACAGCTCGACGATGACGAACCGCCCGTTCGCGGCGCGGCCGGCGGGATCGGCCGAGCTGCTGGTGTAGACGCCCGTGACAATACGCCCCTCGACGCGGAAGCTTGCCGGCGTCAGCTTGGCACCGGCGATATCGCGGCCGTATTCGACCGCGATGGCAGTGAGCTTTTGACCCTCGCCATAGACGCGGGTGATCGCGGTCGCGCCCTTGATTTCCCCCGCGTCCGCCGCCCAGCCGTGCGCTGCGAGCAACGTCGTGGCTCCCAAACCGAGACCGCTGCAAACGACCGTGCGCCTGTTCCACATGGGCTTTTCTCCTTTGGAGCCGTTTACGTGGTACGGGCCTCCTTCAGTATCTTGAAGCGCGCGACGATGCAGTAAGCGATCAATTCCGCGCCGCAGCTGGCGGCTCCCGAACCCCGCCGCCGGAGGTCTCGATCAGCAGGCGGTCGGGCGATCGCCGAGGCAACCCTCCTCGGCGAGCCGCAATGCAGCGGCCAGCTCCGCCAACCCGAAGGGCTTGTTGAGCCGGGGGAGACCGACAGTCGGGCCACCCGCCCCGGTATAGCCGGAGATCAGCAGCATCGGCATTGCGGGGTGCGCCTCACGCACCCGTTGCGCCAGCTCAGCGCCGTCCATGCGCGGCATCTTATAGTCGGTGACGACGAGGTCGATGGCGGGCATCGCCGACAGCGTGGCGAGCGCCTCCGAGCCTCCCGCGGCTTCGGTGACCTGGTGGCCCAGATCCCTCAGCATCTCCGCCGTGCCTCTGCGCACCAGCTCCTCATCGTCGACGACGAGGATGGACCGGCTGCGCTGCAGGCCTTCGGGCAGTTCCGCGGCCCCTGCGGCTTCGGTCTTATCGGAAGCGTCCGTCGCCGGGAGGTAGAGGTCCGCGCGCGTGCCCTCGCCCGGAATGCTGCTCAGCATGAAGGCGCCGTTCAGCTGGGCGCTCAGACCATGGACCATCGAGAGGCCCAAACCCGTGCCTCGCCCCACCTCCTTAGTCGAGAAGAACGGCTCCACGGCCCGCGCGAGAGTCGCGGCATCCATGCCCATGCCGGTATCGCCAACCGACAGGCGGATATAATCGCCGGCGCTCAGTTTGGCATACGCGCCGGGAGCGGCATGGACGGCGTCCACGGCGACGGTCAGCGTGCCGCCGTCCGGCATCGCATCGCGCGCATTGACGCACAGGTTCAGGATCGCCAGCTCGAGCTGGTTGGGGTCGGCGATGGCTTGCGGAAGCCGGTCCGGGCAGTCGATCCGCAATTCGATAACCGGACCGATCGAGCTGACGATGAGGTCGCGCATCCCACCGACCAGTGCCGCGACATCGACCGGTCCGCGCTGGAGCTCCTGCCGCCGGGCGAACCCGAGCAGCCGCTGGACGAGCGTCTTCGCGCGTTCCCCGGACTGGAGCGCATTGCTGATCCACCGATCCACTCTGGCGTCCTGCCCGGCCAGCCTGTTCCGCAACAGGTCGAGGGCGCCGATGATCGGGGTGAGCAGGTTGTTAAAGTCGTGCGCAACCCCGCCAGTCAGCTGGCCGAGAGTCTCCAGCTTCTGCGCCTCGTGCAGCTGCTCCAGCGCAGCCTGCCGCTCGGCGGTGCGCTGTTCGACGCGCTGCTCGAGCTCGGATGCCAGCGCGTGAAGCTCCTCTAGCCGCGAGCGCGCGTCATACTGGCGCCGCCGCGCCCGTCGGGCAGACCGCGCGAGACTGATCAGCGTCGTTGGGTGGAACGGCCGTTCGAGGAAGGTGACGTTGCCCAGCGCATCCAGATAGCGGCCCGCGGCGGGATTGCGCTCGAGGCCGCCGCCCCGCACGGTCAGCAGGATGAAGGGGAAGTCGGACCATTCGGGCTGCGCCGCCAGCCATCCCGACAGCGCATGGAGGTCGGCGGTGCGCAACGCCTCCTCGGTCACCAGCGCGAAGCCTGCGCCCTTGTCGATCTCGCCGACGAGCTGATCCACCGTCCGGCACGGCGTGCTGGCGAGCCCGGCCTCACGGAGCATCGACGCGGCCACGTCCGCATCCCTGCCCTGCGGCGCCAGGATGAGCGCGCGTTCGGACAGATGCCGGATCAACCCTCGCCCTCGTTCAGCAACATGGCCGCGTCGCCCATCAGCGTCGGGACGCCGCGGAGTACGCCGTGGAAGTTGGTCAGCGGCTTGCCGACGGTGATCCCGCGACGGTCGATGACATATTCGCGGATGGTGTCCTCGTGCGCGCCGGTCCGCTTCTTGATGATCGAGATCGCCCGCCGCACACGGCCGATCGCCTCGAAATAGCGCAGCATGATGACCGTGTCCGCCAAATAGGTCACGTCGACCGGAGCCTTCATCTCGCCGACCAGCCCGTGCTGCGCCACCGTCAGGAAGGTGGAGGCACCCTGGCGGTTCAGATATTGCAGCAGCTCGTGCATGTGGAGGATCAGCGCCTGTTCCTCGGGCATCGACGCCTGGTAGCCGTTGAGGCTGTCGATGACGACGGTCTTGGCATCATAGACCTCGACGCAGCGGCGCACCCGTTCGGAGAACTCGCCCGGGCTGAGCTCGGCGGCATCGACCTGCTCGATCACCAGCCTGTCGGTATCGACCATCGCCTGCAGATCGATGCCGACGCCCTTGGCGCGGCTGAACAGCAGGCCGAGTTCCTCGTCGAAGACGAACATCGCGGCCCGCTCGCCGCGCTCCACCGCAGTCGCTACGAACGTGAGGGCGAGGGTCGACTTGCCCGTGCCGGCAGGGCCGAGGACCAGGACGCTCGACCCGCGCTCAATGCCGCCGCCCAGCAGGGCATTGAGCTCGGCGGACCTGCTCGTCACCACGCTGCGGTCGAACAGCGTCTTGTGCTCGGCCGAGACCAGGCGCGCGAACACGCGCACGCCGCCAGGCTCGATCAGGAAATCGTGATAGCCGCCCCGGTAGCGCTGGCCGCGGTACTTAATCACGCGCAGGCGCCGCCTCTCGGCGCCATAGTCCGGCGAGAGCTCCTCCAGATGCACCACGCCGTGGGCGATACTGTGCATGGTGCGGTCGTTCTGCTCGGCAGTGAGATCGTCGAGCATCAGCACGGTCGCGCCATGCTTTGCGAAATAATGCTTCAGCGCAAGAATCTGGCGGCGGTAGCGCAGCCCGCTCTGCGCCAGTAGAAGGATTTCGGAGAGGCTGTCGACAACGACGCGGTCGGGCCGCACGCGCTCGAACGCCTCGAAGATGCGCTTGGTGGTCTCGCCGAGCTCCAGGTCGGAGGAATAGAGCAGACTCTGCTGCTGCTGATCGTCGAGCAGGTCCTCCGGCGGCAACAGCTCGAAGATCTCGATGCCGGTCAGGTCCCAGCCATGCGAGTCGGCGCTGGCCCTGAACTCCTCCTCGGTCTCGGACAGCGTGACGTACAGCGACCGTTCGCCCGCTGCAGCACCGGCGATCAGGAATTGCGTGGCGATCGTCGTTTTGCCCGTGCCGGGACTTCCCTCCAGCAGGAAAAGACGGCCGCGCGCGAGCCCGCCGGCGGTGATGTCGTCGAGACCGGGCACGCCGAACTCTGCCTTGGTTGCGATCGTCATGGGTCTCTCATCTGTCTGCGCGCCGAGGCATAGCAGCTTGTCCGCGGAAAACATGGCCGGCGTGCACGCTTTGTCACGCCGAAGCGCCCCTTGTTTTAAAATGATGGCCCGATCGTGCGCGCCCTGTGACAGCCGCATCGCTGCGGCCTAAGGGCGGCACCGCGCAAACCCGATCCGATGCAAGGACGCCGACTTGGCCAACTATGATTATCTCACGGTGGACGTCTTCACCCGGCACCGCTTCGGCGGCAACCCGCTTGCGGTGTTCCCGGCAGCGGTCGGGATCGACGACGCGACGATGCAGGCGCTCGCGGCCGAGCTCAACTACAGCGAGACGACCTTCGTGCTGCCGCCGGACGATCCGGCGAACACCGCGCGCGTGCGCATTTTCACGCGCACCGCGGAGATGCCGTTTGCGGGTCATCCCAACGTCGGCACCGCCTTCGTCCTGTCACGCCTCGGATTGACGCAAAGGCCGGTGCTTCGGTTCGAGGAGTTGGCGGGGCTGGTCGAGGTGCGGCTGATCGAAGACCAGCGCGTGGTGTGCGGCGCGGAGATCGATGCTCCGCAGCCGCTGACGATCAAGGAGACGCTGCCGGTCGACGGAATAGCGGCGTGTCTGTCGCTCACCCCGGACCGGATCGTCACGGCCGCCCACGAGCCGGTATGCGCGAGCGTCGGGGTCGACTTCGTGCTGGCCGCTGTCGCCCCGGACGCGCTGGCGCACGCCACGCCCGACATCAGCGCCTATCGCCGGCTCGCCCATCACTATCCCGACCCCGGCGGACGGCTCTCGATCTTCGCGTACGCATTGTCGGGCGAGGACGTGCGCGCCCGCATGTTCGCGCCGCTCTCCGGCACATGGGAAGACCCTGCCACGGGCAGCGCCAATGCGACCCTGGCTGCGCTGCGCCTGCATCTTTCCGGCGGCGATGCGCTCGCCTACAAGGCGGTGCAGGGCGTCGAGATGGGCCGCGAGAGCCACTTGTCGCTGCGCGCCCAGCGCACGGATGACGGCATCCGTGCGAGCGTCGGCGGCAGCTGCGTCGGCATGTTCCGCGGCTCCGTCATGCTGTGACGCCGCAACACGCAGGCGGCTTGCCGCCGACCCACCTCGCGCTGGCGGTGCTCGTCGTGGCGATCTGGGGCACCAATTTCGTCGTGATCCACGCCGGGCTGGCACACTTCCCGCCGTTCACCTTCGCGTGCCTGCGGTTCGCGCTCGCCTCGCTGCCGCTGCTCTGGCTGGTGCCGCGGCCGAAGATGCCGCTGCGGCTGCTTGCCGCCTATGGCCTGCTGATCGCCGTCGGGCAGTTCGGGCTGCTGCTCTACGCGATGGCAGGGCATATCGCTCCTGGTCTCGCCTCGCTGCTCGTCCAGATCCAGGCCTTCTTCACGATCGGGCTCGCCGTCGCGCTCGGCGGCGAGCGCATCCGCCTCGGCAATGTCGCCGCACTGGCGCTCTGCGCGGCCGGTATCGCACTGATCGGCCTGCACACCGGCGGAGACGCCGACGTGCTCGGCATCCTGCTGGTCGTCGGCGCTGCGTTCAGCTGGGCGGGAGGCAACATCGTCGTAAAGCAGGCCGGCGCGATCGACATGCTCGGGCTCGTGGTGTGGAGCAGCGCGATCGCGGTGCCGCCGCTCCTCGCCGCGGCATGGCTGTTCGAAGGCCCGGCGGCGATCGGCCGCAGCGTCGCACACGCCGGCTTGGGAGCCTGGGCCGCGCTGCTCTGGCAGGCGGCCGGCAACACCCTGTTCGGCTACGGCGTGTGGAACTGGCTGCTCGCCCGCCACCCTGCCGCCGCGGTCGCGCCGATGGGGCTGATGGTGCCGATCTTCGGTATGTCGAGCTCCGCCTGGCTGCTGGGCGAACCGATGCAGCCGTGGAAGCTGCTGGCTGCCGTGCTCGTGCTCGGCGGGCTCGCCGTCAACCTGTGGGCGACGCGCCGGGCGACGCTGGCGGCGACGGGGCTGACTCCTCAGCCCTGAGCGTCGAGATCGACAGTCATCTCGCGCGGCCAGAAGCGGAGTGCCCGACACGCCGCGACGAACGCCTTGGCGTCCTTCGCCTTCGCCAGTTGCACGAAGCCATCGTCGATCTCCGGTATCCGCGCCGCATCGAACAGCGCCGCCGCCTCGCCGGTAAAGCCGATGAACTTGCAATGCCCGAACGCGTCCGCGCAGAAGTCCTTGGCGGCGGCGTCCTTGGCCAGCAGCGCCGCGCCCGCCGCGGACGGCAGCACCGCGACCGCGTCGTAGAGCACCGAGGGGCCACCATCGATCTTCTGCTTCGCGGCGACCGCGGTGCCGTCGTCCAGCGTGACCCCGCCGATCTTGGGCGCAATGACCTCCCAGACCGCGCCCTCGGCATCAAGCGCGGCGGTCAGCGCCTTGAACAGCTCGGCGCCGGAGCCGTCGGTCAGCAGCAGCCCCATCTTGCGCCCCTTGAAACTATTCGGGCCATTGGCGAGGATGCTGAGCTTGTCGGAGGTCGGCAGGTCGATCGTGGGCTTCGCCGCTACTGCCGCATCGGGCAGCGCCATTCCCAGCCCGTCCGCCACGGTCGCGGCGAGATCGGCGTCGATGTTGAGCAGATGCGACACCGCGCGGGCTCGAATGTCGACGCGGACGACCTTCGACAGCTCAAAGGTCAGCGCGTCGCCGATATGCTTCTGCTCGATCGGCTGTTGGCTGCGGTAGAATTGCCGCGCCTGGCTGTAATGGTCGGCAAACGTCTCGGACCGGATGCGCTGCTTCGCGCCCTCGATCGGCGCTGCGAAGCTGGTAAAGCCTTTCGCCGGGTTCTCGCGCGGGCCGCCCTCGGCACCCCAGCTGTTCGGCTCGTAATTGACCCGCCCCTTGGGGTTGGTCATCGCCATGTGACCGTCCTGCTGGAAGTTCATCACCGGGCAGCGCGGCGCGTTTACGGGCAAGTGGGTGAAGTTCGGCCCGCCCAGCCGCTTCAGCTGCGTGTCGAGGTAGGAGAAGTTGCGGCCGTGGAGCAGCGGGTCGTCGCTGAAATCGATCCCCGGCGGCACGTTCGAGGTGCAGAACGCGACCTGCTCGGTGTTGGCGAAGAAATTATCGACGTTGCGGTTTAGCGTGAGGTTGCCGATGATCCGGACCGGCACGTCTTCCTCGGGGATGAGCTTGGTCGAATCGAGGTGGTCGAACGGCAGCTTCGCCGCGTCCTCCTCGCTGAACAGCTGCACGCCCAGGTCCCAGACCGGGAAGTCGCCGGAGTCGATCGCTTCCCAGAGGTCGCGGCGGTGATAGTCGGGGTCGGCGCCGTTGATCTTGACCGCTTCGTTCCACAGCACCGATTGCAGGCCCTGGCGCGGCTTCCAGTGAAACTTGACGAAGGTCGACTTGCCCGCATCGTCGAGCAGGCGGAAGCTGTGGACGCCGAACCCCTCGATCGTGCGGAACGAGCGCGGGATCGTCCGGTCGGACATGATCCACATGATCATGTGCCACGCCTCGGGGCTGAGGCTGATGAAGTCCCAGAAGTTGTCGTGCGCGGTCTGCGCCTGGGGGAAGGCGCGGTCGGGTTCCTGCTTGGCGGCGTGGATCAGGTCGGGGAACTTGATCGCGTCCTGGATGAAGAACACGGGTATGTTGTTGCCGACGAGGTCCCAATTGCCTTCGCGGGTGTAGAATTTGACCGAGAAGCCCCGGACATCGCGCGCCAGATCGGCCGACCCCTTGTTGCCCGCGACGGTCGAGAAGCGGACGAAGGTCTCGGTCTGCTGCCCGACGGTGCCGAGGACGTCCGCCCGGCAGATGCCAGACAGGCTGTCGGTCAGCTCGAACACGCCGTGCGCGCCATAGCCGCGGGCGTGGACAACGCGCTCGGGGATGCGCTCGTGATCGAAGTGGAAGATCTTCTCGCGGAGCTGGAAATCCTCCAGCAGGGTCGGGCCGCGCGGGCCGGCCTTGAGGCTGTTCTGCCCGTCGGCGACGGGGATGCCCTGCTGGCTGGTCATCGTCCGGGCCGGATCGGCGGTCGTTTGATGCGTCTCGCCGCCGGCGCCCTGCTGCTCCGCGTAATGGGTCGGCGCATCGGCGCCGGCGGGCAGCTCGGGTACCTTCTTCGCCGTCTCGCCCTTGACCTTGGCGCCTTCGCGCTTGGTTCCGCTACGTGCCATGCAATGTTCCCCGGCCGCGGATCGCAGCTCTCCAAGGGTAAACGCGGGGACGCCGGAAAACGGCCCGAACGATCGTGTAGATATGGATCAGCGTAGGCCCGGGCCTGATCGCGGCTCCCATGACGTTATAACGCGCGCTGCCCTTTCAGGTGAGGGGTGTTACGGGGTCTCCGGTGATGCGCATTCCGGCGCCGTCGACCTGACCGGTCTTGTCGAGCCGCGTCCCGGCCATCTCGTTCATCGGCTTATCGTCCAGTCCATTCGGGCCTGCGCTTCTCAGCAAAGGCGCGGGGGCCTTCCTGCGCGTCGCCGCTGCGGTAGGTGACCTCGTGCACCGCGCGGGCCGCCTGCAACGCGGCCGCGCGGCCCATCTCGGTCGCCAGCATCACCGTCTCGCGCCCAGCCTTCACCGACAGCGGTGCGCCGTCAAGGATTTCGCCGGCCAGCGCGATCGTCGAAGCGATCAGTTCATCCGGCTCGGCGAGGCGATTGACCAAGCCGATCTCATAGGCGCGTTGCGCGGTGATCGGCTTGCCGGTCAGGATGATCTCCATCATGATCCGTTGCGGGATCATGTGGATCAGCGGAGCCGCCCAGGGACTGCCGCGGCCGACCTTGACCTCCGTGATCGCGAAACGCGCCGCGGTGCTGGCGACGCACAGGTCGCACGCCTGCGCAATCATCCACCCGCCCGCGAAAGCGACGCCGTTGACCGCCGCGATCGTCGGCTTCGTGAGCTCGATATTGTCGTAGGGCAGCGGGAAGAAGTCGTGCGGCGGCACCTGCAGGCCGGTCTCCACCATCTCCTTGAGATCGCCGCCGGCGCAGAACGCCTTATCGCCCGATCCGGTCAGGATTGCGACCCGCAGCGCGGGATCGCGCTCGAAGCGGTCCCAGGCGGCGCGCAGGCCTTCGCGCACCTCGCGGGTGAGCGCGTTGCGCGTGTCGGGGCGGTCGATCGTGATGATCGCGATCCCGTCGTCGCGCGCATCGAAGCGGACGGCATCGCCCATCTCAATATCCTCTCTGGCGAATGGCGAAGGCGGCGCGGTCCAGCTCCTCGCGAAAATCGGGATGCGCGATGGCGATCAGGCGGCGGGTGCGCTCGGCGAGCGGCTGACCCTTGAGCTCGGCGGCGCCATATTCGGTGACGATCACGTCGACTTCGCTGCGCGCGGTCGTCACCGGGCCGCCGAGTGCAGGAACGATCTTGCTGACCTTGCCCCCCTTTGCGGTCGCGGCGAGTGCGATCAGCGAGCGGCCGCCGGGCGAGCGCGCGCCGGCGCGGACGAAATCCACCGAGCCGCCGGTGCCGCCGAGATAGGCGTCCCCCGCCTGCTCGGCATTGACCTGGCCGGTGAGATCGACCTCGATCGCGCCGTTGATCGTGACCAGTTGTTCGAGTCGCGCCAGCACGCTCGCGTCATGGGTATAAGTGGTGCTGCACATACGGATCGCGGGATTACGGTCCGCCCAGTCATAGAGCCGCCGCGTGCCGATCAGCGCGCCGTTGATCGAGACGCCGCGGTCGATCGCCTTGCGCGCGTTGGTGATGACCCCGGCCTCGACCAGATCGACCAGCCCGTCGCCCAGCATGCCCGAGTGAACGCCCAAATCCTTGCGATCGTGGAGCAGCCTGAGGATCGCGTCGGGCACCGCGCCGACCCCGGTCTGGATCACCGCGCCGTCGCCGATATAGGCCGCAGCGAACTTCGCGATCGCCTCGTCGGCAGGGCCGATCGCGGCGGGCGCGACCTCGACCGGCGGGCGCGAGACATGCACCGCGACGTCGATCCGCGACGCCGGCAGCAGCTCGCCGGGGGTGAAGGGGACCTGGTCGTTCACCTCGGCGATCACCACCCGAGCCTTCGCCACCGCCGCCTGGACGTAATCGCCGATCAGCCCGAAGCTGTGGTTGCCTCGGCCGTCGGCGGGGCTGACCTGCACCATCGCGACGTCGCAGCCGATGATTCCGGCCTCGATCAGTGGGCCGATCTGGCTGACATGCGCCGGAATGACGGCGAGCTTGCCCGCCTTGGTCATCGACCGCAGCACGCCGATCGCGCCCATGCTCGACAGCGCGAAGGCGTCGGCGCTCGCAGGCGTGAACGCGCCGGAGAAGCTGGTGGCGATGAATGCGGAGAGATCGCCGATCGCCGCGCCTTGCGCGATCAGCGCCTCGACCAGCGTGCTAGGCTCGCCGCAGGCCTGGCCGAAGACGATGCGATCGCCGCAGCGCAGGAAACGGCCGAGGTCCAGCGCGTCGGCGTCGATCGAGACCGTCACGCCCGTCCCGCGAGCCGCAGCAGCGCCTCTGAGCGCGCCAGATAGGGGCGGTCCAGCATCCCGCCCTTGTACCCGATCGCGCCGACGCCGGGGTTGGCGGCGAAGATGTCGACGATCTCCTGCGCCTCAGCGATCTCGTCCTCGTTCGGCATGAAGGCGGCGTTGATCACCTCGACCTGCGCGGGGTGGATCGCCAGCATGCCGCGGTAGCCGTCGCGACGGACCTTCTCGGCACGCGCGCGCAGCCCGTCGAGATCGCGAAAATCGCCCTGGATCGTCTCGACCGCGGTCACGCCCGCCTTGGCCGCGCCGAGCAGGCACAGGCTGCGCGCCAGCTCATAGGTGAAGCCGTAATTGCCGTCGGCGTTGCGGTTCGCGCTCGCCCCGATCGAATCGGCAAGGTCCTCCGCGCCCCAGGTCAGCGCCACCACGCGCGGCGCGCCGCGATAGTCGCCGGTGGTGAACATCCCCGCGGCGGTCTCGGTGACGAGCACGATCACCTTGGTCGCGCCGGGCTCGATCCCGTTCGCCGCCTCCAGCGCCGAGAGGTAATGGTCGAGCCGCTCGGCATCGGCCCGCCCCTCCACTTTGGGCAGCATGATGCCGCCGGGTCGCCCCGGCATCACCGCGGCGAGATCGGTGAGGGTGTGCGGCCCGTCGAGCGGATTGACCCGCACCCAGATCCGCTCGCGCCCGCCCGCCTGCTCCTGCAGGAAGTCATGGACCAGCGTCCGCGCGCCCGGCTTCGCCGATTCGGTGACCGCATCCTCCAGATCGATCAGCACGATGTCGGCGTCGCTCGCGACGGCCTTTTCCATCTTCCGCGCGCTGTCGCCCGGCGCGAACAGCCACGAGCGCATCCTGAGCGGTGCTGCATCGGACATCGTCATTCTCTCCCGGACAGCCCGCTCAATAGGATTTGGGCAGTTCCAACACGTTCTTCGCGATCAAGTTCAGGATCATATGCGGGCTCACCGGCGCGGTGCGCGGGATCGGCACTTCGCACGGCAGCCCTGTCAGCGGTTGACGTCGACTACGACGCGCCCGCGGACCTTGCCGTCGATCAGGTCGGCGGCGGTGGCGATCACCTCGCCGAGCGCGATCTCCGCGCCGATGACGTCGAGCAGCGCCGGATCGAGGTCGCGCGCCAGCCGCTCCCACGCCTTTAGCCGCACCGCCTTGGGCGCCATCACGCTGTCGACGCCGAGCAGGCGGACGCCGCGCAGGATGAACGGCATCACCGTCACCGGGAAGTCGGCGCCGCCAGCCAGCCCGCACGCCGCCACCGCGCCGCCATACTTGGTCTGCGCACAGGCGTTGGCGAGCGTCGTGCTGCCGACCGCGTCGACCACGCCCGCCCAGCGCTCCCTCTGCAGCGGCTTGCCCGCCGCCGACAGCTCGGCGCGATCGATGATCGTGTCGGCGCCCAGCCGCTTCAGATACTCCGCCTCGGACGCCTTGCCGGTCGACCCGGCGACCGAGAAGCCGAGCGTCCTGAGCAGCGCCACCGCGACCGAGCCGACGCCGCCGGTCGCGCCGGTGACGAGCACCTCGCCTTGGCCCGGCTCGACCCCGGCAGCGACCAGCGTGTCGACGCAGAGCGCGGCGGTATAGCCCGCCGTGCCGATCGCCATCGCCTGCTTCGGCGAGAATGCGGATGGGAGCGGCACCAGCCACTCGCCCTTCAGCCGCGCGACCTGCGCGAGGCCTCCCGAATGGCCTTCGCCGACGCCCCAGCCGTTGAGCACCACCTTGTCGCCGGGCTTCCAGTCGGCACTGGCCGATTCGCGCACCGTGCCGACAAGATCGATCCCCGGCGTCAGCGGGAATTTCCGGATGATCGGCGACCTGGCGGTGATCGCCAGCCCGTCCTTGTAGTTGAGCGTCGAATAGTCGATGTCGATCGTCACGTCGCCCTCGGGCAGTTGCGCCTCGTCGATCTGCGAGAGCGCGACGCTCTGCTTGCCATCCGCCTTGTCGATCACGATTGCTGAAAACATGTCATACCCGTTGTTGGATGGATGATTCGAAGGTCGACTCGGCCACCACCAGCTTCCTCGTCTCATTGCTGCTCGCCCGCTCCCATCCGTGCGCGTGGGGCCGGATAAGTCAACCGAAGCCTTGGCTCGCCGCCGGTACGGGTGTGATCGCGATCGAGGACGCCGCGGCATGAGCCCCGCCGCGGCTACGTAGGGCGCGCGCAAGCAGCACGGCGGCGGTTGCGCCTCGCCTGCGCGCGCAGCAAGTTGGAGTAACCTGATATCGGATTGCCGGCGAACGCTGCGCCGCATCCGGGGAGAGCAGAATCGATGCCCAAGACCCTGACCCATCTCGAGCGGCTCGAGGCGGAAAGCATCCACATCCTGAGGGAGGTGGTGGCCGAGGCGGAAAAGCCGGTGATGCTGTATTCGGTGGGCAAAGACTCGGCCGTGATGCTGCATCTCGCCCGCAAGGCCTTTTACCCGTCGCCGCCGCCGTTCCCGCTGCTCCACGTCGACACGACGTGGAAGTTCAAGGCGATGTACGAACTGCGCGACCGCATGGCGCGCGAGAGCGGCATGGAGCTGATCGTCTATCACAACGAGGAGGCACAGGCGCGGGGGATCAACCCGTTCGATCACGGCGCGCTGCACACCGACATGTGGAAGACCGAGGGGCTGAAGCAGGCGCTCGACAGATACGGGTTCGACGCGGCGTTCGGCGGAGCCCGGCGCGACGAGGAGAAGAGCCGCGCCAAGGAGCGCATCTTCTCGTTCCGCACCGCGAGCCACGGCTGGGACCCCAAGAACCAGCGGCCCGAGCTGTGGAACCTCTACAACGCCAAGAAGGCCAAGGGCGAGTCGATCCGGGTGTTCCCGATCTCGAACTGGACCGAGCTCGACATCTGGCAATACATCCAGCTCAACGACGTGCCGATCGTGCCGCTCTATTTCTCGGCGAAGCGGCCGACCTTTGAGTACGACGGCCAGCTGTTCATGGCCGACGATATCGACCGGCTGGAGAAGGTGATGGGCCACCGGCCCGAGATCGTCGACCGTTCGATCCGTTTCCGGACGCTCGGCTGCTTTCCCCTGACCGGTGCGGTCGAGAGCGAGGCAGCGACACTCTCCGAGGTCATCCAGGAAATGCTGCTCACCACCACTTCCGAACGGCAGGGCCGCGTGATCGACAAGGATGCCGGCGGCGCCGGCATGGAGAAGAAGAAGCAGGAAGGGTATTTCTGATGGCGCCGTCCCAACTCGCCGACGTGGCTGCCGATCCCATCTACAAGACCGAGGCGCTGATCGCCGAGGACATCAACGCCTATCTGGAACAGCATCAGCACAAGTCGCTGCTCCGCTTCATCACCTGCGGCAGCGTCGACGATGGCAAGTCGACGCTGATCGGCCGCCTGCTCTACGATTCGAAGATGATCTTCGAGGATCAACTGGAGGCGCTCCAGGCGGACTCCAAGCGGGTCGGCACGCAGGGCCAGGAGATCGACTTCGCGCTGCTCGTCGACGGCCTCGCCGCAGAGCGCGAGCAGGGCATCACGATCGACGTCGCCTACCGCTTCTTCTCGACCGAGAAGCGCAAGTTCATCGTCGCCGACACGCCCGGCCACGAGCAATATACCCGCAACATGGTGACCGGCGCGTCGACCGCGGACCTCGCGGTGATCCTGATCGACGCGCGCAAGGGCGTGCTCACGCAGACACGGCGGCACAGCTACCTCGCCCACCTGATCGGGGTGAAGAACCTCGTGCTCGCGGTCAACAAGATGGACCTGATCGGCTACGATCAGGCCAAATACGACGCGATCCTCGCCGACTACACCGCCTTTGCCGACTCGATCGGGATCACGGCGTTCACGCCGATGCCGATCTCCGGGTTCAAGGGCGACAACATCACGATCAGGTCGGACAACACGCCGTGGTACCACGGCCCGACGCTGATAGAGCATCTCGAGACGGTCGAGCTCGACACCACCAGCCAGCAAGCGAAGCCCTTCCGGCTCCCGGTGCAGTGGGTCAACCGCCCCAACCTCGACTTCCGCGGCTTCTCGGGACTGATCGCCAGCGGCACGGTCAAGCCGGGCGACGCGGTGCGCGTGCTGCCGTCGGGCAAGACGAGCACCGTCGCCCGCATCGTTACGCTCGACGGCGATCTGGACGAGGCGGTCGCATCCCAGTCAGTCACGCTCACGCTGGCCGACGAGGTCGACTGCTCGCGCGGCGACACCATCTCCGTCGCCGACCAGCCGCCGCAGGTCGCCGACCGGTTCGAGGCGACGGTAGTGTGGATGGACGACGATCCGCTCCACGTCGGCCGTGCCTATTGGCTGAAGCTCGGCGCCCAGATGGTCTCCGTGACGCTGCAGGCACCGAAATACACGGTCAACGTCAATACGATGGAGCATCTGGCGGCCAAGACGCTGGAGCTGAACGCGATCGGCGTCGCCGAACTCGCCACCGACAAGGCGATCACCTTCGAGCCTTACACCGACAATCGCGCAGGCCAATATAACAAGGAGTTGGGCGGCTTCATCCTGATCGACAAGATCACCAACCGCACCGTTGGCGCGGGCATGCTGCACTTCGCGCTGCGCCGCAGCCAGAATGTGCACTGGCAGGCGACCGACATCGGCCGCGCCGAACATGCCCGGCTCAAGAACCAGACGCCCAAGCTTCTGTGGTTCACCGGCCTGTCCGGCTCGGGCAAGTCGACGGTCGCCAACGAGGTCGAGAAGACCCTCAACCTGATGAACCGCCACACCTTCCTGCTCGACGGCGACAACGTCCGCCACGGGCTCAACAAGGACCTGGGGTTCACCGAGACCGACCGCATCGAGAACATCCGCCGCGTCGGCGAGGTCGCCAAGCTGATGACCGATGCAGGGCTGATCGTGCTGACCGCGTTCATCAGCCCGTTCCGCGCCGAGCGCGACATGGTCCGCGCGATGCTGCCCGAGGGCGACTTCGTCGAAATCTACGTCGACACCCCGCTCGAAGTCGCCGAGCAGCGTGACGTGAAGGGCCTCTACAAGAAGGCGCGCGCCGGCGAGCTGAAGAACTTCACCGGGATCGACAGTCCCTATGAGGCGCCGCAGCAGCCGGAAATCCGCGTCAACACCGTCGAGATGACGCCGCAGCAGGCGGCCGAGCACATTATCCGCGCGATCATGCCGCTGAAATGAGCACATCCGTCACCCCCCCCTCCACCGGCGGCCTATCGGACGCCGATCTCGCCGCGCACTTGGCGCATGTCGCCGGGCGCTTGCTGCTCGAGGTGCGCGCGAGTGGGCTCCTCTCGCTGAAGGCGCTGGGCAAGGCGGGCGACCAGACCGCCAACCAGTTCCTCGTCCATGCGCTGCGCGAGCAGCGCCCGGACGACGGCCTGCTGTCGGAGGAGGAGGAGGACAACCCCGGTCGCCTCGCCAAGGAGCGCGTCTGGATCATCGATCCGGTCGACGGCACCCGCGAATATGGCGAGGATCGCGCCGACTGGGCGGTCCACGTCGCGCTCGCGGTCGGCGGGGTGGCGACGATCGGCGCCGTCGCGCTGCCGCAGATCGACCTCGTGCTGCGGACCGATCGCCCCGCCCCGCTGCCGCCCGGCGCCGCGCGTCCGCGGATGCTGATCAGCCGTACCCGGCCGGCGCGGGAGGCGATCGCAGTCGCCGAGGCGATCGGCGCCGAGCTGGTGGCGATGGGCTCGGCCGGTGCCAAGGCGATGGCGGTGGTCCGCGGCGAGGCCGAAATCTACCTCCACACCGGCGGCCAGTACGAATGGGACAGCTGCGCGCCGGTCGCGGTCGCTGCGGCCTACGGCCTCCACGTCAGCCGCGCCGACGGCAGCCCGCTCCGCTACAACCAGGAGGATGTCTACCTCCCCGATCTCCTGATCTGCCGACCCGAATGGACCGACACGGTCCTTACCCTCATGCGCGATCTGGCGCCGGCCGCCGCCTGACCGGCGCAGCGCCCCGTCAATGCAGGCACGCTCGACGCCAATCCCAGGGACAAGCGCGGTCGTTTGCTGGCCGACTACGGCCTCACGCGCGAAGGCCTCCAGGCGCACAAGAATTGAACCGACCGGTACCGCATCGCGCGCAAGGCGTAAGCCCTACCACTCGTTGCGTTAACTCCTCTCCCCTTTCAGAGAGTATCTTATTCGATTACGGTGCTTCGGAAGCCCGGAGCCTTGGCCGTCCAGGCGAGCAGCGGACCTGCCGGCGCTCCGACCTTCGCCGGAGTACACGACCCTGGCGAATGGGATAAGCCGCCCCGTCCTTCAGGAAGGGGCTGGTCACGCTACAACGCCCGCCGCGCGCAGCTCGGCGATTGCCTCCGCATCGAGGCCGAGGATGCCGCCGAGAATCTCGGCGGTATGCTGGCCCAGCACCGGCGGTGCCGCCGGTGTGGGCTGCGCGCCGTCGGAGAATTTGATCGAACGGCCGACGATCGGGATCGTCCCCAGCGTCGCGTGATCGGTCTCGACCACCATCTCTCGCGCGCGTGCCTGCGGCTGCGCCAGCGCCTCGCGCACGCCCAGAATCGGCGCGTGCGGAACCTGATGCTCGACGAACAGCGCGACCAGCTCCTCGACGCTGGCCGTTAGGGTGAACGCCTCGATCAGCGCATTCACCGCCTCGCGATTGTCGCGCCGCATCTGGATCGTGGCGAAGCGCGGGTCGTCGGTCAGCTGCGGCATCCCCAGCGCGGTACAGATCCGCTCCCAGAAGCCGTTGGTCAGGCAGGCGATGACGATCGACCCGTCCTTCGCCGGATAGATGCCATAGGGCACCAGATTGGGATGCTGCGAGCCCTGGGGCCTGGGGTCCTCGCCGGTGAAGAAGGCGAGCTGCGCGAGATAGCCGAGCATCCCGATCAGCCCGTCCATCAGGCTGACGTCGATCATCCGCCCGCGACCGGTAGCGTTGCGTTCGTGGAGCGCGGCGAGGATGCCGATCGGGCCGTTGATCCCGCCGACCAGATCGCCCAGCGGAATGCCCAGCTTGGTCGGCAATTGGCCGGGCTCGCCGTTAACGCTCAGCGCGCCCGACATCGCCTGGAGCACGATGTCGAATGACGGCCGGTCCTTGAGCGGGCCGGTCTGGCCGAAGCCGGAGATGGCGCAATAGATCAGCCGCGGGTTGAGCGCCGACAGCGCCGCATAGCCGAGCCCGAGCCGTTCCATCACGCCCGGCCGGTAATTCTCGATCACCACGTCGCATCGGGCCGCCAGATCGCGCGCCAGCTTGACGCCCGCCTCGCTCTTCAGGTCGATGACGATGCTCTTCTTGCCGTGGTTGACGCTCAGGAAATAATGGCTCTCGCCGTCGCGGATCGGCGGAAAGTCGCGGGTCTCGTCGCCCGAGCCGGGCGGCTCGACCTTGATCACCTCGGCGCCCAGGTCCGCGAGCGCCAGCGCTGCCGCGGGGCCGGCGAGGACTCGGGTGAAGTCGAGCACACGGATGCCGGCGAGCGGGCCGGCCCAGGCGGTGGCGGTCTTGGTCATGCGTCGGTCGGCTCGCCCTCCGCCTCGACCCTAGAGCGTCGGGATGACGAAGGCGTCCATGATGCGGCTCGGGCCGCCGTCCTGCGATCCGGGCGGCAGGACAGACCCGTCGGGCCAGCGGTTGGTGACAACCTTGGTCCGGGTCCAGAAGCGGACGCCTTCCATGCCATACTGGTTGTGGTCGCCGAAGCCCGAGCGCTTCCAGCCGCCGAAGCTGTGATAGGCGACCGGCACCGGGATCGGCACGTTGATCCCGACCATGCCGACCTGGACGCGGGCCGCAAATTCGCGCGCGGCGTGGCCGTTGCGGGTGAAGATGGCGACGCCGTTGCCGTAGGCATGCTCGCTGGGCAACGCGAGCGCCTCCTCGAAGTCGTTCGCGCGGACCATCTGCAGGACGGGGCCGAAGATCTCCTCACGGTAGGTGACCATGTCGGTCTTGACGTGATCGAACAGCGTCGGGCCGACGTAGAACCCCTGCTCATGCCCCTGCAGCGTGAAGCCGCGGCCGTCGACGACCAGCTCGGCGCCTTCGTCCACGCCCATCTGGATATAGTTCTCGATCTTGGCCTTGTGCGCCGCGGTCACCACCGGCCCGTAATGCGCATCGGGATCGAGCGCGGTGCCGACGCGCAGCGCCTGGATCGCGGGGACGAGCTTGTCGCGCAGCCGCTCCGCGGTGTCCTCGCCGACCGGCACGACGACGGGCAGCGCCATGCAGCGCTCGCCGGCCGAGCCGAACGCGGCGCCGCACACGTCCGCCACCACCTGGTCCATATCGGCGTCGGGCATGACGATGCCGTGGTTCTTGGCGCCGCCCATCGCCTGCACGCGCTTGCCTGCCGCGACGCCGCGCGAATAGACGTAATGCGCGATGTCGGACGAGCCGACGAAGCTCACCGCCGCGATGTCGGGATGATCGAGAATCGCGTCGACCATCTCCTTGTCGCCCTGCACCACCGACAGGATGCCGTCGGGCAGCCCGGCCTCCTTCAGCAGCTCGGCCAGCCTGATCGGCACCGAGGGATCGCGCTCCGACGGCTTCAGGATAAAGGCGTTGCCGGTAGCAATGGCGGGAGCGAACATCCACATCGGGATCATCGCCGGGAAGTTGAACGGCGTGATCCCCGCGCCGATGCCGAGCGGCTGGCGCATCGACCAGACGTCGATCCCGGTTCCCGCGCCTTGGGTATATTCGCCTTTGAGCATATGCGGGATGCCGCAGCACACCTCGACCACCTCAAGCCCGCGCTGGATGTCGCCTTTGGAGTCGGCGACGACCTTGCCGTGCTCGGATGACAGCAGTTCGGCAAGCGACTGCATGTTCGCCTCGATCAGCTCCTTGAACCGGAACAGCACGCGCGCGCGGCGTTGCGGGTTGGTCGCCGCCCATTCGGGCTGCGCCGCCTTGGCAGCCGCCACCGCGGCGTCGAGCTCGACTAGCCCGCCCAGCGCCACCTGCGCCTGAACCTGCCCGCTGCTCGGATCGAACACGTCGCTCCGGCGAGCGCCCCCCGAGACCGGGTTGCCGCCGATGAAATTCTCAATGATACGCATGGGCGTCCCCTGCCTCACCGTGCCCTGTCGGGCAAGTGCTTGGCGGCCACTGCGACGATGATATCGCCGGAGCGTTCTCAGCCGCACCGTTGGATACCGAGCGGGCGGAGCTTGCCGGCATCGTCGAAGCGGAACAGATTGGCGGCGTTCCGGATGCTGCCGTCCGGAAGATGCGCGGCGACCTCGACCGCGATGCCCTCCGATCCGACGATGGGGGCGCTCGGTTCTGGCGCGATACGCTTCACTGGTGCTCGCCGCCGCTGCGTCCTATCCGCGTGCCGAGGCGACCCCGCGTTGCCCGAGTTCGCAGGAGTGTGACCATGTCCGAATTGATGCGCGAAGCCTGTTTGATCGACGGCGCCTGGGTGACCGGCGACTGCTGGGTATCGGTCGACAACCCGGCGACCGGCGAGACCATCGGACGGGTGCCCGATTTCGGCGCCGCGGAAACGGAACAGGCGATCGCCGCGGCCGAGCGCGCGATGCCCGCCTGGGCCGCGCGCACGGCCAAGGAGCGTGCGCAGGTGCTGCGCCGCTTCTTCGACCTGATGATGACCCACCAGGATGAGCTCGGCGCGCTGCTCACCCGCGAACAGGGCAAGCCGCTCGCCGAGGCCAAGGGCGAGATCGCCTATGCCGCCTCCTTCCTCGAATGGTTCGGCGAGGAGGCCAAGCGCGTCTAGGGCGACGTCATCCCCGCTCACGCCGCCGACAAGCGCATCGTCGTCCTGAAACAGCCGATCGGCGTCGTCGCCGCGATCACGCCGTGGAACTTTCCCGCGGCGATGATCACGCGAAAAATCGGCCCGGCGCTCGCCGCCGGCTGCGCGGTCGTGCTCAAGCCGGCAAGCCAGACCCCCTTCTCCGCGCTCGCGCTGGGCGTGCTGGCCGAGGAAGCGGGCTTGCCTGCGGGCCTGCTTAACATCGTCACCGGCAGCGCGCGCGCGATCGGCGGGGCGCTGACCGCGAGCCCGGTCGTGCGCAAGTTGAGCTTCACCGGTTCGACCGAGGTGGGTGCCGCGCTCTATGCCCAGTCGGCGCCGACCATCAAGAAGCTGAGCCTGGAGCTCGGCGGCAACGCGCCCTTCATCGTGTTCGACGATGCCGACCTCGATGCGGCGGTCGCCGGCGCGATCGCGTCCAAATACCGCAACGCCGGCCAGACCTGCGTCTGCGCCAACCGGCTCTACGTCCAGGCCGGGGTTTACGACGCGTTCCTCGCCAAGCTGGTGACCGCGACGCAGGCGCTGGTCGTCGGCGACGGCATGGCCGACGGCACCACGATCGGCCCGCTGATCGACGACAAGGCCGTCGCCAAGGCGCAGGAGCATATTGCCGACGCGCTGGCGCATGGCGCCACGGTCGCGACCGGCGGTGCCGCCGCGGCACAGGGAGGCCGCTTCTTCCAGCCGACCGTGCTCGCCGGCGTGACCAGGGACATGCTGATCACCCGCGAGGAGACGTTCGGCCCCGTCGCCCCGGTGATCCGCTTCGAAACCGACGCCGACGCGATCGCGCAGGCCAACGCGACCCCCTTCGGCCTCGCCGCCTATTTCTACGCGCGCGACCTCAAGCGGGTGTGGACCGTCGCCGAGGCGATCGAGGCGGGGATCGTCGGGGTCAACACCGGCCTGATCTCGACCGAGGTCGCGCCGTTCGGCGGCGTCAAGCTGTCCGGCCTCGGCCGCGAGGGTTCCCATTATGGGATCGAGGATTATCTGGAGACCAAATACGTCTGCCTGGGGCTGTAACGTCTACGGGAAACTGAGCCAAGTCGCGTCGCTCGCAACCGCAAGATCGAGGTCCTCGGGCGTCAAAAAGCCCGCCAACTCACTGAGAGAAGGCGGGCTTTTCATGGTGGGCGTGGCAAGGATTGAACTTGCGACCCCTGCGATGTCAACACAGTGCTCTACCACTGAGCTACACGCCCAAGGAGGCGCGCTCTAGCCGCCGCACACCGCGAGCGCAACCGGGATATTAGAGCCCGCTGACGTCGCCGACCTCGAACAGCCGGTCGACCTCCAGCACCAGGTCGCGCAGGTGGAAGGGCTTCGACAGCACCCGCGCCTGCGGCATCGCCTTGCCTGCCCTCAGGGTGACGGCCGCGAAGCCGGTGATGAACATCACGCGCAGGTCGCGGCACAGCTCGCCGGCGCGCTGTGCCAGTTCGATGCCGTCCATCTCGGGCATGACGATGTCGGTCAGCAGCAGGTCGAACCGCTCGCGCTCGAGCAGCGGGATCGCCGCGGTCCCGCGGTCGACCGCGACGACCGCATAGCCGGAGCGCTCCAGCGCGCGCGTGAGATATTCGCGCATCACCTGATCGTCCTCGGCCAGCAGAATCCTGATCATCGCGCGCGTACGGTCCCGGTTGGCGTGAGCGGGTCCATGTACTCCACCGGCGGTTAAGATTTCCAGCACGATTGCCGCGGGCACGCGCCGCCCCTAGGCTCGTCGGCGTGAGCGAGAGGAACTTCGAGCGGCTGGGCGGAGACGTGCCGGCGAGCCCGGTGGTGGTTTCGGTGCCGCATGCCGGGCGCGACTACCCTGCTGCGCTGCTCGACGCGCTGCGCGTGCCCGCAGGCGCGCTGGTCGCGCTGGAGGACCGGCACGTCGATGCGGTGGCGCGTGCCGCCGCGGGTGGCAGGACGGTGCTGATCGCGACTCGCCCGCGCGCCTGGATCGACCTCAACCGAGGCGAGGACGAGCGCGACCCGCGGGTCGACGAAGGCGCGCTCGGCTGGACGACGCGATCGGCGAAGGTGCGCAGCGGGCTGGGGCTGGTGCCGCGCCGCGCCGCGCAGGCCGCCGAGCTGTGGCGGCGGCGCTTCGGAGACCGGGAGGTGACGGAGCGGATCGCGCGCGATCACCGGCCCTATCACGCGGCGCTGGGGGCGGCGCTGGCCGCGGCACAGACGCGGTTCGGAGTGGCGGTCCTGGTCGACCTGCACTCGATGCCGTCGCTCGGGGCCGGCCGTGCGCGCGTGGTGGTGGGCGACCGGTTCGGCCGCGCCGCTGCCCCGCATGTCGTGGCGCGGGTCGAGCAGGCGGCGCTATCCGAAGGCTATGCGGTCGCGCGCAACACGCCGTACGCCGGCGGCCACATCCTCGATCGCCACGGCTGCCCGGCGCGCGGCGTGCACGCGATCCAGGTCGAGCTCGACCGCACGCTCTACCTCGACGCCGCGCTCGACCGGCCGGGCAAGGAGCTCGCGGCGACGGCGGCGCTGGTCGAGCGGATGCTCGCCGCGCTGGAGGACGAGGCGGCCGCGCCCGCCTGGCCGCAAGCCGCGGAATGACGGCTGCCTAATAAAAAACCACCCCGTGCTCGCACACGAGGTGGCCAAGGTTCAGGGAGGAGACATGCCCGAGGGCATGCCGTACGTGCCGCGAAAGGGGGGACACGGCCCGTACACGCCCGATATAACCATATTTCACAGGATTCAACCGGCGACGCGATAATTTTTTGGCCCGTCGAGCATCGAACGGCGTGGCGCCCGGCTCAGAACCCCTGGAGCTGCGGCTGCGGCATCTTGCCCTGGCCGACCTGTTTGGCGAACACGTCACGCATCAGCGACAGCGAGAACAGGTGGGCATAGATCAGCGGCAGCATGCCCGACTGGTTCATCTTGCGCAGCTGGTCGCCGCGCATCTCCTGCAGCTTCTGCTCGTTGACCATCTGGAAGCCGCGGTAGAGGAACGGCTGCTCGGCGCCCTCCGGCTGGATCGAGACCTCGCCGTCCATCAGCAGCTCGAGCTCTTTCAGCTCCTTCATGAACGCCTGGGTGCGCTGACCGGCCTGTTCGAAGGTTTCGTTGAAGGCGAGTATGTCCTTGGTCAGCTGGCTCGGCTCCTTGCCCTCGAACAGCGGCTGGCCGTCCTCGAACGCGCCGATCGCGTCGGAGGTCGGGTCGAAGCACAGCGACAGCTCCTGCGCCTCCGGGTGCAGCTTGGCGAGCATGTACGGATAACGACGGATATAGGCCGGAACGTAGAAGCCGTCGCCGATGACCTTGCCAGCGTCGTCGACGAAGACGTTGACGCCTTCGTTGAGGCCCATCAGCGCGAGCGGGATCGCGTCGTCGCCGACCGAGAAGACGACCGGCATGTGGCGCTGGACAAGCGGGAATTCGTCGATGGTGAGCGGGATCGCATGCTGGCCGACGACAAAGGGCGCGCTATCCTGCTGGCGGACGCGGAAGTTGGCGTGGACTTCGCTCGAAAGCGGCTCCAGGCCGTTGTAGAACAGGGGAAGCGGCGCGCTGGCCATTACGATCTCCTAGAGGCACGAATGGCGCGACGCTCTATGAGGTGGGCGCGCCGGGCGCAAGGACGAGCTTGCCCGGGTTGAACAGCCCGTACGGGTCGAAGGCGCGCTTGACCGCGCGCAAGGCGGTGAGGCGCGCGGGCGATGCCAGGCGCTCCAGCTCATGCAGCTTCATCTGGCCGATGCCGTGCTCCGCCGAGATCGAACCGCCCGCGGCAGCGACGAGATCGTGGACGAAGGCGGTGACCGTCTCCGCCTGCTCGCAGTACCAGCGCTGCGGGTCGGTGCCGGCGGGCGCGCGGACGTGAAAGTGGACGTTGCCGTCGCCGAGATGGCCGAAGCCGCTGGCATGGGTTCCCGGGAAACGCGCCTCGCAGGCGGCGGCCGCCTCCACCATCCAGCGCGGCATGATGTCTACGGGCACGGAGATGTCGTGCTGGGTCGCCGGACCTTTCGCGCGCTCACTCGCGGAGATCGAGTCGCGGATGCGCCAGAAGGCGTCGGCCTGCGCTTCGCTGGCGGCAAGCACCGCATCACGGACGAGGCCGGCGTGGAGTGCCGAGGCGAGCAGCGGCTCCAAGGCCGCGACAGGATCGACGGCCGCGTCGCTGGTCGCGGCCTCGATCAGGACGTGCCAGGCGTGGGCACCGCCGAGCGGCGAGCGGGTGTCGGGAACATGCTCGATCACCGCTTGCAACGATTCGACGGGCATCAGTTCGAACCCCTCGATCAGCTCCGTGCCGCGCTCCAGTCGACGCAGCAGCGCGAGCGCCGCTTCCGGATCGGCCACGCCGACCCAGGCGACCGCGCGTGCGGCGATCGCGGGCACGAGGCGGAGCGTCGCAGCGGTGACGATGCCGAGCGTGCCCTCGGCGCCGATCAGCAGCTGGTTGAGGTCATAGCCGCGATTGTCCTTCTTGAGCGGCGCCAAGCCATCGTGGACCGACCCATCGGCCAGCACCGCCTCCACGCCCGCCACCAGCCCGCGCATCGTGCCGAAGCGCAGCACCTGCGTGCCGCCGGCGTTGGTCGAGACCAGCCCGCCGATCGTGGCGCTACCCCGTGCGCCGAGGGTCAGCGGGAAGCGCCTTCCCTGCGCCTCCGCCGCTTCATGC
>CAXTNG010000001.1:23143-24470 GCA_964245475.1 uncultured Sphingomonas sp. | reverse complement strand
CCGCCGACCATCGAGGTGTTGCCCCCCTGCGGCACCAGCGGGACACGATGCGCGATGGCAGCGCGGACGATCGCGGCGACCTCCGCCGTGCTCGCCGGCTGGAGCAGCGCCGCCGCCTCGCCGTGGTAGCGCCCGCGCCAATCGTCGAGCCAGGGCGCGATCGCCGCCCGCTCGGTGACGATCGCGCGGGCGTCGACCTCCCCCGAGAGGCTGGCGAGCATCGCGGATTGCGCGGGGGTCATGGCTTACGCGGTTAATCAGAGTTCATCATCCGTTCAACGTCCTGCCCTACGGGATGGCGGCTTCGTCATGAGCTATCGCCTTCTCCCCCTCCTTCTCGCGCCGGCGCTTGCTTCGCCCGTTGCAGCTGAGGATGTGCAATTGGCGCAACTTACCATTCACGAGCGCATCGTCGTGCGCGTCCAGAAGATGGCGCCGGTCGCCGCGCCCAAGCCGGTGCAATGGCGCGAGCGCAAGGGGCCGAAGTGCGTCGCGCCCGGCGATCTGGCGGGGGTGCTGGTGTCGGAGGGCAACCTCGACATGGTGATGTTCGGCGGCAAATGGCTGCGCGCCAAGCTCGACGGGCAATGCAAGACGCTGGACTTCTATTCGGGCATCTACCTCAAGCCCGGCAGCGACGGACAGGTCTGCGCCGCGCGCGACACGGTGCGCGCGCGATCGGGCGCGGGGTGCCGGATCTCGGCCTTCCGGATGCTGGAGGCGAAACGGTAGGCACACGCCACCTCCGCCAGCGCCAAACCTTGACTTTCACTCGCGAATCCGCAAGCGCCCCGCGCGTCGGCGTGGCACCCAGGCGCGCCCACCATCCGGACACCTGCATGAGTTTCGCCGATCTCGGCCTGTCACCCGAACTGCTCAAGGCAGTGACCGACGCCGGCTATACCGAGCCGACGCCGATCCAGGCGCAGGCGATCCCGCCGGTGCTGATGATGAAGGACATCGTCGGCATCGCGCAGACCGGCACCGGCAAGACGGCAAGCTTCGTGCTGCCGATGATCGACATCCTCGCCCACGGCCGCAGCCGCGCGCGGATGCCGCGGAGCCTCATTCTCGAGCCGACCCGCGAATTGGCCGCGCAGGTCGCCGAGAATTTCGAGAAATACGGCGCCAACCACAAGCTCTCGATGGCCTTGCTGATCGGCGGCGTGTCGATGGGCGACCAATTGGCGGCGCTGGAGAAGGGCGTCGACGTGCTGATCGCGACCCCGGGGCGGCTGATGGACCTGTTCGGGCGCGGCAAGATCCTGCTCAACGGCTGCTCGCTGCTCGTCATCGACGAGGCCGACCGGATGCTCGACATGGGGTT
>CAXTNG010000001.1:0-23097 GCA_964245475.1 uncultured Sphingomonas sp. | reverse complement strand
GCCCAAGCAGCGCCAGACCCTGCTGTTCTCCGCGACGATGCCCGCACCGATCAAGAAGCTGGCGGACAAGTTCCTCGACAACCCGAAGCGGATCGAGGTGTCGCGCCCCGCATCGACCAACCTCAACATTACGCAATGGCTGGTGCCGGTGGCGTCCCAATCGGCCAAACGCGAGCGGCTGCGCGCGCTGCTACGCCAGGAGGACGTCACCAATGCGATCGTCTTCTGCAACCGCAAGACGACGGTGCGCGAGCTCAACAAGGTGCTCAAGCAGGCGGGCCTGCGCTCGGGCGAGATCCACGGCGACATGGAGCAGCCGCAGCGGCTCGCCGAGCTGGAGCTGTTCAAGCGCGGCGACGTGGACGTGCTGGTGGCAAGCGATGTCGCGGCGCGCGGGCTCGACATCAAGGGTGTGTCGACCGTCTTCAACTTCGATGCGCCCTGGCACCCGGACGATTACGTCCACCGCATCGGGCGGACGGGCCGTGCGGGCGCGACGGGAACGGCCTACACCTTCGTGGCGCCCGACGACGCCGAGAACATCCAGAACATCGAGAAGCTGACCGGACAGACGATCCCGCGGCTCGATGCAGCGCCCGCGGCTGCCGAACCCGCGCGCGAGGAGCGGCCGAAGCGGGAACGGAAGCCCAGGGCCGAGCCGAAGGTCGAGGCGGCCCAGCCGGAGCCGGCGCGCGAGGAACGCCACGAGCGCCCTGCCCGCCGCCCCGAGCCGCGCAACGTGCGGGCCGAAGAAGGCCCGGACGACGGCTGGAACGGCCCTGTGCCGGATTTCCTGTCAATCGCGCTGGCGCGCTGACCTTTCCGCAAATACTTCGTCGCGCCGGCCGTGAGCCGGGGTCCCGCTGCCTTTCCGACGCTCGAAGAAGAACAAGAAGCGGGGCCCCGGATCAAGCCCGGGGCGACGATGGGATTAGGCTCAGGCGTCAGCATTCCACGCCAGCCAGATCGCCGCGGTCCAGCTGAAATCGTCGCCGCCGCTGCCCGTGCCGTCGACCGGGCTGAACGCCTCGTAGAAGCCGTTCCGCGCAATCAACGCCAGCGTGTCGCCGCGGACCTTGCCGGCCCATTCGGCATGCCCCGCTTCGGCGAGCCCGGTGCCGATCATCCAATTGACCACCGCCCACACCGGCCCGCGCCAATAGCGGATCATCTGGAAGCCGGGGTCGTCGGGGTCGAGGCTCGGCATCAGATATTGGACGCGGTTGGCGATCCGCTCGATGTGGAGGAGCGTTGCGGTGTCGCAGGCGGGGTCGGCTAGGCCGGCGTAGAAAGACAGGAACGAGGCGCTGGTGACGAATCCGGAGTGCCTGCCGGTCAGCAGGTCGCGCGAGCACCAGGCGCGGGCACGCTCGTCCCACAACCAGCCGATCCCCGCCTCCGCGCGCGCGATCCAGCCGTCGATCTCCGCAACATCCCGGCCTAGCGCCCGTCCGAGTGCCGCCAGGTCGCGGTTGGCGCGGAGGAGGATCATCGACATGCCGACGTCGGCGACGCGGAACGGATTGCCTGCGGCGATCGCGGCATGGTCCCAACCCTGTGCGCGGCCGTATTGGACGAGTGCCAAGTAGCGGTCGTATTCCAGCTTGGTCGGGCGCATCTTGGCGTCCAGGTGGCCGGTATCGCGGCGCGTGTACTCGCCGACGCCGCTCACGTCGATCGGCTCGCCGGGGGCGTCCCATTCAGGGGAATTGTCGCGGCCGGTCTCCCACGGGTGCATCGCGACCACCACGCCGCGGCCATCGGGATCGCGCACCTCGGCGAACCAGCGATGCCAGGCGAGGAGCTGGCCATAGAGCCGCTCGACCCGCGGGCGGTAGGCATCGCCCTCCCCTGCCGCCTGCGCCGAATCCCACAAGCGCCGCACCACTGTCGCCGCGACCGGCGGCTGGGTGATGCCCGAGGTCACCGGCTCGCGGTTCGTGCCCCACACGCCCGGCCCCGGGAAATAGCCTGCATCGTCCTGCCAGAAGACGATGTGGGGGACGAAGCCGTCCTCCCATTGCGCGCGGAACAGCGTCTCCACCTCGGTCCAGGCGCGCTCCCGGTCGAAGGTGTCGAAGCCCATCGCGACAAAGGCCGAATCCCAGTTCCACTGGAACGGGTACACGCGGCCGTTGGGCACGGTGTAGCCGCCGCGGTCATTGGCGCGCTGGAGGGGGCGGGCCGCCTGGTCGAGGTCAGTAATAATACCTTTTCATACCACCCCGTCCCGGAGATAAAGCAAAAGCGGCGGGCGTCGCGAAACGCCCGCCAGGGGGGAAGTCAGAAGTTGAAGGTGACGCGGCCCGAGATGCGGCGCGGCAGCACCGGGCGGCCGACGAAATAGGCGCCGCCCACCGTCTGATTGGCGTCTTGGCGCGGCGAGCCCTCGGTGGTGGCGTCGGTGTCGAACAGGTTGAACACGTTGACGCCGACCCGGACGTGGCGGTCGCCCATCACCCGCAGCTTCACGCCAGCGTCGAGGTTGACGACGTTCCAACCCTTCAGCCGGATGGTGTTGGTGTTCGCGGTAAAATTGTCGCCCGTGTAATTGGTGTAGAACGACAGGTCGATCACGTCGTTATCGTAATAGAGCCCGGCGTTATAGAGGAGATCCGGCTGGCGCTCGAGGTCCTTGCCGATGCGGGTCGGGTCGGGGAGTCCCGCGGTCTGGAAGCCGGTGTATTTGGCGTTCTGCAGCGTCAGGTTGCCGTTGAAGTGGAGGTTGTCGATCAGCTTGAGGTCGAGCTCGGCCTCCGCCCCGTAGGAGCGCGTCGCCACCAGATTGACCTGCTCGGTGAAGCCGCCAGTGCCGTTGTTGAGGAAGAGCACCGCGCGGCGGTTGTCGAGCTTGGTGTAGAAGACCGCGGCGGTGAAGTCGAACCACGGCTGCTTGACCTTGATGCCGCCCTCCACCTGCTTGATGATCTCGCCCTTATAGCTCTGGGTGCCGGGTGACGCGCTGGCGGTCACCGGCGTGGTGGTGGGCAGGAACTGCACGGCGCGGACTTCCGGGAAGAAGTACCCGCGCGAGCCGTTGACGTAGAGGCTGACCCGGTCGGAGAGCTTGTAGAGCGCGCCCGCCGCCGCCGCCCATTCCGTCGTGGAAACCTTGCCGGTCAGATAGCCGTCCGTGCCCCAGATCACGTCGCGCAGCGCCGCGGAGAGGTTGGGCGTGGTCGCGTCGGTAATCGTGGTGGAGACGCGCTCGCGGCGGATGTCGCCATTGTAATGCTCGACGCGTCCGCCGATGTCGAGGTTGAAGCGGTCGCCGATCTTCATCTGGTCGGCGAAATACCCCGCGTAGCGCTCCGCCTTGTGGTAATTGTTGACGTAGCCGCCGCCGGCGTTGAACAGGCCGTTGCGGCTGATGATCGTCTGCGCGTTGGTCAGCGGGTTGGTGACGGTGAGGTTGACCAGCCGCGGCTCGTTGTTGAACTCGGCAAGATAGGTCGTGGTGACGTTGAAATCCCTCGCGCGGGCGTTGGCGTAGAAGCCGCCGAGCGTGAAGGCGTGATCGACCGAGCCGGTCGTGGCGTTGTAGGTCAGGTTCAACTCGCCGGTATAATCGTGCATCGGCCGGACGCGATCGGTGAAACGGTTGGCGAACAGGATGGTGTTCGCAGGCACCGCGCCGCCGCCCACGAACGTGAAGTTCGCGTTGCCGATCGGAATGCCCTGCAGCTCGGGAAACAGCGCGGCAGTGCCGGCGCTGGCGGTCCCGAACGGCGCGGCCTGTCGGTTGCGGAGGAAGCTGACCAGCGTCTCGGGCGTGTTGATGATGCCGTCGCCGTCCGCCCACAGCCCGAACTTGTGCTTGTACTGCGAGTATTTGAAGCGGCCGTTGACGCCGAAGCCGCTGTCGCCGAACTTCTTGTCGAAGGCGAGCGCGACCTGACCGCCCTTGGCAGTGACGCCGTCGGTGATCTCGGTCGTGAACGGCCCGTCGGGGGTGTTGAAGCCCAGACCGGCGACGCGGTTGTTGATCACCTGGTAGACGAGGCGCCCGTCGTTGCCCGGCGTGCGGTTGCGGGTGGTGCCGTCGAGCGGGACCGGCAAATAGAATTGCGCCTGGTCGTCGATCCACTGGCCGTAGAGGGTGACCGAGCCGCTGCCGTCGCCGAACTCGTACTTGAGGTTGCCGCGGAGCTGATAGCCCTTGGTATCGAGGCCGGTCCTGATCGGCCCGTCGTCGGTGCGGTACCAGCCCGACAGCGCGAAGAAGAGGTTATTGGCGAGCGGCCCCGAGACCGCGAGGTCGCCCTTGTAACGGCCGCGTTCGGCATATTCGAACTGCGCGGTGCCGTGGAGCTCGTTGCCGCCCGTCCTCGAAATGTAATTGATCAGACCCGCGACCGAGCCAGGGCCGAACAGGTTGGAGACGCCGCCGCGGACGAACTCCAGCCGCTCCAGCCCGAGGTCGTTGCGGTAATAGACGTCGAACGCCGAGGAATTCAGGCCGAAGGTCGAGAGGACGGGGATGCCGTCATATTCCAGCGGGGTGAACTGATACTGGCCGCCGGACGGCAGGCCGCGGACGAAGACGTTGGCCGCCACCTCGCCGCCGCCGCCGTCGGCCTTGATCGTCGGGATGGTGTTGAGGATATCCGCCTGGTTGGTCAGGCTGGTGCGCGCGAGCTGCTCGCTGTCGAGCGACGACACTGCCAGCGGCGTGTCGAGCGCGCGGCGCGCGACGCTGGTCGCGGTGACGATGATGTCTTCCTGGGCGCTCGCCGGCGCCTGGTCGTCGGCGACGCCGGGGGTGGTCTGTTGCGCGGAGGTCTGCGCGTTGCCGGGCGCTTCCTGCGCCCACACGCCCGCAGGGGCGATCACCGCTGCCGCCACGAACAGGGTGGCGCGCAGCCGCTTGGTGCCGAGCTTGGTCATCATGGTCCCCTCCTCACCGGGCGCTGTGCGCGCGCCTCGTCTGAGCGGAAAAGTGAGCGGACGGCGGGTTCGCCGGAAGCCAGTGATCGCGCAACGCTGGGTTGCTTAGGATGCAACGAAGGTTAGTTTATCCCCGCACCCCGTTCGGGCTGAGCGAAGTCGAAGTACCTGGAACTGCCCTTCGACTGCGCTCAGGGCGAACGGAGGTAAGGCACACCGTATCCAGGGAACAACACGATGCTCGATCTCGGAGACCTCATGGTGTTCACGAAAGTGGTCGAGACCGAAAGCTTCACCAAGACGGGCGAGCTGCTCGGACAGCCCAAGTCGACGGTGAGCCGGCGGGTGTCGCGGCTGGAGGAGCATCTCGGCGTCCAGTTGCTCCACCGCTCCAGCCGCGCGGTGACCGTGACGCAGGATGGTGCCACCTTCTTCGACTATTGCCTGCGCTCCATCGGCGTGCTGCGCGACGGCGAGCGGGCGTTGCAGAATCGCAGGGCGGTGCCGCAGGGGGTGGTGCGGATCGCGATTCCCTATGTGCTCGGGCAGAGCCTGATCGGTCCTTTGCTCGCCGACTTCCTCCAGCACTTCCCCGACGTGCGGCTGGTGAGTGTGCTCACTGACGACGCGGTCGGGCTGCTGCGTGCGGGCTTCGACGTTGCGCTGGCGGTAGGGCCGTTCGCGGATTCCGGGCTGATCGCGGTGAAACTCGGCTCGACCGGCTGCGGCGCGTTCGGCGCGCCGGGCTATTTCGAGCGGAAGGGAATGCCGCAAAGCCACGTCGAGCTGCCGCGCTTCGACCTGCTCGCCGCGGGCTCGGTCGACCGGCGTCACCGCTGGACGCTCCACAGTGTCGGCAAGGAGGGCGGCGACGCGGAAGTAGCGGTGGAGTTCACGCCCAGGCTGCTGTGCAACGACCTGCTGCTGCTCCGCCAGGCGGTGCTGTCCGAGCTCGGCATTGCCAGCCTGCCGGCGTTCCTGTGCAAGCGCGACCTTGCGGAAGGGCGGCTGGTCGAGGTGCTGCCCGGATGGCAGGCGGCCGACATGAGCTTCTTTGCGCTGTTCGCCGATCCCAAGGGGGTGCCGGTCAGGGTCAGGACGCTGATCGATTACCTGGTCGAGCACCTGCGGCCGATGCTGTCGTGGGAGTTGTGACCTGTTGCGTGAACCGGAACGCAGCGTTCCAACTTACCCGTCTGGCGCCCCGCCTCCACCCGCGCCAGCCTTGCGTGCATGCCGCCGGTCCGAGCGGCGGGGAGGGGATCATCGCCAGCGCCGAGGCCTTGCAGCATGTGTCCGCCGACCTGCACGCGCTGTTCGGGACGGCAGTTCGCGCGGTGTCGCCGGAAGTCGCGATGCCGAAGCAGCTGCCCCTGTCGCCGCACGGACGCACGGTGATCATCGCAGTCGGCAAGGGCGCGGCAGAGATGATGCGGGTTGCGCAGAGCCGCAGCCGGGGACGGCCGATCGAGGGTTTGGTCGTCACCCGTCACGGGCATCTGCCGGCGAGCGGTGCCGATTGGCAGGGCGTCGAAGTGATCGAGGCCGGGCACCCCTACCCGGACGAGAACAGCGTACGCGCCGCGCACCGCGCACTGGACCTCGCACGGACGCTGGAGGCGGGCGACCGGCTGATCGTGCTGCTGTCCGGCGGCGGCTCCGCGCTGATGGCCGCGCCCGCGGACGGGCTGACGCTCGCCGACAAGCAGGCCATCACGCGCGCACTGCTGCAATCGGGTGCGACGATCGAGGAGATCAATCGCGTCCGCAAGCACCTGTCGCTGGTCAAGGGCGGGCGGCTCGCGGTGGCGGCGGGGCATGCGGCGGTGACGACGTGGATCATCTCGGACGTGCCCGGCGACGACCCGTCGTTCGTCTCCTCGGGGCCGACAGTTGCGGACGCATCCAGCCTCGAGATGGCGCGTGAGATCGTCGAACGCTACGGCATAGCGCCTGCCCCTGCGGTCGCAGTGGCGCTCGACGACCCCGCGAACGAGACGCCTGCCGCAGACAGCCTGGGGCTGGCCGGCGCGGAAACGGTGGTGATCGCCCGCGCCCGCGACGCGCTCGCCGCCGCCGACGCCCACGCGCGCATGCTCGGCTATCAGGTCACCGATCTCGGCGACCAACTGCAGGCGGAGGCACGGCACCTGGGCGCAAGCCACGCGGCGCTCTCCCGCAGGCTGGGCAAGGACGGCGCGCGGCGGGCGATCATCTCGGGCGGCGAGACGACGGTGACGGTCGTCAACAAGGCCGGGCGCGGCGGCCGCAACATGGAATATGCACTGGGCCTCGCGATTGCACTCGACGGCGCAGCGGACATCTGGGCGCTTGCCTGCGACACCGACGGGATCGATGGGACGGAGGACGCCGCGGGCGCGATCGTCACGCCGACGACGCTCAGCCGCGCTGCCGCACTCGGGCTCGACCCGGCGAAGCATCTCGCCGAGAACAATGCCTACCTCTTCTTCAAGGCGCTCGGCGATCTCGTCGTCACCGGGCCGACGTTGACCAACGTCAACGATTTCCGCGTCATCCTGATCGGGGGAGACGCGCGATGAGAGACCGCTACCCCTGGGTGCTGATCGGCCTCTTGTGGGTGGTCGCCTTCCTCAACGCCGCCGACCGCAACATCCTGCTCGCGGTGCTGCCGCAATTGAAGGGCGAGTTCGGGCTGACCAACGGGCAGCTGGCGCTGCTCGGATCGGTGTTCTTCTGGATCTACGCGGTCGGCGCGTTCCTCGCAGGGCGGCTGGGTGACAGCGTGCGGCGGACGCGGGTGATCCTGGTCGGCCTCGTGTTCTGGAGCCTGGCGACCGGCGCCTCGTCGCTGGCGAGCGGCTTTGCGTTGCTGCTCGCGATGCGCGGGCTGACCGCCGTCGGCGAATCGGCCTATTACCCGACCGCGACCGCGCTGATCGGCGATTGGCACCGGCCCGTGACGCGCAGCCGTGCGCTCTCCCTGCATCAGACGGCAGTGTTCGCCGGCGCGGGACTGGGCGCAGTGGCGACGGGGTACATCGCCGACCGGCTGAGCTGGCATGCGCCGTTCCTGATCTTCGGCGGCATCGGCATCGTCCACGCGATCGTGCTCTGGCGGACGCTCAGGGACGCGCCGATCGTCCACACCGCTGCCGAAGCCGGCAAGCCTGCCGAACCGATCGGCATCGTCCTCGGCATTCCGCCCGCGCTGATGCTGTGCGTCGTCTTCGCACTAGGGACGGGTGCGGCGACGGGCGTGACGTTCTGGGCACCGTTCTACGTCAACAAGGAGCTGGGCCTGAGCCTCGCCAACTCGGCCTGGGTGGGATCGGCGACGATCAACATCGCGGGGTTCCTGTCGGTGCCGCTGGGTGGGCTGCTCGCCGACACGCTGGCCAAGCGGTCGCCGGTGGGGCGGTTCTGGACGCTGGCGATCGGGCTGGGGCTGGCGGGACTGCTGCTGCTGCCGTTGCTGGGTGCCGGGACCGCGGCGACGATCGGTCTGGTGCTGGTCGCGACCAGCGTGGCGAAGGGACTGTTCGACGGCTGCATCTATGCGGCGATGCAAGACGTCGTGCCGCCGCATGCGCGCGCGACAGCGGTAGGGATGATGACGATGATCGGGTTCTTCGGGGCGGGGCTGACCCCGCTGATGGTCGCGCGAATCGGCGACGCGTTCGGGATGGGCGCGGGGATCGTCGCGATGGCGGGGTTATACTTCGTCGGAGTGGGTCTGCTGCTCGCAAGCCAGGGGTCGGCGCGGCGCGCGGTGATCGCCAACGAGCAGGCGATCGCGTGAGGGCGCTGGTGCTCGAGGCGCCACGCGCGCTGGCGTTCGTCGACGAGGCCGACGTGCCGCTCGGGGCGGGCGAGGTGCGCATCGCCACGCTCTTCTCGGGAATCAGCGCAGGGACCGAGCTGACCCAATACCGCGGCACCAGCCCGTTCATGCACCGCCGCTTCGACGAGGCGCGGCGGCTGTTCGTCGAATCGGACGCGCCGAGCTGGCCGTATCCGGTGCGCAATCTCGGTTATGAAGAGGTCGGCGAGATCGTCGAGCTTGGCGCCGATGTTCACGACCTGCACGTCGGCCATCGCGTCTACGGGACCTGGAACCACAAGACGCATCATGTCGCCGCCGCGGACTATGCCCGCTCGCGCGTCCTCCCCGAGGGCGCCGACCCGCGGATCGGCATCTTCAGCCATATCGGCGCGGTAGCGCTCAACGGCGTCCACGACGCGCGCATCCGGATCGGCGACACGGTCGCAGTCTGGGGCTTGGGCGTGCCTGGCCAGATCGTCGCGCAGGCGGCGTGCGCGAGCGGCGCGCGGGTGATCGGGATCGACCCCGACGCGGTGCGGCGTGAGACAGCGCTCGGGCTCGGCCTGCATCTGGCGCTCGAGCCCGCGGGGGCGGTCGACGCGATCAAAGACCTCACGGGCCACGGCGCCGACGTGTGCATCGAGGTGTCCGGCGCGGTGCCTGCGCTCGCCGACGCGATTCGCGCGGTCGCCTATTCATCGCGGGTGGTGGCGATGGGCTTCTTCCAGGGCGAAGTGCCCGGTCTCAGGCTCGGCGAGGAGTTCCACCACAACCGCGTCGAGCTGGTCTGCTCGCAGATCAGCGGGACCGACCCGCAAGCCCAGCACCGCTGGTCCAAGCCGCGGCTGTGGCGGACGGCGGTGGAGCTGCAGCACGCGGGCGTGCTGAACCTGCTGCCGCTCATCACCCACACGGCGCCCTTCGCGGAGGCGCCCGCGCTGTTCGACCGCCTCGATCGGGGCGAGCCGGGGCTGCTCCAGGCGATGCTGACGTTTTGATGATGATGAGGGATATTGCCTCCGTCACTTCCCTCGTCGCCCCGGGCTTGACCCGGGGCCCCGCTTCTTCTGCTTGCGCCCGAGAAGAAGAAGCGGGACCCCGGCTCAAGGCCGGGGTGACGGGGATGCTGAGAATCGCGAGGTATGTCCCGTGCGCATAGCCATCCTCGGCTGCGGCGGGATCGCCGCGCGGCATGCGGGTGCCGCCCGGACGCTCGGGCTGGAGCTTGTCGGCTGCGTCGGGCGCGACCTCGCGAAAACGGACGCGTTCGCGGCCGAACACGGCGGCGAGGCGTTCGTCGATCTCGACCGGATGATCGATGCCGCCGCGCCCGAACTGCTGATCGTCACCCTGCCGCCCTTCGTGCGCGGCGGCGAGATCGAGCATGCGGCGAGCCGCGGGCTGCACCTGCTGGTCGAAAAGCCGCTCGCACTCACGATCGAGGCAGCCGAGAGCATCGTCCGCGCCGCCGACGCCGCAGCCGTGGTGGCGGCGAACGGGTTCATGTACCGCTTTGGCGAGGCAGTACGGCGCTGGCGGGCGGCGGACACCGGGCGCGTCGGGCTGTACCAGGGCAGCTACCATTGCAACGCCTTGCACGCCGCCTGGTGGCGCGAGCGCGACAAATCGGGCGGGCAATTGCTCGAGCAAGTGATCCATCAGGTCGACCTGATCCGCCACCTCATGGGCGAGCCGGACACCGTCTACGCAAAGCGCGCCAACCTCTTCCACCGCGACGTGCCCGGCTATACCGGCGAGGACGTGTCGGCATTGGTGTTCGGCTGGGACGACGGTCGGCTCGCGACGCTCACCGCCTCGAACATCGCGACGCCGGGCGTGTGGGCAAAGGCGTGGTCCGTCTATGCCGAGCGCATGACCGGCACCTTCGCCGACTGGAACACCGCGACCTTCGTTCCGACCGCAGCCCCGGCGGACCCGCAAACCGTGAACGGCACGATCGACGTGTTCCAGGCGCAGTTGGCCGATGTTGCCGGCGCCATTCGCGAGCGGCGCGCACCCGCGGTACCGCTGGCCGAGGGTCTGGCAACGCTGCGGCTGGCGCTCGCCGCGGCGCGCTCCGCCGACGAGGGCGAGATACGCTGTGCCGTTTGAGCTGACCTCGCGCGGCGTAACACTGCGCCCGATGGCGCCGCTCGTCGACGGTAAGGTGCCCCCGCACGCGCAGGCCGTGGCGGACGGCGATACGCTGCGCTGGGCGCTCGATAGCGGCGGCGCGGTGACGCTGACGATCACGTCGGAGGGTGACGCGCTGCGCCTCGACGTCGCAGGCGAGAGTCTTGGCACGCTCGACAGCCTGGGCGTGCGCTTCGCCGCGAGCGGCGTCGTACGCTACCTCCGTAACGGCTATCAGAGCTGGGACGGCAGCTATTTCGTTGCGCCCGGCACGCCCCCCGACGACGGCCCGCCCGCCAAGGCGCCGACGCTCGGCTTTGCGATGACCGCGCTTGTCGCGGCGGACGGCGGCACGTTGGTGCTCGGCGCCGACCGCCACGACCGTTTCCAGACCGAATTCCGCTTCGCCGGCACCGCCGACGCGCCGACGGTCGACGTCGCCACGCTCATCGACCGCACCGGCGAGACCCGCGCCGAGCCGCTGTACCTGTTCGACGGCGACGAGGTGGAAGCGACGCTGCGCCGCTGGTCCGACCGCGTCGCTGCCGCCTCGCCGCTGCCGCCGAGGGTGTCCGAGCGGCGGATCACCGGCTGGTGCTCGTGGTACAACCTCTACGCGGCGATCGACGAGCCTGCGATCCGCGCCGAGCTTGCCGCCGCGCGCGCCTTCCGCGACCGGCACCAGGTGCCGCTCGACATCTTCCAGATCGACGACGGCTTCACCCCGGAGATGGGCGACTGGCTCGACGTCAAGCCGCAGTTCCCCCGCGGGATGGCGCCGCTGCTCGCCGAGGTGGCGGCGGCAGGCTTCACGCCGGGGCTGTGGATCGCGCCCTTCCTGGTCGGCAACCGCAGCAGGCTCTTCGCCGCGCATCCCGACTGGGTCGTCGGCGACCGGCAGACAGGCGGGCCGCTCGTCGCCTTCCACTTCTATGGCGAGTTCCGCTGGCACAAACGCTCCGAGGAATATTACGTCCTAGACGTTACCCACCCGGACGCCGCCGCCTATATCGCCCATGTGCTGAAGACGTGGACCGCCGACTGGGGCGCCCGCTACATCAAGGCCGACTTCCTGCTGCACGGCGCGGAATACGGGCCAGAGCGGGCCGTGTGGCGCCAGCCCGGCCTTTCGCGCATCGCGGTATGGCGACGGATGATGCAGCTGATCCGGGACAGCATCGGTCCCGATGTGATCCTGTCCGGCTGCGGCTGCCCGCTGTGGGCCTCGGTCGGGCTGGTCGACGCGGTGCGGATCGGGCGCGACGTCGGGGTCACCTGGCACGGCGACTATTCCGCGGAAAGTCTGCTGCGCGACCTGCAGAGCCGCAATCACGCGCACCGCATCCTGTGGCACGCGGACCCCGATTGCGTGCTGCTCCGCGACCGCTTCCACCATCTGACCGACGACGAGGTCGAGGCGCTCGCCCGCTTTGCCGCGGGCTCCGGCGGGGTGCTGATGACCAGCGATACGCTCGACCGGCTGCCGGACGATCGCGCGGACCTGTTCGTCGGGCTGCTCCGCCATCCGGTGACGCATTGCAATTTCACGGATCTCGGCAGCGATCGCACGGTAGTGACGCAGATGGTTCGCAGTGGAGGTCAGCAGCTCGCCGTGCACCGCTTCAACCCCATCGATTCCCCGACCTTGGACCCGGACGGAACGATGGTCCCGCCGCATAAGCTGATCGCTACCTCTCGTTCGTCGCCCCAGGCTTGACCCGGGGTCCCGCTTCTTCTTTTGGCGGGCAGAAGCGGGACCCCGGCTCAAGGCCGGGGTGACGGGGATGGTTCAGTTGCAGCGCACCAGCAACCGAATATCGCTTGCGACGCCGGCGGAGTTCCCTTGATTCACATTCAACCAGCCCCGCTGACGCCGCGCCCGTCGGTCGTCGTGATCAGCGACTGGGTCGACGGCTGGCCGCCGGCCGATCACCCACCGACCTCCGAGCAGGCTCGCGCGCGCTGGCGGTCGCTGCCGCCCGGCGAGGAGCCCTGGCCGCTCGGCGACGCACCTCCGCCGGAGGTCGTCGGCGGCTACCTCGAACGGCTCCCGCTCGCGCTGGTTGCAGCCGGCGTCGTCGACAGCGCCGAAATCTGGCACCATTGGCGCGCCGGCACGCCGCCGCCGTTCCGCCGCGAAAGCCCCGCCCTAGCCCGCCGCGCCTTCCGGCTCGATCGAGAGGGCGCGCCGTTCGCATCGGTCGAGATGGTCGAGTTCGTCCGCACCTTCGGCGCGCCCCATATCCTCGTCGTGCTGGGGCTCGGCGTGGCACCCGAGCTGCTGGAGGCGTGCGCAAACAGCGTCATCCTCTACAATTCGATCGACGCACCCGCGCTACGCGTGCCGCCGGAGGTGAGCCGGCACTTCGACCTAGTCATCACCGGTGCCGAGTGGCAGTCGGACGCAGTCGAGAAACGCCACCCCGGCATGGCGACTGCGATCATGCCGATCGGACCGGAGTTCGCCGCGACCGACCAGTTCCGGCCGCTCGGCACGCCCAAGGACGTCGACCTGATCTACGTCGCCGCGGCGCAGGCCTACAAGCGGCACGACATCCTCTTCGACGCGCTCGACCGATGCTCTCGCGGCGTTCGCGCGCTCTGCGTCTTCGGCTATGGCGAGATGGGCGAGGAGTTGCGCCGCCAGGCAGCGGAGCGCAACCTCGCCGTCGAGTTCGTCGGCCCGCCCGGCGTGCCCTTCGACGAGGTCAACCGGCTGATGAACCGGGCGAAGTTCGGCGTGGTCTGCGGGGTGGACGATGGCGCGCCCGCGATCCTGACCGAATACATGCTCGCCGGGCTGCCGGTGCTCGCCAATGCCGGGCTGTCGTGCGGGCTGCAGTTCATCACGCCGGAGACGGGCATCACCGCCCCTGCCGATCGCTTCGCCGAGATGATCATGGACATGCGCGAGCGCGCCCACGTGTTCGACGCGCGTGCGGCGGTGCTGGAACGCTGGACCTGGCCGCACAGCGTCGCCCGGCTGCGGCGGCTGATTACGCCGCCATGCAACATGAAGCAGAGACAAGCGTTACCCCCGAACCTAGGCACCTCGCCTTAAGCGAGTCGCTGCCGGACCAGGATGAGATTGGGGAAACGCGTGCACGGATCAGGATTTCTCCCCGTCAGCGCCGGCCGCATCCCTGATCAATCCCCTCATCGTAATCCCGCTCCCCTCCTGTGCTTCTCGCATCTGCGCTGGGATTTCGTGACGCAGCGCCCGCAGCATCTCCTGCGCCGCTTTGCCAAAGACCGCCCGGTGTTCGTGTGGGAGGAGCATATCCCGTGCGACCACCCGCTGCCCTATCTGGAGCACCACGCCTTTCCGGTCGACAAGGTGGTCGCGCTGCGGCCGCGGCTGCCGCACTGGTGGGGCCGCGAGGACGTCGAGCGCGGCTTGCGCGAGTTGCTCGACCAGTTCGCGTCCACCTGCCTGCGCGCCGAGCCACTGCTATGGTTCTACACGCCGATGATGTTCGCTTTCGCCGGGCACCTCGCTGCGGAAGCGGTGGTCTACGATTGCATGGACGAGCTGTCGGCGTTCCGCTTCGCCGATCCGCAGCTGGTCGAGCACGAGGCGCGGCTGCTGGAAAGGGCCGACCTGGTCTTCACCGGCGGCTACAGCCTGTACGAGGCGAAGCGCCGGCGGCACCCCGACGTGCACCCCTTTCCCTCCGCAGTCGAGGTCGACCATTTTAACAAGGCACGCGGCGCGGTCGCGGAGGCCGGGGACCAGCGCGGCATCTCCGGGCCGAAGCTCGGCTTCTACGGCGTCATCGACGAGCGCATCGACCTCGAGCTGATCGACGCGGTTGCCGCCGCCCGGCCGGACTGGTCGCTGGTGATGATCGGCCCGGTCGCCAAGATCGACCCCGCGCAGCTGCCGCGCCGCGCCAATATTCACTGGCTCGGCGCGCGCAGCTACGCCGACCTGCCCGCCTATCTCGCCGGATGGGACGTCGCGCTGATGCCGTTCGCGATCAACGAGGCGACGCGCTTCATCAGCCCGACCAAGACGCCCGAGTATCTCGCGGCCGGCAAGCCTGTGGTGTCTACGCCGATCACCGACGTGATCCGTCATTATGGCGACGCTGAGGCGGTGGCGATCGCGGGTGACGCCAGGGCCTTCATCGCGGCGTGCGCAGCGGCACTCAAGCTGCCGCCAACCGGCACCTGGCGCGAAGAGGCCGATCGGCTGCTCGCCAGCCAATCCTGGGACCGCACGCAGGCGGCGATGGCCGCCGAGATCGACCGCGTGATCGCAGGCGAGCCTCCGGCGCCGGTCCGGCGGGTACCGAGCCGCCCGCACTATGACACTTTGGTTGTCGGCGCAGGCTTCGCCGGTGCGGTGCTCGCCGAGCGGCTCGCGGCGGACTCGGGCCAGCGCGTGCTGGTGATCGACCGCCGTCCGCATGTCGCAGGCAATGCGTACGACGAGCATGACGCCGCCGGCGTGCTGATCCACCGCTACGGCCCGCACATCTTTCACACCAACTCGGCCGAAGTGTTCGACTACCTCTCGCGCTTCACCGCATGGCGGCCTTACGAGCATCGCGTCCTCGCCGAGGTGCGCGGGCAGCTCGTGCCGATCCCGATCAACCGTACCACGATCAACGCGCTCTACGGCCTGCAGCTCTCGACCGACGACGAGGCCGCCGCATTTCTTGCGTCCCGTGCCGAGCCGGTCGGCGTGGTCCGCACATCCGAGGACGTCGTCGTGTCCGCCGTCGGGCGCGAGCTCTACGAGACCTTCTTCCGCGGCTATACGCGCAAGCAATGGGGGCTCGATCCGTCCGAGCTCGACAAGGCGGTCACCGCGCGGGTGCCGACGCGCACCAACACCGACGACCGCTATTTCGCCGACCGCTTCCAGGCGATGCCGGCGGAGGGGTACACGAAGATGTTCGAGGCGATGCTCGGCCACCCCAACATCGAGGTCAAGCTCGGCGTCGAATATGCCGATGTGATCGACCGCGTAGACTGCGACCACATCGTCTTCACCGGCCCGATCGACGAGTTCTTCGAGTTCCGCTTCGGCAAGCTGCCTTACCGCTCGCTACAGTTCCGCCACGAGACGCGCGACGTGGCGCAGTTCCAGCCGGTGGCGGTGGTCAACTATCCCGACGAAGCCGTGCCGCAGACCCGCATCACCGAATACAAGCACCTGACCGGCCAAGTCCACGCGAAGACCAGCATCACCTACGAATTCCCGTCGGCGGAGGGCGATCCCTATTATCCGATCCCGCGGCCGGAGAACCAGGCGTTGTTCAAGCGCTACGAGGCGCTGGCAGATGCCGAGGATGACGTGACCTTCGTCGGGCGGCTCGCGACATACAGATACTATAACATGGATCAGGTTGTCGGGCAGGCGCTCGCGACCTATCGCCGCTTGCGTGAACGGGTGACGCCGGTACTGTCCGCCGCCGAATGACTGCGCCAAAGTGACAAGGCTGTGCTTATTGACCGACAGCCCGAATCCCTCGGGCGTCGGAGCCCACCTCCTTGCCCTGGCTGACGGGCTCAACGTGGAGCAGATCACCGTCGCGGCGCGGCCCGGCACCGGGCTGATCGAGCGTGCGGTATCGGCGGGGCACGCCGTCAAGGCGATCGGCGACGACGAGGGCGCGCTCGCCCGCTGGCTGGAGCGCACGCAGCCCGATCTGCTCCACGTTCATGCGGGGATCGGCTGGGAAGGCCATGGCGCCGTCCGCGCCGCGCGAGCGGCCGGCGTGCCCGTCGTGCGTACCGAGCATCTGCCGTACCTGCTGACCGACGAGGCGGAGCGGCAGGAGCATTTCGCCCATGCGCACGAGGTCGACCGGCTGATCTGCGTGTCGGACGCGGTCGCGGACAGCCATCGGGCAGCGGGCATCGACCCGGCGCTAATCGCCACCGTCCGCAACGGCGTCGCGGCGCGTGCGCCGTCGCGGGATCGCGCCGCGTTGCGAGCCGAATGGGGCCTCGGCGACGGGCCGGTGCTGCTCATGGTCGCGCGCTTCGCCGAGCAGAAGGGGCACGCGCTGCTGCTCGACGCACTGCCCGCGATCCACTCGGCTTGTCCCGACATGACAATGCTACTGGCCGGGGATGGCCCGCTGCTGATCCCGATCGCACGCGAGGTCGCGCAGCGCGGACTTGCCGGCAGCGTACGCATGCTGGGGCCGCGCAGCGACGTGCCCGACCTGATGGCGCTCGCCGACCTTCTGGTCCTCCCCTCCGCCTTCGAGGGGCTGCCGCTGGTCGCGTTGGAAGCTATGGCCGCGTGCCTGCCGGTGGTCGCGACCGACGCCCCCGGCAATGCGGAAGCGGTGGAGGACGGCGTGACCGGCCGTCTCGTTGTGGCCGATGCGGAGAGCTTCGCGTCGGCGATCGTTGAGCTGCTCGGCCACCGTGAGCGCCTGACCGCCATGGGCCAGGCCGGCTGCGAGCGGCAGCGCGCCAACTTCACCGTCGGCCAAATGGTCGAAGGCACCCGAGCGGTCTACGCCGCGATCGAGACACAACAAGGAGCACGCGTGGAGCGTACAAGGATCGGCTTCATCGGAGCCGGCGGCATCGCACACCGGCATTTCGGCGTGCTGGAACAGTTCGACGACGTCGAGATCGCCGCGGTCGCTGACGTCGATCTCGGCCGCGCAACCGAGGCCGCGGCGCGCTTCGGCGCGCGGGCGTTCGACGGGGCGGCACGGATGGTCGAGGAAGTGGCGCTCGACGCGCTCTACATCTGCGTGCCCCCCTTCGCGCATGGCGAACCCGAGCGGATCGCGCTCGACAAGGGCCTGCCCTTCTTCGTCGAGAAGCCGGTGGCGCTCGACATCGGCACCGCAGAGGACGTTGCGGCGTCGGTCGAGCGGCAGGGGCTGGTGACTGCGGTTGGCTATCACTGGCGCTACCTCGACACGGTCGATGAGGTGCGCGGCCTGCTCGCCCACACCCCCGCCCGCCTGCTGTCCGGCTATTGGCTCGATTCCACCCCGCCGCCGCGCTGGTGGTGGAAGAAGGATGCTTCGGGCGGCCAGATGCTCGAGCAGACCACGCATCTGGTCGATCTCGCCCGCTTCCTCGTCGGCGACGTGGTGCGCGTCTATGGCCAGGCGGGGCATGTCGCCCGCCCCGACTTCCCCGACCTCGACGTGGCGACCACCAGCACCGCGACGCTCACCTTCGCGAGCGGCGCGATCGCGAACTTCGCCTCGACGTGCCTGCTCGGCTGGAATCACCGCGTCGGGCTGCACCTGTTCGGCGAGCGGCTCGCGGTCGAGCTGACCGACCATGACGTGATGATCGACGTCGGCCATGGCCGGCCGGTGCGCGGCAACCGCGGCGATCCGGTGTGGCATGAGGACCGCGACTTCATCGACGCGGTCCAGGGCAAGGAGAACCGCATCCGTTGCCCCTATCCCGAAGCGCTGACGACGCTGCGCCTCGCGCTCGCGATCGAGCGATCCGCGCAGGAGGGCCGCGTGATCGACGTCGCACCCGCCCGCGAGCCGGCTCATGTCTGAGCACCGTCACGTCCGCTCGCTCGGCGTCGAACGGCAGGGGCAGGCCGCGACCCACTTCGGCTATGACGAGGCGCCTCCCGGCGAGCACCTCGTCCGCCTCGACCTGCTCTACACTGGCTTCTCCGCCGGCACTGAACTCACCTTCCTCAAGGGCAGCAACCCATATCTCCACTCGCGCTGGGACGCGGGGCGCAGCGTGTTCATCCCCGGCGAGGCGGGCGCGCACTACCCCGTGCCGTTCCTCGGCTACATGGAATGCGCGCGCGTGTCGGAGTCGCGCACCTACGACTACGCACCCGGCGACGTCGTCGGCTGCACCTTCGGCCACAAGACCGGCCACACCGCCGACCCGTTCCACGAGCTGCTGGTCAAGCTCCCGCCCGAGCTCAACCCGATCCTCGGCATCTACGTCGCGCAGATGGGGCCGATTGCCGCCAACGGCATCCTCCACGCCGATGCCGAGCTGCTCGGACCCAATGTCGTGAACCTGGGCGACGGCATCCGCGGCCGACCGGCGCTGGTTATCGGCGCGGGGGTGGTTGGCATGCTGACCGCGTTGTTCGCGCAAGGGGCGGGCGCGAGCGAGGTGGTGATCACCGACCCATCACCCTTCCGCCGACTACGCGCCGAATGCCTCGGCCTGACCGCGATGACCGAGGACGACGCCTGGGCGCACGCCAAGGCGCGCTGGCACCATGGCGGCGACGACCGCGGCGCGGACGTCGTGTTCCAGACGCGCGCAGACTCGGCCAGTCTGCACAATGCGATGCGCGCGCTCAGGCCGCAGGGTACGGTGATCGACCTCGCCTTCTACCAGGGCGGCGCCGACCGCTTGAGGCTCGGCGAGGAGTTCCACCACAACGGCCTCAACCTGCGCTGCGCCCAGATCAACCGCGTGCCGCGCGGGCTGGGCTTCCAGTGGGGTAAAAAGCGGCTTGCAAACGAGACGATCAAGCTGCTCCTCGTCCGCGGGCCGGAGATCAAGGCGCAGCTGATCACCCACGTCGTGCCCTTCGACGAGGCGCCGGCGTTCATGGCCCGGCTGGTCGCGGAGCGGCCGGACTTTCTCCAGGTCGTCTTCAAGGCGCCCGATTGAGCCTGCCTGTCGATCGCCCGATCCGCATCCTGTTCGTCTTCGCCTGGCTGGTCGTCGGGGGCGAGGAGACCGAGGTGCGGCTGCTCGCGGAGGCGCTCGACCGCTCCAGATACCGGATCGAGGTCGTCGCCTGCTTCCGCAAGGAAGGCATGCCCGAGCAAACGCACCACCAGCTCGAGGCCGCGGGCGTGCCCGTCGACCGCACGCCCTATCACCTCTCCTTCGAGGACACGGTTGCCTATCTCGCGAGCAAGGTGCCCGCCTACGACATCGTTGTCTCGTGCCAGAACGTCGCCGACATCTACCCGGCGCTGGAACGCCTCCACCTTCGCCCGCCGCTGATCGAGCACGGTGGGCTCGTCTCCGAAGCGCTCGCCGGGCCGAAGCATTTCACCGCGCGCTACGTCGGCGTCTGCCGTTCGATCCGCGATGCCGCCGCAAGCAAGATGCCCGACCGGCCCGGCCACGCGCTCGAAATCCCTTCGATGGTCGATACGCGCGCCTTCGACCCCGCGCATCGTGCGCCCGCCCGCGCCGCGCTCGGCATCGCAGAGGGCGCACCGCTGATCGGGTGGGTCGGCCGGCTCGACGCAAAGAAGCGGGTCGAGGATTTCATCGAGGCCGCCGCGCTCGTCCACGCGCAGCGGCCGGACGCGCGCTTCCTCGTCATCGGCGGCCCGGACGCGTTCATGCCGGACTATGCGCAGCGGCTCTACGATCGGGCGAAGGCGCTCAGGCTGGACGGCGTGCTGCACTTCCTCGGCGACCGTGCCGACGTGCCGCACTTGTTGTCCGCGCTCGACGTCTTCTGCTGGCTGTCGCGCGGCGAGGGCATGCCGCACGTCATCGGCGAGGCAGGCGCGGCCGGGCTCCCGGTCGTCGCCACCCGCGACAACGGCTCCGAGCAGCAGATCAGCGACGGCGAGACCGGCCTGTTCGTGCCGCACGAGGACTCGCCCGCGGTCGCCGCCGCGATCCTCCGCCTCCTCGCCGACGCGACACTGCGCGATCGGCTCGGCACCGCACTGAAAGCGAAGGTCGAGCGCGACTATTCGGTCGTCGCGGTCGTGCCGCAATGGCAGCGCCTGTTCGCCGACGTGCTCGCAGCGCGCCGCCCCGCCAAGCCGACGGGGCTGTTCCGCAGCTTCATCCAGGGGGGGTTCGAATCATCGAGTCACCGCCGGGCGCACGACCGGCAGCGCGTCGATGTCATCGCCGCCAGCCACCACGACGAGCATGCCGCCGCGGATTACGCACAGCTCAGGAGCCACGGCATCCTTACCGTTCGTGACGGCCTGCGCTGGCATTTGATCGAGCGGCAGCCCGGGCGCTACGACTGGTCGAGCCTCGACGCCCAGCTCGCCGCGGCAAAGCAGGTGGGCACCGAGGTGATCTGGGACCTGCTCCATTACGGCTGGCCCGACGACATCGACATCTGGCGCCCGGAGTTCGTCGCCCGCTTCGCCGCCTTCGCCGCAGCCGCCGCGCGCCACATCGGTCCCGCGCCAGCCGGCGAGCGCCGCTTCTACGCGCCGGTCAACGAAGTCTCCTTCTTCGCCTGGGGCGGCGGCGATGCGGGCTACCTCAACCCCTTCGCGCGGGGCCGAGGCTATGAACTCAAGGTCCAGCTCGCCCGTGCCTCGATCGCGGCGATGGAAGCGGTCCTGCGAGAGGACCCGCAAGCGCGCTTCGTCCACGCCGACCCGGTGATCAACGTCGTCACCGATCCCGGCCGCCCCTGGCAGGCCTGGAACGCCGAAGGCCACCGGCTGTCGCAATATCAGGGCTGGGACCTGATCGCCGGCCGCATCTGGCCGCAGATCGGCGGGCGGCCCGAGCTGCTCGACGTGATCGGCGTCAACTTCTACCATAACAATCAGTGGATCCACGGCGGCCCGCCGCTCGCCTGGAACGATCGGCTCTCGCGCCCCTTCCACAGCATCCTGGCGGAGGTCTACGCCCGCTACGGCCGCCCGATCTTCGTCGCCGAGACCGGCATCGAAGGCGATGCGCGTGCCGACTGGCTGCGCATGATCCTCTGCGAGGTCGATGTCGCCATCTCGCTCGGCGTGCCGGTCGAGGGGGTGTGCCTCTACCCGATCCTCGATCACCCCGGCTGGGACGACCACCGCTATTGCCCCAACGGCCTGCTCGCCTGGTCTCCCCACGCCGCCGAACGTCGCGCGCACTCGGGGCTGGCGGCGGTGCTGGCGGAGCACCAACGAAGTGAAAGAACCACGCCTGCCGCACACAGCTCGTCACCCGGGCCTTGATCCGGGGTCCCGCTTCTTCTTGCGGCTCTCATAAGACGTGGAGCCCCGGATCAAGTCCGGGGCGACGGACGAATTCTAGGCACTTCCGCTGCCACTCACACGTTTGGGCCACTCATCGTAAGGGGTTGAAGTGGAAGACATAGCCGGATGGGTCGCGCCGGCCGCGACCATGATCGCCGCGATGATGACCGCCGCCAATCTCGGCGCGCGCGTCACCGGCTGGGGGTTCGTCGTGTTCACACTCGGCTCGATCTGCTGGTGCGTCATCGGCGCGAATTCGGGCCAGACCAATCTGCTCGCGAGCAACGGCTTCCTGACGGTCGTCAACCTGGTCGGCATCTGGCGCTGGCTCGGCCGCCAGCGCGTCTATGAAGGCGGTGCCGACACCGCCAAGCAGCGCAGCCGCCGCTCGGCCTCGCCGAGCCTGTTCACCGCCACCGGCATCGCCGGCATGGCCGTGCTCGACAGCGCGGGCAAGTCGGTCGGCAAGGCAGTAGAAGCGCTGGTCGAGTGCAGCACCGGCAATGTCAGCTACGTCGTGGTCTCGACCGGGGGCATCGGCGGGGTGGCCGAGGAGCTGCGCGCGGTCGCCCGCGACGCGGTGCGGTTCGAGAGCGACCGGCTGCGCCTCGCCTTCGACGAGCGCGAGCTGTGCGCACTGGCGCCGCTGGAGGGCGAGGATTGGCCCGGCGACGCGGATGCGACCCACGGGTCCGCCGCATGACGATCGCCCAAGTGGCGGTCGCCATCGCAGAAGCGCTCGACACCGACGACGTCGTCTACCTGACCGATGACGAGCAGCAGGCGGAAGCGCTCGCACTCGCCCTGGCGGCGATCGTGCCTAACCCGGTGATCTTCGTGCCGTCGAGCGACGCGCTGCCTGGCGATGCCGCTCCGCCGTCGCCTGCCAACACCGGCAGGCGCGTCGCCGCGCTGCAGCGCCTGCGCCGCGTGCAGGGCCAGGCCGACCCGCCTCGCCTCGCCTGCATCCTGAGCGGGGAGGCCGCGGCGCAGCGCTATGCCGCACCCGAGCAGTTCGATGCCGCGCCGCCGGTGCTCGCCGTCGGCGCCGCGATCGACGTCGAGGCGCTTGGCGTGGAGCTGGAGCAGATCGGCTATTGGGCCGACGATCGCGTCGACGAGCCCGGCGAGGTCGCGATTCGCGGCGACGTGATCGACGTCTTCCCGGCCGACGCGGGAGGCCCGGTGCGCGTCGAGATCGCCGATGGACGCATCGTCGCGATCCGCTCCTACGATGCGATCTCGCAGCGCACCACCGACGAGCGCGACTGCATCGAGGTCGGCCGCGCCGCCGATCCCGCACCGACCGATCCGGTGCCGATTCTCGCGCACCTGCCGACCGGGCTGATCGGCCGATCGGAGCAGGCGGACGCCCGC